>CALWBE010000027.1 GCA_944375955.1 uncultured Clostridia bacterium | reverse complement strand
GAAATATATTTGCCGGTAATATCGGTAGCATAAAGATTGTGCTTGCTCAAAATACCGCAGTATGCTATACAAAACTGCGTCATAAGTTCTTTTTTCGTGTCATGAGCAATAATTGCTATTTCCATGTATGACATCCTTTCTTTTAATAATCTATATGTTAACTTTATCTATCATGCTTTTTTAACTATTATTTTTATACCAATCTTATTTTTGTCAGATATGCTGAAAAAAGTTCAAGCTATAATTTATTAATATATAGTCTAATCGGACACAATCTACTCTTTTACCGGTTCAAAATTACGGCTGTTTTAAACAAATAACATTCAAACTTGATTTTTTTATGCGACTGATTAACCTGATTAACCTACTTAACCTAATCCCCAAATACATAGTCAGGCGCTTTTTTCAATGCTTTCAGAAAAATCATCTTTCTTTTTCTCATATCATATCCACACTTCTTTAAGTTCATGTTATTTTTGTTTTCTGAACATCAAGCTTAATTCCTGAAAGAAGCGGAACCTGTGTTTCCGTAAAACGCTTCGCTATATTTATCATAGCACGGTTAAAGTTGTTTCTTCCTTTTTTTACCTGATATGCAAGCAATCCGTTTTCCTGTCCGCGCGCCATACCTTCATCATAAGGCAAAACTCCTATAAGACGAACCGATGTCTTATTTATAACATCATATATGGACGGTCTTACTCCGCTTGCCGCATCTTTTGCTATGAAACTGTTAATAATAAGACGCGTTTTTAGATTTTTTGTTATAAGTTCATTATCAGCATTCCCGCAACCAAGCTCTTCAAGAGCCATTGCCGTTTTTTCAGCAGCACGTATTGAAGCCGCAGTATGAAGTGATATTACTATCGCATAATTTGAATACTTTACAAGCGCTTTATATAATTTATCGGGACGCGCAGGCAAATCAAAGATAACGAAATCATATTCAAGCTTCAATTTTAAAACAAACGATTTTACCGCTTCTTCGGTAAAACTGAACGAATCTACATCGGCAAGCGAAAAATATGCTGGCGCCGCAATAAAAGAAAGATTGCTGCAGCGTTTATCATTGACCGCAGCTTCGGCAACAGTGCATTTCCCCGAAAGTATTTCACATATGTTATATAAAGATGAACTTTCAAGCCCCAGAGCAATGTCAAGGCAGCGTGATTCGAGGTCACAGTCTATCGCCGCGACTCGAAAACCCATCTGTGCCAGCGTCATTGCAAGATTTGCTGATATCGTAGTCTTGCCGACTCCGCCTTTAAACGATGTTACCATGACAGCTCTGCCCAAACCTTTCACCTCCATATTTACATATGATAACATTAAACATACCAATAACTATACATTTAAAATTATATCAGATAAAACACAGTTTGTCAATGCGGGGCAAACATAATTTTAGCTCTGCATCAATTTAAATTAATGTTGCAAAATACGTAAAAAAATGTTATAATTAAAAAATAAAATACAGAGTTCCATATAGCATTATTTATAAATATTAAAATATTATAAAACCACTAAATTTAAGGAGTTTATAAAAAATGAAAATGTCAGAATTATGTTCAGAGATAACAAGCGGCAGCTATGACGCCGAGTTTAAAAAATTTTACGGCTCTGACTGCGATATCTCACAATGCCGTAATCGTTACAAAACAGCGGCTGAAAAGTTTATCGAAATTTATTCGTCACTTCTGCCGGATGACGCTGATGTTTCACTTTTTTCAGTGCCGGGCAGAAGCGAAATTGCCGGAAATCACACCGACCACAACCACGGTAAAGTTATTGCAGCGTCAATAAGTCTTGATATTATAGCTGTTGCCGCAAAAAATTCAGCCGGAGAGATCCGCGTAAAATCCGAAGGCTTTCCTGAGGATATAGTGGATCTTAACGACGTTTCAAGAGTTGATGAAAGCCAGTTTTTTAAAGCTTCCGCAATTATCCGCGGCGTATGCGACGGATTTCTTAAAAATGGATTCCGTGATGGAGGATTTTATGCGTACACGACCTCAAATGTACTTAAAGGCTCCGGACTTTCATCTTCTGCCGCTTTTGAAGATATGATAGGCAATATACTCAATCATTTTTACAATGGCGGAAATATAGGATATATTGACATAGCTAAAATTTCTCAGTATGCAGAAAATGTTCATTTCGGGAAACCGTGCGGACTTATGGATCAAATGGCATGCGCCGCCGGAGGATTTGTCGCAATTGACTTTGCGGATCCTCAAAACCCCATTGTTGAAAAGCCGGATTTCGATCTCTCCTCGCACGGCTATTCGCTGTGTATAATAAATACCGGAGGCAATCATGCTGATCTCAATGAAGATTATGCCTCAATACCTGCCGAAATGAAATCGGTCGCTAAGCAATTTGGCAAGGAATTTTTAAGAGATGTGGATAAAAAAGACGTTCTCGCTTCAATAAAAACTCTTCGCGAAAAATGCGGTGACCGCGCCGTAATGCGCGCCCTTCACTTTCTAAATGAAAACGAAAGAGTTACACGAGCGGCAGCTGCTTTAAAAAATGACGACATAAAGGAATTTTTACGAAATATAAAAGCGTCCGGGCTGTCATCTTCAATACTTCTTCAGAATACGTACACTACAAAAAATATCCGTGAGCAGGGCATTTCCATAGCTCTCGCAGTCGCCGGAGAAGTTCTTGACTCAAAGCCGGGTACTGCTTACAGAGTTCACGGCGGAGGATTCGCCGGCACAATTCAGGCCTTTGTTCCAAATGAATATGTTACTGAATTTAACAAGGCAATGACCGACGTTTTCGGGGAAGACAGTGCTTATGTTCTTAAAGTAAGACTTTACGGTGCAGAAATGCTCAATCCCGAAAAAACTTTATGAGCTTAATTTCAATGAGAAAAAACAAATCATCCGTAAAAGCAAAAAAAATCGAGAATAAGAAAAATACTTTTAAGCTGATAATATGTTTTCTATTGCTGTTATCCATTTATTTTGGTTTTATTAAATCCGGAATTCAGATAATACAGGAAATATATATATGGGGTGCCTTTATTCTCGCGCTTATATACATTTTCAGCTCTTTCGGGGCTGCGTTTATAAAAGAAAAAAAATCTCAAGAAGACAGCAGAATACAAAAACAGCTTATGTTACTGCATCAGCTTGAAAAAAATATTCTTATAGTTTTAGTATCGGCTATATTTTCACTTCTTATAGATTATATGCTTATATTAACCGGAACCGCAAAATATTTTGGAATATGATTTTCGGTATATACAATTAGGTTTTTATGGCATACACATATATTTAATATTGACGCCCAAAAATTTTTATATTTTCGCGGACTTATAAATTCTTACGGACTTTTTTGAAAGTGACATTATTTATGCTTGAAATTATCCCGCTTTTTTCCGGTTCTTCCGGGAACTCCTCATATGTACGCTACGGAAGTACTGAATTGCTTATAGACGCCGGTGTATCCTGCCGAACTTTGTCGCTCGCGCTTACAAAGATAGGAACCGCTCTTGAAAACATAAGCTGCGTTCTTGTTACGCATGAACATATAGATCATATACGCGGACTTGAAACCATATGCAAAAAGCGTGAAATTCCTGTATATATAAATTCTGCTTCCGCAAATATTATAAAACAAGGCGGAAAAAACCCTTTTTTGTGTAAATGTTTAAAAATTCTTGAACCCGGCTCGGATATCATGCTTTCAGCAGAAATCTCAGTGCATGCCTTCAAAACTCCTCATGATTCCGGAGGAAGCGTGGGTTACCGCATAAATGCAGGCGACAGCGAAACCGGCGACAGTTTTTCTTATGTTACAGATATAGGATATGTTACACGCGATATTGCAAGAAATATTTTCGGATCTAAAACTATTATTTTTGAATCCAATCATGATGTTGAAATGCTGAAAAACGGCGACTATCCCGAATATCTAAAATCGCGCATCATGTCTGATCACGGCCATCTTTCAAATGATGCCTGCGCAAAATTTATTCCGTATCTCGCTTCTAACGGCACACAAAAAATAATTCTTGCTCATCTTTCAAAAGAGAATAACACTGCGGAAAAAGCGTTTTCTTCCGCTTCCGAAGCTTTGCGTTCAGCCGGTTATGAAAAAATCTGCCTTGAAATTGCTCCGGGGAGTATACTTGACAATGAGACTTGACAAATACATATCAGACGCCTGCATATGTTCACGTTCACAGGCTGCCGGCATAATAAGATCAGGAAAAATAACCGTCGGCGGAAATACAATAACAAAACCGGATTACAAGGTAAATGAAAAATCATCAGAAATCTCTTTAGACGGAAATTTGCTTAAATACAGTGAATTCATATATATTATGATGAACAAGCCCCAAGGTGTAGTTTCGGCAACCGACGATCCGCGTGAAAAAACGGTTTTATCATTGCTTCCGGAAAACTATTTGTCTAAAGGGCTTTTCCCCGCCGGACGCCTTGACAAAGATACCGTCGGGCTTTTGATTTTGACTAACGACGGAAAGGCTGCGCATAAAATGCTTTCGCCTAAATATCATGTAGAAAAAACATATTTTGTAGAATGCGATGCTCCTTTTTTGGAAAAGGATATTGAAATGTGCGCCCAGGGCATACCGCTTGACGGCGAACTTACAAAGCCTTGTATCCTTAAGATAGATCCGGAACACAGAAACCGTGGATCTATTGTTCTAACTGAAGGAAAATATCACGAAATAAAAAGGATCTGCGGATATCTAGGAAAAAAAGTTTTATTTCTCGAAAGAACGGATTTTGCCGGATTATCTCTTGATCCTTCTCTTTCAAGAGGCGAATGGCGGCATCTTACCGAATCTGAGATATATATACTGCGTCACTCCGGCGCAAACAATTAGAATGTATAAAAGCTTTTAAAAACCCGAACGCCGGTATCATGCCGGCGTTCGGGTTTTTATCATATCTCCTCAAAAAACAAGTTTTAATGTTACTATTTCAAACGGTGCAAAGTAAAGTTTTACGCTTCTTCCGTCAACTTTTACTTCTTTTACAACATCATCTTCCATAATACCGCATATATATGCCCTGTCAAAATCGAAGCCGAATGTTATATCAGCCGAAGTGCGTTTATTAAAACCTTCATACAAGCGTACTACGGCTCCGCTTCCGTCCTCTGCCTTTTTGATCGTCTCACAGAATATATTTCCGCCGTATGGTGTACGATCTTTTAATGCAAACAATGAATAGCTTTCATTTAAATTTCCGCTTTGTTTTCCGATATGCTCGGCTGTCATAGGAACATTCAGCTCATATGCGGCTTTTATCACTCCAGCTTCACGGAAATCTCCGGAATGCGGATATACAGCATATGTAAATTCATGACGGCATTTATCAGCTTCGGGATTCGGGTGAGTTCCGCATTTAAGCAATGTAAGCTTCATAATTCCGTTATGTATATCATGACCGTATTTGCAGTCGTTTAATATCGCAACTCCGTAATCATGCTCTGAATAATCAGCATATTTATGAGCGCACACTTCAAATTTTGCAGCATCCCAGCTTGTATTCATATGAGTTGGCCTCTCTAAGAATCCGAACTGTGTATCATACGATGCGCGCTGTGAATTAATATCTACCGGAAATTCTGCTTTAACGATTATATGTTTTTCTTTCCAGTCAAAATCATTTTCGATATAAATTCCCGGCATATCCTCATACAGCCAGATTGTTTGAACAAGTATGCTGTCAAGAAATTTCTTCTCTATCCTTATTCCGGCTCTTACTCCGTCATTTACAGGTTCGGTAGAAACAACCTCGTCTATTTCCCATGACTTTTCAGTATAGTAATTGCTTATTTCCCAGTTATCATAATCTCTTGGGAGATCTTCATACGCCATAAGCACATTCCCGCGGCAGCCCGGCTTAAGCACGCTGCGTTTATTTTTCTTGTCATAGATTTTAGTAAACGCGCCTTTCTTATCAAGCACTAGTTTCAAATATTTGTTTTCTATTGAATTTGACGTTACTTTTATACTGTTTTTATCTGAAAACTCTTTTACTACTTTATAGCCTTTTGCCGGAATATCTTTAACAAATATTGTTTTTCCGTTAAGTTTTACAGGTCCGCTGGATACAAATGAATTATTATTAAATACAAGTATGCCTCCGTCGGTATTAATCCCGTCTGTTATCGCCTTTTCGGAAGATGCTACTATATCTTTTCCTGTTTCATTCACTTTTTCATACTGCTTCCATGATTCGTCATATACTTCTTTTATCGACGATCCTGGTATAATGTCATGAAATTGATTAAGCAGCACAGTTTCCCATGAATCGTATATTCTCTCAGAAGGATATGTCTTTCCTGCAAGAATTTCCGCTGCAAGCGATAAAGTCTCTGCCTTCTCAAGCAAAAATTCGCTTTTTCGGTTATATCTCTTGTTCTTTGCCATTGACGTATAAGTTCCGCGGTGATATTCGAGATAAAGTTCTCCATACCAATGCGGTGTCTTTGGATTTTTCTCCGCTTTTTTCTTTACCCGCTCAAGAAAGCTTCCGGCAAATTCAATTTTAGCCGTCGGAACACCCGGCACGCCCTTTTTCAAAATATCATAATAATCAAGATATTTTTGAGTAGGTCCGCCGCCTCCGTCTCCATATCCATAGCTTATCATCACCTCATCGGTAATATATTTCTGCTGAAGCCTATCATATGCTCCGGCAAGGTGTGCAGGATCAAGCCATGCATTATAGTTGCATCCAGTTATCGGCTCTTTTCCGCGCTCTTTTCTTTGCGCTGTGAGAAAATAAGTAAATATATCTGTTCCGTCTATTCCATGCCAGAAAAATATATCATACGGCATTCTGTTTGTTTCATTCCAGCTTATCTTTGACGTCACGAATTTATCTATTCCACCCTTCTTCAATATCTGAGGAAGAGCCGCCGAATATCCGAAAACGTCCGGCAGCCACAACACATGGCAATCGACTCCGAATTCACGTCTGAAAAACTGTTTTCCGTACAATATCTGACGCACAAGGCTTTCTCCTGAGCACAAATTGCAGTCGGCTTCCACCCACATCGCGCCTTCAACTTCCCAGCGCCCTTCACGTACAAGCCGTTTTACCTCTTCGTAAAGTTCCGGGCTTTCCTCCTTGAGAAACTTGTACAGCTGCGCCTGGCTTGATATAAATTTATATTCAGGATATCGTTTCATTAAAGCGATTACATTTGAGAAAGACCTTACTACCTTTTCTCTTGTCTGATCAAGCGTCCACAGCCATGCAACGTCAATATGAGTATGTCCGACGCAAATTACAGACGAAGTTTCCTTTGATTTTCCGATAAGATTGCTGTCAATATATTTCTGGGCAAGCTTTATGGATTTCAAAAATTCTTCACTGCGTCCTTTTCTCAGGTCAACTAAATTAACCGCACCGATAACCGCCTTTTCTATATCTGAATATATTTTATCATTAGGATTGTACATAAGAGAAGCTTCATATGCAACTGACAGCGTATTGAATAGCTTATTAACTTCACGGTCGTATTCTATAAGTGACGCTTTAAAATCAAATGGCGTAGAATAATCGGATGTATAGGCATAGATATATATATCATATACTTTTTTTGCCTTGTCAAGATATAACTCACGGTGATTTATATCAAGTCCCTGACAGACTGCGCCGTCCACATAGGCTATAAACTGAGGGTTTGAAGCATTCCATCCCTTATCTACCGTATCAAGTCTTAATACAATATCCTTTCCGAGCATATCCTCCGGAATTTCCAGTTTTTTATAAAACCATGCGTGAATGTGCGCTTTCCCTCCCCAGTATTCGCCTTTTTCAAGTGTTTTAAAGCTTTCATCTATTACAGGGAGTTCGTTTCCGTTTTTATATCCGCAGTATTTATACTTAAATCCGTACACCCGCTGTTCATGTATCTTATTCAGTTTTACGAGTTCACCTAAAAACACGCGTACTCTGTCTTCATAAAAGTCGGTCATTTTCTGCCCTCCACAATATAACTGTTTTTTCTTCACAGCATCATATAAAAATAGAAATTGATGCTTTCAGCAGAATTATATCAAAACATATTTAATTTTTCAATATAAACTTAATTTAAAATTATAAAACAATTATAATTTTTCCAAGAAACAAAAAAACCGATTCTGCAAACAACAGAATCGGGTAAAAAGAGACTTATTTGATTTCTTTTTATACTAATTTAAAAAGTGCACAAAGGCATTAACCTATATTGAATTTCTTCTTGAACTTATCAACGCGTCCGCCGGCATCAACAAACTTCTGCTTACCGGTAAAGAAAGGATGACATTTTGAACATATATCAACGCGAAGATCACTTTTTGTAGATCTTGTAACAAAAGTTTCGCCGCAGGCGCACTTAACGGTTACTTCCTTATATTCCGGATGGAGATTTTCCTTCATGAGTTTCCCTCCTTTAACATGCAATAATTTAATTTTACCTTAAATACAATAAAGGCATTTGTTCAGTATTTAGTATTATATCACATCATGGGAAATAATGCAATACTTTTTTTCAATTTATTTGTGTTTTTGTCTGCTTTTAAGTATCTTTTACGACATTATTTACCGCACTGTATTTTTTTATCCCAATCCCGGTATTCTGCAAAGCAAAATCGGCATAAATATGGCCGGCAAAAGATCCATAACCTTTATTTTTGTTATACTCAACATATTAAAGCCAAGAGCCATAATCAAAAGCGAACCGACACACGTCATCTCATTTATGACAGTTTCAGATAAAAACGGCTTTATATATGCGGCAAGCAAGGTTATTGATCCTTGATATACTATTATAAATCCTGCCGAAAAAAGTACTCCGACGCCTAAACTTGACGCAAATACCACCGCTCCTATTCCGTCAAGCATCGCTTTTGTGTATTGAGTGGTATGATCTCCCCGAAGTCCGCTGTCAAGAGGTCCGGTCACAGACATAGCGCCCACACAAAACAAAAGACTTGCCGAAACAAAGCCTTTTGCTATATTTCCGCCTCCGTTTTTTGATACCAGATCTTCAAGCTTTTTACCCAATGAATTTATTCTGTCCTCAAGTTTAAGCGCTGTACCTGTAACCGCTCCGATGGCAATTGATATTATTGCTATCAACGTGTTTTCTCCTTTAAACGCTCCGGATATGCCTATATATATAACCACAAGCGCTAAACCGGTCATAACCGCATCGCTTATATTCTTTTTTAAAGTTTTTCCGATAATAAGTCCGGCTATGCCCCCTACTATTACCGCGGCGGCATTTACTGCCGCTCCGAGCAATCCGTACACCTTTTCTTTTTTCTTCCCTTCAATAATTACTTACTTTCATTTTTCTTTTTAACAAACCCTTCTGCATATCTTTTTATCATTTCTCTATACTCCGCAGCAGATTGTTCTGTCTTATTGTCTCCAAACACATAATATTTTCTGTCAGCTATATCATCAGGCAAATACTGCTGGTTTACATAATGCTTAGGATAAGTATGAGGATATATATATCCTCTGTTTTTATCTGCAGAGGGCTGCATAGAATCCCGCAGATAATCCGGCATTTTCATTCCCTTTCCGGATCGTACGTCTTCGGCAGCCGCATCATACGCCATATATGATGAATTTGATTTAGGTGCCGTAGCAAGAAGCACGACAGCCTCTGCCAGCGGTATTCTCGCCTCAGGCAGTCCAAGCTGCTTCGCATTTTCTATCAGTGAATTTACTATTACTGCTGCCATGGGATATGCAAGTCCTACATCCTCCGAAGCGATAACAAGCAGCCTGCGGCACGGAGATAAAAGATCGCCCGCTTCCAAAAGACGTGCAAGATAAAACAGCGCCGCATTTTCATCCGAACCGCGAATCGATTTCTGTAAAGCCGAAAGCAAATCATAATGTTCATTTCCGTCTCGGTCGAGTTTTAAGGCAAAATCCCCTATCGCCTCCCGAGCTGCCTTCTCAGTTATTATTCCTGCGGTACCTGTAAAACAAAGCTCAAGCGCACCTATTGCGCGCCTTACATCTCCAATGCATGATGAAGCGATAAGATCAAGAGCCGCGTCTTTCTCGCTTTCAGGCGCTTCTTCTTCAGTCATATAACTGCTTCGGATAATGCCATATGCTCTGTCGAGCGCTTTGCGAACATCACTTTTGTCAACGCTTTTAAATTCAAAAACATTCGATCTTGACAAAATTGCAGGATATATTGCAAAATAAGGATTTTCGGTAGTCGAGCATATAAGTGTAATTCTGCCGTCTTCAATAAATTCAAGCAGCGACTGCTGCTGTTTTTTATTGAAATACTGTATCTCATCAATATATAATAAAATTCCCTCAGATGTAAACACAGACCCTGTTTCGGCACAAATATCTTTAATATCTGACAGAGAAGCGTTTGTAGCATTTATTTTTCTTAAAGTTTTATCGGTATTTTTGGCAATTATCTCTGCCACCGTAGTTTTTCCTACGCCTGACGGCCCGAAAAATACCATATTGGGAATTTCGCCGGATTCTATAACTCGGCGAAACAAGCTGTTTTTTGACAACAAATGCTGCTGTCCGACTACTTCGTCAAGAGTCTGCGGTCTTATTTTATCGGCAAGCGGCATTATTCTTTTCCCTCCCTGTGTTTTTTCATTGATCTGTCTGATCAATGCTGTTATCCGATATATTTCGTCTGTAATTTTCAAGATATATTAAAAGCACTGATATATCTGCCGGACTTACTCCTGATATACGAGAAGCTTGTCCTATACTTGCCGGACGGAATTTAGTAAGCTTTTGCTGTGTCTCGGCACGTATTCCTTTGACTGAATAATAATCAATATCCGGCGGGAACTTTTTCTCCTCAAGCTTTTTAAAACGTTCAGCCTCGGCAAGTTCCTTTTTTATATAACCTTCATATTTTATTTCCACTTCTACCGCATGTTTTTCACGGTTTGTAAGATAATTCGGCCGCCCTTCGTCAATTTCTGCAAGAATATCGTAAGTTATTTCAGGGCGTCTCAGCAAATCCGACATTTTTACTCCATGGCGGTTTTCTGCAGATCCGCACTTTTCAAGAAGCTTTGACAGCTTTTCAGACGGTCCGAAACTTGTATTCTTTATGCGATTTATTTCATCTTCGATATGCTTCTTCTTCGTAAGATAATACTCATATGCGTCATCAGTTACAAGTCCTACTGAATGTCCTATCTCGGTAAGACGCCTGTCGGCATTATCCTGTCTCAATAACAATCTGTACTCAGACCTTGATGTCATTATGCGGTAAGGCTCGTTTGTTCCTTTTGTGACAAGATCATCTATTAAAGTTCCTATATATGATGAATTTCTCGCAAGTATTATTTTTTCTTTTCCTTTCACTCTCATTGCAGCGTTGATGCCTGCAATAAGCCCCTGAGCTGCCGCTTCTTCATATCCCGAAGTGCCGTTAAACTGTCCGGCACCGAACAGACCCGGAAATTCCTTAAATTCAAGCGTGGCGCACAGAGCCAACGGATCTGTACAGTCATATTCTATTGCGTATGCATTTCGCATTACCTTTGCGTTTTCAAGTCCTTTTATTGAATGCAGCATCTTCAGCTGCACTTCTTCCGGCAATGACGAACTGAATCCCTGAAGATATACTTCTTTTGTGTCAATTCCCATAGGTTCTACGAAAAGCTGATGCCTTGTCTTATCAGCAAATCGCATTACCTTATCTTCAATACTTGGGCAATAGCGCGGACCTATTCCTTTTATTCGTCCGGAATACAGTGGGGATAAATGAATATTATCCCTTATTATTTGATGCGTAGTCTCATTTGTATACGCAATATAACATGGAAGGTCAGCTACTGCTCCAAAATCCTCTTCATAACCTGAAAAATGCTCAGGGTTTCTATCGCCCTCCTGTATCTCAAGTGCTGAATAATCTATACTGTCAGCATGAATACGAGGCGGAGTTCCGGTTTTAAACCTTACAAGAGGTACTCCCAGTTTTCTAAGACTCTCTGACAGACCGTCAGACGGAAACGCTCCGTCCGGTCCTCCCGAATATGATACGTCGCCCACAATAATACTTCCCGAAAGATATGTACCTGAACATATAACAACACTTTTTGCGGTCCAAACTGCTCCAAGCCTTGTTACTGTCTGCCACATATCTCCTTTTTGCCGTATCTCGGTTATTTCCGCCTGAACAAGCGATAAATTCTCACAGTTCTCTATCTCTTGCTTCATCAGCAGTCTGTATTTTACTCTGTCTGCTTGCATGCGCAGCGAATGTACCGCCGGTCCTTTTCCCATATTAAGCATCCGGCTTTGAAGGCAAGCCTTATCTGCTGTTTTTCCCATCTGTCCGCCTAATGCATCTATCTCAAAGACCAAATGTCCCTTGCCTGTTCCTCCTATTGACGGATTGCATGGCATATTACCTACAGCATCAAGATTTAACGTAAAAAGAACAGTTTTGCAGCCGAGTCTTGCCGAAGCAAGCGCCGCTTCTATTCCGGCGTGTCCTGCGCCTATTATTATCGTATCAACAGTTTCGGATATATACTCCAATTTATTTCCTCTTCTTTTTATTTATTATTTTTAATTTCTATTTTACAGTGCTGAATAAACACTGAAGCTTCTGCTCTTTTCAAGCAACTTATATTTATCTTTAAAAAGCGATATCGTAAGCGGAGAAACTTCCGCATATATCCCATAATCCTCCTCCAAAGCATAAACTATGTCGGATATTCCGTCTGACGCTTCAGCACAGCGGTTAAGATCTGTAAGATTTCCAGCATTATATATGAATGCAAGATAATCCATATTTATTTTCTCCGGCTTTATGCCGTATTCATCCAGATATTCACCATAAGCAAGTCTCGTCTTTATTTTCCCGCCGTCGGCAGCACCGAATACAATGGCGTCGTTATCTATATTTATAAAATAAAGAACAGTCTTACCGAAAATATCGCTGTATCTTACAGCATTTTCTTCAGCTTCGCCAGGATCGCAGTCCTCAAAAAGTACCGAAACATAATCGTCATATACTACCACTGCCGTCTCATTTGAAAAATTGTTTCCGAAGTTGTCAGTATATTCTTTATATTCTTCTTTAAATATACCGTCTTTTACGATATCTCCGTTTATTTCTTCATCTTTATTTATTGACACAGATTCAGCATCTCTGAGCGATGCTTTCAGCGCCGTAAGTATTTTCGCCTTTTTTTCTGTAAGAATGTAAATACCTGCCGTTACTGCCATCTATTTTATTCCTCTCAAAAACTTCCCCATATATAATTAGATACACCATACATTATACATAAACAATACAAAAATTGCAATATTTTAACTTATTTTATTTAAAGGCATCTGCTTTGCAATAGATTTTATTTATAATAATAAAACTTATTCCTTTTACTACAAATACAGCAATGTTTTTATATGCTTTCATGAACGTTTTTTGAAGCATGTAAATCAACACAAAAATATTAATTCGGGCAATTTGAAATACCCATCTCTTTCAGCCTCAAAAATTTATATTATCTTCAGTCATATATAGCAGCTTCCGGCATCTTATGTTTTTTTGCTGTCAGGCAATTTATATAAAAATTATACTGTATTTGAAATCAATTTCAATTAAAACAAAAAAAACATGGCGGTTATTTTTTTCCGCCATGTCAATTTATTTAAAAGTATATCTCAATATTTATATGCCCGTCAGCTTTGACTTCAAAATCAACATAAGTCGATTCAGCAACTTTTGTAAGTTTGAATTGCATTTCCTCACCATTTACCAAAAGACGTTTGGAGCTTTTGCCATCAGGAAGCAGTATATGTGCATTGATTTCATATGCGGGCGATATGATATCATACCTCATTCCCTCGTTTGTCAGAATATAACGTATGTCGACAATTTTAGCAGACAACTCATAGCCCGTGAAATATCTCAGTTCGGTATACGGTGTCACTGGGAAGCGGGGCGAAAATCTGATTCTGCGGTAACAGACATCGATATCTTCAACTCCGGCAAGTCCCTCGTCAACAGCGCTTATAAGAGCAGCTGCTCCCCATGCGCTCGGACCTCCCTCCGGCTGCGGTCTTGAATCCGGATAATATAAGAAATACACATCGCCGTCTCGCTCTACAAGTTCGATGAACCGCGAGATTATGTCCCAGCCATAGCGCTCATATCCACTATTGAACGCCGCTTTTGCAAGCTCACCAGCAGTGAATGGAGAGATTGCTCCGTTGACATACTCTCCTTTTTTATGGGAATTGAAGATTTCATATGGAGGGTCAACAGTAAACCACTCGGCAAAGTTGTCAGTCGTTTTACGGCGCTTTATGTATTCGGCAATTATTGAACGAGACTGCTCTATGTCGGTAATTCCGCGGTTTATGTCGTATGACAGCGACAACGACATCCTCTCAGACTCTAAATTATCTATGCCGTCATGTCCAATGCAAAATTGATGGACAAAAAACTTCCCGTTCCAAAGATGTTTAAATATGTTTTCGCGTAAAGTCGCTGCCCGAGCCTCCCATTCAAGTGCGCGATCATCGTACCCCAGACGGCGACAGAACCAAGCAAGTTGTTTCATCGCCTGCCATACACCCGTATTATCGCCATGCATTGCGCACATCGGCTCATTTTCGTGTATACGCCGGTCGTAACTGCTGTTTTTGTCGTTTGTAAAATCCCATGTGTCAATTGTGTACGGGCGTATGCAGAGTCCAAGTTCCGGATTCCAGCGTTTTCTCGCACTTGTCACATAGTTAATTCCGGCTTCAAGCTTCGGAAAAACTCTTCGAAGCCAGTCGTCATCACCTGTTACACGATAGCATCAAACGAACTGATAAATCAAAAAAGGTTAGGTGAACACATCTTTACTCTGCCGAAAAACGATAGAATTCAACTTAGCCGCGTGCTAATTGGTCAATTCCTTTCTGCACTTACCTTACACCGAAGCCTTACTTCCAAAACCTCTGCCGATCTGCCGGAATCGTTCGCATTTGCTCTCAGGGGGATGAATGAGCTAAAATTTGCTGCTGAGGGTATGCCGGCATTTTTAAGGCTGTCAAATTTCAGCCATGCACAGCTTTGCCGTCTGACAAAAAAATATCTCGGCAAGACGCCGAGTGAGATAATAACTGAAATTCGTATGAGTTACGCATGGGAACTGGTAACATGCAGCGATCTCGACTGTGAAGCGGTAAGCGAAGCAGTCGGTTTTAAAAGCTACAGCCATTTCTGTTTGATATTTTTAAAGACTTACGGAAAAACTCCATCAAAAGCAAGACATGACGCAATCGACAGTCCTCAAACAGTTTAAACGAAATATAAAATTAAAAATAAACGACTTCGCCTTTGGCGAAGCCGAATTTTTTTATAGCATTATATTTTTTATTTCTGCCTGAGTCTTGCATAGCAGTACGAACTTTAGGTACGATTTTTTAAACAGCGGATTAAAAAACTTTATACATATGAAATTGAAAACAACAACTGTTGTTCAAATGTATACCGGCGCATGTATTAGATTTATTTAATTTACCTCAATAACTAAATTTTAATTTTGTATTTTATTCTACTGTATTTATTTGTATTTTATTAGTTCTGCCATAACATTTACAGGATATTCGCCTTTTTTTACCAACTGCTCAATTGAACTTCTTACAAGTCCCATATCTTCTTTATAAGTAATTCCGAACCATTTATCATGCGTAGGAATAAGTTTTACACATGCCTCTTTTTTCTTTATTAATCCGTCTATTATATCAGGAAGCAAAAACTCAGATTTTATATCACTATCAGAAAGACCGCTTAGAAAATCAACAAACCCCTTGCCCAGCTTATCTATAAAAGACGGATATAATCCCCACATGTTCATTGAAACAAATGTATCCTCAGATATGCTGTCAATACCATCAGCGCATATTCTTCCGCCTTCACGCCTTATATTTTTTGTCTCATTTATAGATTGCAGGAATCCGTCGTCACCCATCTTGCATATGCCGCGAGTTACTCCTCCGTTCTCACTAAGAGTATTTTTTAAAATATACCCTGAAAGAAAAATATTCTCTAAGCCTTCTTTATGTATGTCTTCAGATAAATATCGGTAAATATTTGCGAAAGATTCCCGCCCGTAAAAGTCATCCGCATTTATAACTGCAAAAGGTTCTTTAACCGCGTTTCTGCATGCAAGTATTGCATGCCCTGTTCCCCAGGGCTTTGTCCTGCCGGCTGTCTTTGCAAATCCTTCCGGTAAATCATCAAGCTCCTGAAAAACATATTCTGTTTCGCATACGCACTCTATCTTTGCACCTATTATCTCGCGGAAATCTTTTTCTATATCATGTCTTATAACAAATACTATTTTCTCAAATCCTGCCTTAAGTGCGTCATATATTGAATAATCCATCAGTATTTCTCCTGACGGGCCCGCCGCTGCAAGCTGTTTTATGCCTCCGCCATAACGAGATCCTATGCCTGCCGCCATTATGACAAGTGAAATTTTATTCTTCATACGGGTGATATTTCTCCATTTCTTAATTTTAAATAACAACAAATTCCTTTTATAAGTTGTATTTAGCTTAAAATCTTATAAATTTTTTCTTTGCCCTCATTGCGGTCATATGACAATACTCCCGCTTTTACAAGGCAATATATCATTTTTTGGGCAAGCTCGCACTCTATTCCGGCATGGGAGGCTATTGACTTTACTGTTACCTCATCTTCTTTAGGAAGCAGACGCAAAAAACTTGACATGTCTTCAAAATAATAGGTATTATATAGTTGTGTTGGAACACGGTTAAGCCGCACTGCTCCGTATTTTTTTCTGTCATATGAACGTCCTGACAAAAGTTTTGTTTCATCAGCGGCAAGCTCAAATATACAGAAGGAAAGATTCTTTTCCTTTAAGTAATCTTTAATATATACCATTTCGTAAAAAATATTATATAAAGTCTCTTTCTTCGGACTTGCATGATATTTTCCCATTTCTCCAGTTTCCGGATCTATCCATGCTATCCGCTTTTTTAATATTACCGGAAATACTACGGTAACAGGCATTTTCGGCAAAAAATCGGCAAGCTTTTCTTTTAATGAACCAAAATTGCGGGTCTGTATCTCATATGCCTTTCCGTCTATATAAACATCAGTTATTTTTCTTCCTATTTTCTTTTCCTGATCGTTCGGGTTAGCAGATATATAATTTTTCAGCACTAAATGCAGCGTGCCTTCACCTAAACCGCCTATATTCGTATTTCCTTCTCGAGTTTGGCGGCTGCCCGCACGTTTTCCCCTCTTTGGAACTGATAACTCCTGTTTGTAGCCGTTCTCCTCTTCAATCGTTGAAACAAGACTGCATGCGCCGATAAATCTTTCAAGGTCAAATTTGAGATTCTCATCCATGTTTATTTTTTTCACGTCTGTGGCACGGAGTAGTAAAATATCCCTCCAAATCAAGCGTATATATGCCGTCTTTTTCAATAAACTCAAGCTCTTTTGCTAAAGCTTCGTTTTTATCTTTGAATACCGCCTTTTTAATACCACATCGGTCACAAAAATTCATAGGTGCCTTTGCAAGCAAATATTCTGCAAGATGATCAGATACTCCATCTGCCAGTTTTATTCTGAAAATAACACAATATTTATCTATTATTCTGAAAAGAGATATGCCACGCAATTCACCGTTATCATATGCCGCATAACACATCTGATCAGCATCATACTCGACCCCTACAGTTTCGCAATACTCTCTTTGCAGTTCTTTATCCTCTACAGGTAAAACCTGAAGCATAATATTCTTTATCTCCTGTCTTTTAAAGATTTTTCAGATATTCAGTTTCCGAATGATTTAAAAACCTCCATTGACCTGGTTTAAGCGTACCTATATTCAGTTCACCAACCGATATCCTGCGCAGACGCATTACCTCAAGTCCGATCTTTTCACACATCTTTCTTATCTGTCGGTTTCTTCCTTCAAAAAGTGTAAATCTCAGCTTAGTTGCTCCGTTTTCACGAGATATAAGAGCTACACTTACCGGCTTTAGCTTATATCCGTCTATTTCCATAGGTGCACAAAGACGGTTTATAATCTCCTGCGGAACTTCTGTTCTTACCTTTACGTGGTATATTTTTTCTAAATGGTTTCTAGGATGCATAAGCTTTTCTGCAACATCTCCGTCATTTGTAAGCAAAAGCAGTCCCTCTGAATCCATATCTAATCTTCCGCAGGGATATACGCGCAATGGCAGATCAGACAAAAGTTCAGGTATGCATTTCCGCCCCTTTTCGTCACTCATAGTTGTAACATATCCTCGCGGCTTATTCAGCATTATATATACTTTTCTGTCTTCACCTCTGCAGACTCTTCCTCCGACCTTTACTTTGTCATGTCTCGGATCTATTTTCTGGCCTATCACTGCCGGTTCTCCGTTTACGGTAACTCTTCCTTTTTCTATCTCTTTTTCTGCCGCCCTGCGCGACATTATACCGCAGTCCGATATAAATTTTTGTATTCTGATTTCGCTCATTTTATTTCATCTTTCTTTGTTATATGTAGAATTTTTCAGCATAAAATTATTATATACATTATACAATCTTTGTTGGGAGTTGTTATATGACCGGCAACAGCAAATTTAACGAAATAGTAAAATATATAGCCGCAACCACTGTATTTTCTGTCCTTCTGTTTTTTTATTCTGATTATGCTGCTCATAAAAACCGTTTTGATCCGGAAAACTTGTCAGCGGCTAACAATACGGTTTTTTATACAGAAGTTTCGGCAGATCAAAATTCTGTCCCTGTCCCAGAAACCTCAGCTTATGCCTGTGCTCTTATTGATGCAAATTCAGGCTCGCTGATTTTTTCAAAAGAAGCTGATACAAGACTTCCGATGGCAAGCACTACTAAAATAATGACCGCTATTATTGCAATAGAAAATTCAGATCTTGAAAAGCAAGTAGAGATCACCGCCGAATCCGCCGGAATAGAAGGATCTTCTATATATCTTGCACAAGGAGAAATACTTACAATGCGCGAGCTGCTTTACGGTCTCATGTTAGAGTCTGGAAATGACGCGGCAACAGCGATAGCTATCAGTATTTCAGGAAGCACTGACAAGTTTACTGAACTTATGAATTTAAAAGCTGCCGAACTCGGACTTGTAAACACTCATTTTGACAATCCACACGGCTTAAGTTCGGACACACATTACACAACCGCCGCAGAGCTTGCCAAAATAACTGCATATGCACTAAAAAACGATATCTTCCGCCAGATAGTAGCAACTGATAAATATGTTATTGCCGAGCGTGACAACTGCCGGGCAAGATACTTTTCTAATCACAACAAGCTGCTTCGAAGACTTGACATATGCGACGGTGTAAAAACCGGATATACTCTAAGCTCAGGCAGATGCCTTGTAACAAGCGCCTCTACCGATTCTGGAAGATTCATAGCAGTAACTCTTAATGACAGAAATGACTGGAAAGACCATGAAGCTATGCTTAATTTTGCAGTTGACAATTTTGAAAGCATAAAAATTGCCGACAAGGGCAGCTTAAAGTATCCTATCAAATCTTCCGGATTTTCGGCAGAGAAATTCATAATTTCAAACGACGATGATATATATATAACAGTCCCAAAAAATTTTGAAGGTACTATATCCATAGCCGTGCAGATTGATAAATACTACCCAGCTGAAACAGAAAACGCCGGGAATGTTAAAATAACCGCCGGAGACAAAACCGCCGTTTATAGTCTTACGGCAAAAAAAATTACAGGAAGCAAAACATTTTAACTGTCAGTAAACAGACCAAAAAAATACTATGTTCCTGCCTTTCATTATTTATCTTTTTACCTAAAAATGTTTATAAATATTATATCTTATCGGTGCTATTATGTCAATACTTCCATATACAAGACATTTTCATTAATTTGTACAATCATTGACATTAAAATGTAATTTTAGTATAATCGTTGTATAAATATTAAAATTTTAATTTGAGGAAATTTCATGATTATATGGATAAATGGGGCTTTTGGATCCGGAAAAACATCGGCTGCATTTGAGTTAAATAGAAGACTTAGCAATTCTTTTGTATACGATCCGGAAAATGCTGGTTTCTTTATAAGGCGCAATATTCCGGATGAATTGTCGAAAGGTGATTTTCAGGATATTGTGTTGTGGAGAGAAATAAATTACAAATTGATTTCTTTTATAGCACACTCGTCTTCTAAAACATTAATAATTCCAATGACTGTTGTAAATCCTGATTACTACAAAGAAATAATAGGAAAACTTATTTCGGAAGGGCAAGATGTTAAGCACTTTATACTTTACGCAAATAAAAATACTCTTCTTCACCGACTGCGTTTACGTAGATTTTTCGGAGGTGATAAGTTTGCTGTTGATTCAATAGACCGATGCTTATATTCTTTTGACAATCTAATTACCGAAACAAAAATTTATACAGACAATATGCGCATATATGAAGTAGTAAATGAAATTGCCAATCAATGCGGTATTACCCTAATGCCTGATAAAAGCAGTCATTTTAAAAAAATTATATATAAAGTTCTTGTTTTTCTTAAACATATACGTTTTTCATGAAATACATTATAATTTTATAATTAAAATTATATTTTGATTTGACAGCTAAATTTAAAACAAATAGACTTTTTATAAAATTTTTCGTTTAAACTATTTAATTAAAAAACGGAACGTATATAAAATACGCTCCGTTTTTTATTATTTAATGACAATATTGAAAAATCCGCTTAAACAAGCTCTATAATCGCCATTTCTGCGCCGTCACCTCTGCGGGGACCCGTTTTAAGAACCCTTGTATATCCGCCGTTTGTTTCTGCATACTTTGGTGCTATTTCATCAAAAAGCTTTTTTACAACGCCCTCTTTGGTAATAAATGATAGTGCCTGTCTTCTGGATGCAAGAGTGTTTGCTTTACCAAGAGTGATCATTTTATCTGCAAGTGCCTGAACTTCCTTTGCCCTTGTAACGGTAGTTTCAAGTCTGCCGCTCTCAAGCAAGTAAGTAACAAGACCTCTGAGCATAGCCATTCTGTGTGCTGTAGGGCGTCCGAGTTTTCTTGTGCCTGGCATTTTATATATTCCTCCTTCGTTCAAACTATAGTAATCAGATGCAAAATTTTATTTTACATCTGTAACCGCATAATATGCGGTATTTTGGAAGGCGTTTTTCAACCTTTATTATGTTGAAAAACGATTTTAGTTTATTGCAATTCTTTGATATGACTGCAAAACACGGTAAAAATAATTATTCGTCTTCCTTTTTAAGAGAAAGTCCGAGAGAATGTAGCTTCTGGATAACCTCTTCAAGAGACTTCTTTCCGAGATTTCTTACGCGTATCATATCTTCTTCGGTTTTATTTACTAAATCTTTAACCGTATCAATGCCGGCGCGCTTCAAACAATTGAACGAACGGACCGACATGTCAAGTTCCTCAATGGTCATCTCATAGACTTTTTCCTGCTGAGTTTCAATAGCGTCAACAACTGTCACTGCCTTGCTTGCTTCTTCAGAAAGATCAACAAACAGGCTAAGGTGTTCATTGAGAATCTTGGCTGCAAGTGAAATCGCGTCCTTTGCGGAAATAGTTGCATCTGTCGTGACTTCAAGCGTAAGCTTATCGTAGTCTGTCCTTGATCCTACACGCGTATTTTCTACTGTGTAGTTTGCATTATATACAGGTGTGTATATTGAGTCGGTATAAATCATTCCAAGCGGCGGATTTGCAACTTCGGCTTTATTCTTTTCGCCAGAAACATACCCTCTGCCATGGCTGAATGTGATTTCCATATGAAAGCTTCCGCCTTCGCTGACATATGCGATATGATGATCTTTATTTAATATCTCTATATCAGCATCGCTCTTTATACTTCCGGCAGTAACTTCACACGGTCCCTGTACGTCAATTACAACGGTTTTGGACGGTGCGTCGCTGAAAAGCTTCGCTGTTATGCCTTTTATATTAAGAATGATTTCCGGAACATCCTCTTTTACGCCGGGAACTATGGATATTTCATGTACTACGCCGGCTATACTGACAGATGTAGCTGCAACACCCGGAAGCGAACTTAACAGAACTCTTCTGAGTGAATTGCCGAGTGTTGTTCCAAAGCCTCTTTCGAGCGGTTCGATCACAAACTTTCCATATGATCCGTCTTCCGACATTTCGACAGTCGCAATATTCGGTCTTTCTATTTCTATCATCCAAAAACCCTCTCTTTCTGTAAATTACACATTAAAAGTCATACAGTAATCTAACACTGTAAATATCCGAGGATTTTATATTACTTTGAATACAACTCGACGATAAGATGCTCTTCAAACGGGAAGTCAATATCTTCTCTCTTAGGAAGCGCAATAACCGTAGCTGTAACATTTTCCTTGTCAACAGCGATCCATGCAGGAGCCTGACGGTTATCAAGGTTTTCAACGAGAGACTTTATCTTTTCGGATTTGCGGCTTGTTTCTTTTACGGAGACAACATCTCCTACTTTAAGCATCATCGAAGGTATATCTGCCTTCTTGCCGTTCACCTGAAAATGCCCGTGCACAATAAGCTGTCTTGCATCTCTGCGGCTCTCTCCGAGTCCCATTCTGAAGACTACATTATCAAGTCTGCATTCGATCATTGTAAGCAGATTTTCGCCGGTTACGCCTTCCTTAACCTCAGCTTTTGCAAAATAATTTCTGAACTGCTTTTCCTGTATTCCGTAATATCTCTTTGCCTTCTGCTTTTCACGAAGCTGCAATCCGTATTCGCCTATCTTTTTGCGTGCGGCTCCATGCTGACCGGGTGCTGTGCTGCGTCTGTTAAGTGCGCACTTCTCGGTGTAGCAACGCTCGCCTTTTGAAAACAGCTTCACGCCTTCTCTGCGGCACTGTCTGCACGCAGGACCGGTATATTTTGCCATTTTTTTAATTCCTCCTTAGTAGAAATTATAGTACGGTTATAAACCGAATATCAAATTTTTTCACAATCAAATTATACACGTCTTCTCTTAGGAGGACGGCATCCATTGTGAGGAATAGGGGTTACATCCTTGATCATTGTAATTGAAAGTCCTGCTGTTTCAAGAGCTCTGATTGCTGACTCTCTACCTTGACCCGGACCTTTTACAAATACTTCAACTGTTTTGAGACCATGTTCAGCCGCTGCTCTTGCTGCAGTTTCCGCTGCAGTCTGCGCCGCATAAGGCGTCGATTTTCTCGAACCTCTGAAGCCCATTTCACCTGCTGACGCCCATGATATCGCATTTCCGTTTACATCGGTTATTGTGACAATGGTATTATTGAATGTTGAACTTATATGTGCAGCGCCTTTTTCAATATTTTTGCGCTCACGGCGCTTTCTGGTTACAGTTTTTTTAGTTGTAGCCTTTGCCATAGATTATCTCCTTCCCGTATAAGAGGCATTTCCTATACTAAGATACATTATTTCTTCTTGTTGGCGATTGTCTTTGCAGGACCTTTGCGGGTTCTTGCGTTCGTCTTGCTGCGCTGTCCTCTTACAGGCAGATTCTTGCGATGTCTCTGTCCTCTGTAGCAGTCGATTTCAATCAGGCGCTTGATGTCCATTGCAATGTTTCTGCGCAGGTCACCTTCAACTGTATATTCATGCTCGATAACTTCACGAAGCTTTGCTACATCGTCTTCAGTAAGATCCTTAACTCTCGTGTCAGGATTTATTCCTGTCTTAGCAAGTATCTCATTCGAGCTTGTACGACCGATTCCAAAGATGTAAGTAAGACCGATTTCGATCCTTTTTTCTCTAGGAAGATCAACACCAGCTATACGTGCCATCCTATGTTGCACCTCTTTTCATAAATTTTAAGTTTTACCGTATTTACGTTTTTTCTTTTTCGGATTTGCTGATAATCGTCTTTGCTTTGCGCAATACAATATTATTAATAATCAGCCCTGTCTCTGCTTATGCTTCGGATTTTCACATATTACCATTATGATTCCGTGTCTCTTGATGATCTTGCACTTTTCGCAGATCTTTTTTACCGAAGGTTTTACTTTCATTTCTTAATTCCCTCCTGATACGTGTAAAGCCTTACTTTGCACGCCATGTGATTCTGCCCTTTGTAAGGTCGTATACCGATACATCTACGGTAACCTTATCACCGGGGAGAATTTTGATATTATTCATACGAAGTTTTCCCGATATATGAGCCGTAATTACGTGCTCATTCGGGAGCTTTACCAAAAACGTTGCATTCGGAAGTGCCTCCATAACTGTGCACCCCTCAAATGTTATAACATCATCTTTAGCCAGAACTATCCCTCCAAAACCTGTCTATTGGATTAAATTTTTGTGAGTATCTCGGCGCCGTCTGCGGTAATCGCGATCGTATTTTCATAATGAGCCGAAAGGCTGTGATCTTTTGTGACAACAGTCCATTCGTTTTCAAGTACGTATACTCCGGCAGCTCCGGCATTTATCATCGGCTCGACAGCAATTGTCATGCCTTCTGACAGCCTTACGCCTCGTCCGGCTCTTCCGTAATTCGGAACATCCGGTGACTCATGAAGTTTTTCTCCGACCCCGTGTCCCACATATTCCTTTACGACTGAATAACCTCTTGATTCAACATACTGCTGTATCGCTTCCGAAATATCCCCGATCCTCGCTCCCGGCTTTGCTTCTGCAAAACCGGCATAAAAACTCTCGCGGCATACTCGCTCGATATCGGCTGCTTCATCGGAAACGTTTCCGCAGAAAAATGTCCTGGCAGAATCTCCGTGATAACCTTTATAATAAGCACCTACATCAACCTTCACTATATCTCCGTCCTGCAGCTCTCGAGGTCCCGGTATCCCGTGAATAACCTCATCATTAACGCTTATGCAGGCACTTGCCGGAAATCCGGCATAGTTCAGAAAAGAAGGCTTAGCTCCGTGACTTTCGATATACCTGCGTATGATCCCGTCAATGTGGTTTGTCGTAACTCCCGGCTTGATAACCTCCCGGGCGGCAAGCAGCGCGCCCGCGGTTATCTTTCCGGCTTCTCTCATCTTCTCTATTTCAAGCTGAGATTTTAATTTAATCATATTTCTGCTCGCCTCTTTAAAGATTTCACTTTATGCCAAGTGCGGCAAGAGTCAGAGCAGTCGTATCGGCAAGCTCTTCCTGTCCTTCGACAATTTTCAGAATACCTTTCTTGCTGTAGTATTCCTTGAGCGGTTCTGTCTCACTGTGGTAAACTTCAAGTCTTGATTTTACTACTTCCGGATCGTCATCCTTGCGGATAGAAAGCTCCGAACCGCACTTATCGCATATGCCTTCTTTCGCAGAAGGTTTATATATTACGTGGTATGAAGCTCCGCACGCAGGGCATACCCTTCTTCCGCTCATTCGGGCTATGATTCGCTCGTCAGGAACTTCAAGATTCAATACGACGTCTATTTCGACGCCCATCTCCGTAAGAGCCTCTGCCTGAGGTACTGTCCTGGGAAAACCGTCAAGTATAAAACCGTTTTCGCAGTCTTTTTCTGCTAATCTGTCTTTTATTATTCCGATTACGACTTTATCCGGAACAAGAGCTCCTTTTTCTATATAGCTCTGCGCAGATTTGCCCATCTCTGTTGAGTTCTTTATTGCTTCTCTGATAATTGCGCCGGTGGATATCGCAGGTATAGATAATTTTTCACTAACTATCTCGGCTTGTGTTCCTTTACCTGCTCCCGGAGCTCCGAAAAATATTATTTTCATTAAGCTACTCCATTTCTTTATAAACGGGAAAAACCATTATTCAAGAAATCCCTTATAATGGCGCATTGTCATCTGAGTTTCAATTTCAGTAACTGTTTCAAGAATAACGCCAACTACTATTATGATAGACGAACCTCCGAATGCCAAATATGACCATGAAGAACCTACCATACTTGCAAAAAGCGGTATTACTGCTATCAAGCCAAGGAAAATAGCTCCGATAAGTGTGATTCGGCTGAGTATCTTTGAGATATAGTCAGTCGTAGGCTTACCGGGTCTGATTCCAAGTATTGAACCGCCGTTTTTCTTGAGATTGTTAGCTACCTCTATTGGGTTAAATGATATAGAAATATAAAAATATGCGAACAGTATTATAAGAATAAATGTCAGAATCGCATACACAGGACTGCTTGGCGAGAAAACTCTTAAAAGTGCTCCCCAAAAACCTGAGCTCTGACTTGTTTTTCCGGCAATCATTCCGATTGTAGCGGGAAGTCCTACGATAGAACTTGCAAATATTATAGGCATTACGCCAGTCATATTTAGCTTCATCGGAAGGTAAGTGTTCTGACCGCCGTACATTCTTCTGCCAACCTGACGTTTAGCATACTGTACCGGTATTCTTCTTTCAGCGCTGTGCATATGAACTACAAAATATACCATAGCAAGCGCTACTGCAAGAGCAACTATAAATATTGCAATTTCAATTATAAATGCACTGGTGTTTCCAACTTTTGCAGCAACACTGCTTACAGCTCCGGTAAGCATCGAAGGAACTCTCGAAACAATGTTTGCAAAAAGTATAATTGATATTCCGTTTCCAATACCGTTGTCGTTTATTTTTTCAGCAAGCCACATTATTATAGCGGCACCAGCCGAATAGCATGCTACGATAACTACGCCTGAAAACGCTCCGGTATTTGTAAGAACGCTGCCTGATGCGTCAGACAATGATCTTAAATAAGTGTAATATCCGTATGCAGTAAGAATACCAAGAGCAACTGTAAGATAACGTGTTATGCGGCTTATCTTTTTTCTGCCCTCATCGCCTTCCTTTGCCATTCTTTCAAGCGCTGGAATCGCAATCGTAAGCAGCTGCATTACGATCTGTGCTGTGATATACGGGCTTATTGACAAAGCAAAAACGTTTGCTCTTGAAAAAGCTTCTCCGGCTAAAAACGAATAATACTGAAATATTCCGCCCATTTCCCTGTTTGCTTCCATTATCTGGCTCATTACGCCCGAGTCTACAAATGGAACCGGAAGCATTGAACCGAATCTGTAAACAAGCAAAATAAACAGAGTAAAAAGTATCTTTCCGCGAAGCTCTGGAAGCTTCCATGCATTTCTTAATGTTTGTAACACTTATATCACCTCAGCCTTTCCGCCCGCGGCTTCAATCTTCTCCTTTGCTGATGCAGAGAATACAGTCGCTTGAACGGTCAGCTTCTTTGTGATATTGCCATTTCCGAGAATTTTGAGACCGTTAAGTTCTTTTCTGATAACACCGTCTGCCATGAGTGTCTCTAAAGAAATAACGGCGCCATCCTCGTATTTGTCGAGTTGCTCGACATTGATAGTTGCGTATTCTTTCTTAAACAGATAATTAGAAAATCCATGTTTCGGAATTCTTCTGTACATCGGTATCTGTCCGCCTTCAAAGCCGGGTCTTACTCCTCCGCCTGAACGAGCATTCTGACCTTTGTGTCCGCGTCCGGCAGTTTTTCCGTTTCCGCTGCCCGTGCCGCGTCCTTTTCTCCAAGCTTTTTTTGCAGATCCCTCCGACGGTGAAAGTTCATGAAGCTTCATTATTTATGCCTCCTCTTCTACCGTAACCAAGTGCTTTATTGCAAACACTTTTCCTTCTGTTGCGGGATTTTTTTCCTGTACTGTTGTATCGCCTATTTTGCGTAATCCCAAAGAATGCGCCGTGGCGATCTGCTTATCTAATCTGCCGATAAGGCTTTTTTTAAGAGTAATTTTGATCTTTGCCATTTCTGCGTCCTCCTTTGGTAAATTAAAGCTCTTCTACTGCCTTGCCGCGGGTTCTTGCAACATCTTCTGCGCTTCTGAGAGACTTAAGACCTTCAAATGTAGCTTTTACCACATTGATCTTATTATTACTTCTTAACGACTTTGCACGAATATTGCGTATTCCTGCTACTTCAAGTACAGCTCTCACTGTTCCGCCAGCGATAACTCCGGTACCTTCTGATGCAGGCTTGAGAAGAACTCTTGCAGCTCCGTATTCTCCGATAGTTTCATGCGGAATACTTGTGCCTTTTAATGATACTGTTATAAGATTTTTCTTCGCGTCTTCTATTGCTTTTCTTATTGCTTCCGGTACTTCAGCTGATTTGCCGAGCCCGTAACCGACATGACCATTTTGGTCGCCGACAACAACTACTGCAGCGAAACGCATTACTCGTCCGCCCTTGACCGTCTTTGAGACTCTTCTTGTAACTACTACTGTCTCTTTAAGGTCAAGTGTTGCAGCATCTATATTATGTGCCATTTTGCTCCTCCTAATTTAGAATTTCAATCCGGCTTCACGCGCGCCTTCTGCAAGTGCTTCTACACGTCCGTGATACAGATATCCGCCTCTGTCAAATACGACTTCGGTAATTCCTTTTTCCAATGCACGCTTTGCTGCGAGCTCACCGACTTTCTTTGCGTCTTCTTTGTTGCCGCCTGCTTTGCCGAATTCCTTTTCTACCGATGAAGCGGAAACTAATGTCTTGC
Source organism: uncultured Clostridia bacterium (assembly GCA_944375955.1). Taxonomy (GTDB): domain Bacteria; phylum Bacillota; class Clostridia; order Oscillospirales; family CAG-382; genus UMGS1052. The sequence continues at coordinate 96,205 of CALWBE010000027.1, read as the reverse complement.
CGCATGTGTCGTCAATGATTTGTACATAAATGTTCTGGAGAGAGCGGTAAACGCACATACGCGGACGTTCGGCTGTGCCGGAAATTTTAGCGCGTACTCTCTTGTGTCTCTTTAAGCGCTTTAAATTAGCGTCTTGTCTTGTTATCAATTACTTGCACCCCCTCTTTTACTTGCCGGCTTTACCAGACTTGCGTCTGATGTGCTCATCAACATATTTGATGCCCTTGCCGAGGTAGGGTTCCGGCGGTCTCTTGCTTCTTATTTCGGCAGCGACCTGTCCGACTCTTTGTTTGCTGGGTCCGCTGATTATTATTTTATTTGCATCAGGTACTTCAAACGTGATGCCCGGCTCTTCATCAATTACTACATTGTGCGAATAACCAAGGTTTAATACAAGCTGTTTACCCTGCTTCTGCACACGATAGCCGACTCCGTTGACCTCAAGCTCTTTTTTATATCCGTTGACTACACCTTCTACCATATTTGCTATTAGGGAACGTGTAAGTCCATGAAGTGATCTGTTTTGCTTTTCGTCGTCGGGACGTTCTACTGTTATTACTGCTCCGTCTATATTTATCTTCATGTTCTTATGAAGCGCTTCGGTAAGTGTTCCTTTCGGTCCTTTAACCGTCATTACGTTTGCAGCGTCGAGTTTTACGTCTACACCGGCGGGAATTGCAACAGGCATTCTTCCTATTCTTGACATAACCTATCTCCTTCCGATTCTTTGTATGCTTATGCATACGCGCGATTCATTTTACCAAACAAAAGCGAGAACTTCACCGCCGATGTTCTGTTTTCTGGCTTTCTTATCTGTCATTATGCCCTTTGATGTGGAAATTATTGCTATTCCGAGTCCGTTCATAACTCGGGGCATATCTGCACAGCTTGTATATATGCGAAGACCCGGTTTTGATACGCGGCGAAGTCCCTGTATTACTTTCTTCTTGCCTGCGCCGTATTTCAGTGACACGCGTATTATACCCTGTTTGCCGTCTTCGATGATCTGATAGCCGTTTATATATCCTTCTTCCGTGAGTATATCAGCTATTGCCTTTTTTACTCCCGAAGCAGGTATGTCCACCGATTCGTGCTTTGCCGAATTAGCGTTGCGAATACGTGTAAGCATATCCGCGATAACATCAGTAATCTGCATGAAATGTGACCTCCTTAATGCCTAATCTGTTATTTTGCGACAGACCGGCGAATTTTTTTATTACCAGCTTGCCTTTCTTACTCCGGGTATCTGTCCCTTATAAGCAAGCTCTCTGAAGCAGATACGGCAAATCCCGTATTTGCGGAGATATGCATGGGGGCGGCCGCAGATCTTGCATCTGTTATATTCACGAGTAGAGAACTTTTGTTTTCTCTGCTGCTTTAAAATCATAGATTTCTTTGCCATATTATAATACCTACCCCTCTATTACTGCTTTGCGAAGGGAGCGCCCATAAGTGTAAGAAGCTCTCTTGCATGTTCGTCGCATGTAGCGGTTGTAACTATACAGATATCCATACCTCTGATTTTATCAACCTTATCATACTCTATTTCAGGGAAAATCAACTGTTCTTTGATTCCCATGGAATAATTTCCATGTCCGTCAAATGCGTCTGGATTTATTCCTTTAAAGTCACGTACTCTCGGAAGAGCAAGATTGAAAAATCTGTCAAGAAATTCATACATCTTTTCTCCGCGAAGCGTAACCTTTGCTCCGATTTTCATTCCCTGACGGAGCTTAAAGTTAGCAACCGACTTTCTTGCCGTAGTAGCTACTGCTTTCTGTCCGGTAATGATTGTGAGATCGTTTATTATGCTGTCGATTACCTTTGAATTATCCTTTGCGTCGCCTGCGCCGATGTTGAGAATAACCTTTTCTATCTTAGGTATCTGCATCGGACTTTTATACTCGAATTTCTTCATAAGTGCGGGAGCGACATCATTGGTATAGTAATCTCTGAGTCTTGCCATTTTTCATATCCTCCCTAACTTAAAAATTCTCGCCGCATTTAGCGCAAACGCGGATCTTTTTGCCATCTACTACTTTGTGAGCTATTCTCACGCCTTTTTCGCATTTGGGGCAATATATTTGCACCTTTGAAGCGTAAAAAGCACCTTCGGTCTTTATAAGACCGCCCTGTTCACCCTGTCTTCTCGGACGCACATGCTTTGTTACGATGTTTACGCCTTCTACAATTATTTTGCCTTCGCCGGGTGAAACCTCAATTACCTTGCCTTTTTTTCCTTTATCGTCGCCTGATATTACGATTACGGTATCATCGCGGCGAACTGCAAGTTTTTTCTGATACTTTGTCTTTATCTTTGCCATCAAAGCTTCCCTCCCTTAAAGAACTTCCGGAGCCAAGGAAAGTATCTTAAGATAATCCTTGTCGCGGAGCTCGCGAGCGATAGGCCCAAATATACGGGTTCCTCTCGGGTTTTTATCGTCCTTTATTATAACAGCCGCATTCTCGTCGAATTTTATATAGCTTCCATCAGGACGGCGAAGACTCTGCACTGTCCTTACAACTACAGCCTTGACTACCTCTCCTTTTTTTACAACTCCGCCGGGAGTTGCCTTTTTTACGGTAGCAACGACAATGTCGCCTATACGAGCATATCTTCTGCCTGTTCCGCCGAGCACACGGATGCACATTAGTTCTTTGGCGCCGGTATTGTCGGCAACCTTCATGAACGTCTGCTGCTGTATCATTATATGTGTCCTCCTTGTAACGCGCGGATGCTTTTCCGCACGCCGGTTTTATGCTTATATTATGCCTTAACGGTTTGTGTCTGCATAATATTCCTATAATTTATTTTGCTTTCTCGATGATTCTTACAAGACGCCAATTTTTCTCTTTTGAAAGAGGTCTTGTTTCCATAATCTCAACCTTGTCGCCTATGCGGCACTCGTTGTTTTCATCATGTGCCTTGAATTTTACTGTCCTCTTGATGACCTTTTTATAAAGCGGGTGCTTTATGTTATCTTCAATTGCAACAACTATTGTCTTCTGCATTTTGTCACTGACAACGCGTCCGACTCTGGTTTTTCTGAGATTTCTTTCCATGTTATCTTATCTCCTTCCCGCTTAGCCTTGCGCCTGCTCTTTTTCCGTCATTACTGTCAGAATCTGAGCAATGGTCTTCTTTGTCTCGACGATCTTATGAGGATTGTCAAGCTGATTTATTGCATGCTGAAAGCGAAGGTTAAAAAGCTCTGCTTTCTTTTCCTTCAAAAGTGTTTCAAGCTCAGCGGAGGTTTTTTCTCTGATTTCATTTATTTTCATGAATTTACGCCTCCTGGTCTTCTTTCTTGACAAACTTGCACTTGATCGGGAGCTTGTGTGAAGCAAGTCGGATTGCTTCGCGGGCAATTTCTTCAGTAACGCCGTCCATTTCAAACATTACTCTTCCCGGCTTTACTACGGCTACCCAATACTCCGGTGATCCCTTACCTGAACCCATTCGGGTTTCAGCCGGCTTTTCTGTAACAGGCTTGTCGGGGAAAATCTTTATCCATACCTGACCGCCACGCTTAATATAACGCGTCATTGCGATACGGGCTGCTTCTATCTGATTGCTTGTAATCCAGCCGGGTTCAATGGCCTGAAGTCCAAAGCTTCCGTTGCTGCATACGTTGCCGCGCGTAGCTTTTCCCTTCATTCTGCCCCTCTGAACTCTTCTGAATTTAGATCTTTTTGGCATTAACATCAGCTGCGTCCTCCTTCTGCCTTAGAGGGCACTCTTTTTGTTCTGTTATTTTCGGGAAGAACTTCTCCCTTGTAAATCCATACCTTGACGCCGATCTTTCCGTATGTCGTATCCGCTTCTGCAAAACCATACTCTATGTCAGCTCTTATTGTCTGAAGCGGAATCGTTCCGTCATGATAATGCTCACTTCTCGCAATTTCAGCACCGTTAAGACGTCCTCCGAGATTTACCTTGATTCCTTTTGCTCCGAGTTTCATCGTTCTGCCTATTGCCTGCTTCATTGCACGGCGGAACGCTATTCTCTTTTCAAGCTGTGCTGCTATGCTTTCAGCAACTAGCTGTGCGTTGAGATCCGGCTGCTTTACTTCTATTACGTTTACTGATGAGGGCATTCCTGTAAATGCTTCTATTTCTCCTCTCAGTTTTTCTATTTCCGTGCCGCCCTTTCCGATTATCATTCCGGGCTTTGCACAATGGATAATTACTTTAACTTTTGCGCTGTCACGTTCTATCTCGATAGTCGGTACGCCAGCGTCGTTAAGCTTTTTCTTAAGCCATGTTCTGAGTTTGTAGTCTGCTACAAGGGTTTCTCCAAATATTTCTTTTTTTACGAACCATCTGGAATCCCAGTCTTTAATTACACCGACGCGAAGTCCGTGCGGATTAACTTTCTGACCCATACTCCGTTAACTGCCTCCTTCTTAGAGCTTTATGCGATGTGAATTCCTATTCACATACATATTATTTTTTGCTTACGGATGTATCCGTGTATTATTCTTTTTCGGCTACCGACAAAGTTACGTGCGAGCTTCTCTTCAATATCCTGAATGCTCTGCCCTGAGCACGGGGCATTATTCTCTTTGCGGTTCTTCCGGGTGTTACAAAACACTGCGACACATATAAGTTTGTTGTGTCGAGATGGTTATTGTTTTCTGCGTTTGCTACTGCTGACTGCAGAAGTTTTAAAACAGGCAGCGATGCAGCCTTTGGTGTATTCTTAAGAATGGCAATCGCTGTTGTAGTATCCTTTCCTCTGATTAAATCAAGAACTATTTTAACTTTTCGAGGTGAAATTCTTAAATCCTTTAAATAAGCTTTTGCTTCCATCTTGAAATTCCTCCTTTCGCAAATCTGGTCCTGCCTTAATTAGCAGACGCCTTTATGCGGGCATTGTTTATAATATTAGCTGTTCGATGTCTTTGAACCCGAATGACCTTTGAAAGTTCTTGTGGGAGCAAATTCGCCCAACTTGTGTCCAACCATATCTTCGGTTACATATACCGGCACATGCTTTCTTCCGTCGTGCACCGCGATAGTGTGTCCTACAAACTGCGGAAAAATTGTGGAAGCCCTTGACCACGTCTTAAGCACTCTTTTTTCGCCTGAAGCATTCATAGCTTCTATTCTCGCAAAAAGCTTAGCTTCAACAAACGGTCCTTTTTTTACGCTTCTGCTCATCTATTTTGCCTCCTTACTGAAAATCTTAAAGTTGTCGGCGCAAAATTACTTATCGTTTCTGCGCTTTACAATAAATTTATTGGTGCGTGCCTTCTTATTGCGGGTCTTATATCCCATTGCAGGCTTGCCCCACGGCGTTACAGGACTGGGTCTTCCGACAGGTGCTCTTCCTTCACCGCCTCCGTGCGGGTGGTCGCAAGGATTCATTACTGATCCGCGCACTGTAGGACGTATGCCCATATGACGTTTCTTTCCTGCTTTACCTATATTGATATTCTCATGTTCAAGATTTCCTACCTGACCTATGGTCGCTTTGCACTCAAGTCTAACTATTCTCACTTCACCTGAAGGAAGTCTTACCTGTGCCAAACCGTTTTCTTTCGCCATAAGCTGTGCAGCCGCTCCTGCGCTGCGCACGAGCTGACCGCCCTTGCCGGGATAAAGCTCGATATTGTGAATAAGTGTACCAACAGGGATATCTGCAATAGCAAGCACATTTCCGGGCTTGATATCAGCGTTCTTACCGTTGAGTACCGTATCGCCAACCTTGAGTCCGACAGGCGCTATACTGTATGTCTTTACGCCGTTTTCATACTCGAGAAGCGCGATATATGCGGTTCTGTTAGGATCGTATTCAATTCCGATTACCTTTGCCGGAACATCAAGTATATTCTTTTTGAAATCTATTATTCTGTACTTGATTCTGTTCCCGCCGCCGTGATGGCGAACTGTTATTTTACCTGTATTATTACGACCGGCATGCTTTTTCTTTACCGTAATAAGGCTTTTTTCGGGAGTCTTTTTGGTGATTTCCTCAAAGCCCGGTACGGCCATCTGTCTTCTTGCCGGAGTAGTAGGCTTAAAAGTTTTAACTGCCATTATTAGTTACTCCATTTCTCGATGACAACCGAAGCCTTCGTGCATTTCCGACGGGTCATCGTCCGTCTGCACGCACCGCTGCCGCGGCGTACGCTTCTTACTATTTTTTAATACGGCGTTTCCCACATTAACACTTCTATAAGCATTTGCGGGATTGCCTTATTCTAATGATAATGTAAGTCAAGCGCTGGCTTTTACATCATGCTGTCAAAAAATTCGATGGTCTTTGAATCTTCTTTGAGCGTTACGATTGCTTTCTTCCACTCGGAAGTTTCTCCGATATGATAACCCACTCTCTTGCTCTTGCTCTTCATGCTGATAGTGTTTACCTTGGCAACCTTTACTCCGAAGAGCTCCTCGACTGCTTTTTTTATCTCAATTTTATTTGAGCCGGCTGCAACTTCAAATGTATATGCCTTGCCGGAAAGTCTCTGCATACTGTCTTCTGTAATTATCGGACGGATTATTATATCATGCGCTGTTCTCATTTTGAATAAACCTCCTCAATTACCTTTATTGCAGCTTCATCTACGATCAGCTTGTCATACTTTAATATGTCATATGCATTGATCGTACCCGGAATTGCTGTCTTTACGCCGGGAATATTGGATGCTGACTTGATTACTTTTTTGTCAACTTCGGGAATAACGATTAAAGCTTTTCTGTCTGCTCCCAATGCGGCAAGCATATTTACAATCGCTTTTGTCTTGTACTCATCAGTAGCAATCTTATCGACAACGATAAGCTCATTGTCGTTTACCTTTGATGAAAGAGCTGACTTTAAAGCTATTCTCTTTACCTTCTTATTGATTGACACTCTCCATGAGCGCGGCTTCGGTCCGAGTGCCACTCCGCCGTGTGTCCACTGAGGAGAACGTGTCGATCCCTGTCTTGCGCGGCCTGTTCCTTTCTGTTTCCAAGGCTTTATGCCGCCGCCGGATACTTCAGCACGAGTAAGTGTGCTCTGTGTACCCTGTCTCTGATTTAAAAGATAAGCGCGGATAACGGAATGAAGAACTGCTTCGTTAACTTCTGCTCCGAAAATTTCGGATGAAAGCTCTATGCTGCCTTTTTCCTTACCTGCCATATCATATATTGCAACATTTGGCATTATTTTTCCTCCTCCTCGGTTTATTTAACTGCCGAGCGGATAAATACGATACCGCCTCTGACGCCCGGTACAGCGCCCTTTATAGCGATAAGATTCTTTTCCGCGTCGATCTTCACAACGCTGAGGTTCAGTGTTGTAACCTGTTCGTTACCGTACTGTCCTGCCATCTTCTTGTTCTTGAAAACTCTTGACGGCGTTGAGTTAGCTCCCATTGAACCAACCTGACGGTGTACGGGACCGGTTCCGTGAGTCATTCTGAGGCGGTGATGATTCCAGCGCTTAATAGCTCCGGTATATCCGTGACCTTTTGTAATACCTGTCACATCCACCTTTTCGCCTGCCTCAAACACATCAGCCTTGATCTCATCGCCCACATTAACAGATGCGCAGTCGTCAAGTCTGAACTCTTTGAGATGCTTCTTGAAAGGTACACTTACTTTTGTAAAATGACCCTTTGCCGGCTTTGTAACTTTTCTTTCGGCAATATCCGAAAATCCAAGCTGTACAGCCTCGTAACCGTCGTTTTCTTTTGTCTTCTTCTGAACAACAACACACGGTCCGGCTTCTACTACTGTAACTGGTATAACGTTGCCGGCTTCATCAAATATCTGTGTCATACCGAGTTTTTTACCGATAATACCTTTTTTCATATTTCTTCCTCCTTAGGTTATTGGTTGGCCGCTTAAATTTGCCTATCCGGCAACGGTCAACTTGACCTTCGATGCTAAAGGCATCACTGCGGCGGTAATAACCGCAGCTTATAATTTTATTTCAATCTCAACGCCTGCAGGAAGTTCGAGACTCATAAGAGCTTCGATAGCCTTCTGCGAAGGATTCAAGATATCAATAAGTCTTTTGTGTGTACGGAATTCAAACTGTTCTCTCGCATCCTTATACTTGTGTACCGCACGAAGGATCGTTACGATCTCCTTATCTGTCGGTAGCGGTATAGGACCGGAAACCTTAGCGCCGTTTCTCTTTGCAGTATCTACTATCTTTTCAGATGCCTGATCGATAAGAGTGTGGTCGTAAGACTTAAGTCTGATTCTGATTTTTTCCTTTGCTGCCATTGTTTTGCCTCCTTTTAAAAAGTTTTGATCCCCCGTCTCTTATATTTATTGAGGGAAGCTTTTAAATGCGGCACAGTAATTTCTGAACACTCATCCGGGTGTTTCGTATTTTACCCAAAATAAAACCGGATCATTTCCACGCATCTTAACAAACAAACGCATTGGATATATCCGGGTGCTGTTACAATCTTTTTTTAACCTTTCTTCACCGTTAATACGAAAACAGATCAGCAGGCATATCCACCGGCGTACAGCCGCAAGCAGCCGCCGTTCCAGCACGATATTAACAAAGAAAGCATCCAGCCGCATGCCTGACATTGAAACTTTTGCGCTTCATTTGAGTTCCGCTTGTAGAACTCCGGCGCCAAAGTGCAGACATCTGTGACCAGTATTGCTGTCGCCCGGTTATCGGACATACTCCACGGAAATTACCGTCCTTGTGGACGCAACCTCCCGCTTCATCGCACATCAAGCTTGATTATTTTACCATAACACAAAAGGATTTGCAATAGGTTTATGCAAATCCTTTTGTAAATATTTTGTGAACTTGTATGCGTTTTCCTATTTATTTTACTTATATTTTCAATTTTGTTTTATTTTTTACCTTTTACTAATTTATATGCAAATATTAAGTAAAATAAAATCAATACGCTTTTCCCCAATAAACAAGTTTTTTTGCAGGTCTGCCGCAGCAAACGCACTTGTCTGACAGTTTTTCCTGTTCAAACGGTATGCAGCGTGTTCCGACTCCGGTCAATTCTTTCACCTTGTCCTCGCACTCTTCGCTGCCGCACCACATAGCGCGTACAAATCCGTCGCCTTTCTCTTTTAAAGCGCTGTTTATTTCATCGATAGTAGTACAATTATATGTATGTTTTCTGCGGTTTTCAAGAGCTATTTCATATATCGCGCTTCTTACTTCCTCAAGCTTTTCCTGCACCGCAGTCTTAAAGCCCTCAAGCATATCATCCAGCGCAATAAACGTCTTCTCGCGGTTGTGTCTTGTTACGGCAACACACTGTCCGTTCTCTATATCCTTAGGGCCGATTTCTATACGAACCGGAACGCCCTTCATCTCATATTCGGCAAACTTCCATCCGGGACTGTTATCGCTGTCGTCAAGTTTTGTGCGTATTCCGTTTGCCGCCAGCTTATCGTAAAGCTCATGTGCCTTTTCAAGCACTCCCGGCTTATGCTGCGCTACCGGAACTATCACAACCTGTATCGGAGCGACCGCCGGAGGCAGAACTAAACCGTTGTCATCCCCGTGCGTCATTATTATAGCGCCTATCAAACGCGTCGTGGTTCCCCATGACGTTTGATGAGGATATTCGTCTTTATTGTCTTTCGACTTATATGTAATTCCAAACGCTCTCGCAAATCCGTCTCCGAAATAATGCGATGTTCCCGCCTGAAGCGCCTTTCCGTCATGCATGAGCGCCTCAATCGCATATGTGTCCACAGCGCCTGCAAATTTGTCAGACGGAGTTTTCGGTCCTTTTATTACCGGCATTGCAAGATCTTTTTCACAAAAATCCGCATAGACATCAAGCATTCTCAATGTTTCTTCTACCGCTTCTTCAGCTGTCGCATGCATCGTGTGACCTTCCTGCCACAAAAATTCACGCGTGCGGAGAAAAGGTCTTGTAGTTTTTTCCCATCTTACAACGCTGCACCACTGATTATATAATTTAGGAAGATCTCTGTATGAGTTTATTATCTTTGCATAATGCTCGCAAAAAAGAGTTTCTGAAGTCGGACGCACACAAAGGCGCTCTGTGAGCTCCTCGCTGCCGCCGTGAGTAACCCATGCAACTTCAGGAGCGAATCCTTCTACATGCTCCTTCTCCTTATTGAGAAGTCCCTCCGGTATGAACATGGGCATATATACATTTTCATGTCCCGTTTCCTTAAAACGTGCGTCCATTATTTTCTGTATGTTCTCCCATATGGCGTAGCCGTACGGACGAATAATCATACAGCCCTTAACGCTTGAATAATCCGCAAGATCTGCGTTTTTTACTATATCTGTATACCATTGAGCAAAATCCGTATCCCTTGACGTTATTTTTTCAACTAACTTTTTGTCACCGCTTGTATTTGACATTTTTTGAATTTTCCTTCCTAATTATATATCACATATTATTATTTTATTTTTCGCCTGACACTTCACGCAACGCTTTGGCAAGCTGATCGGGACATGATGTCGACTTAAAGCCGCATCTTATTCCGGACAGCCGATCTATTGCCTCTTTTACCAGCATGCCCTGCACAAGCTTGGATATTCCGGCTGTGTTTCCGGCACACCCTCCTTCAAATTCCACGCTTTTGATTCTTCCGTCCTCAACGCTCACTTTTATGGCTCGTGAACAGGTTCCGCTTGTTTTGTATACTATTTCAGGCATTTAGGTCCCCTCCCGTATCATGCTGTATTTATCTTGCACTTAAACACCAAATTTTAAAATTTTCCGGCTCGGTACTCAAAACAAAGGTGCTCCGGCACAGTACGCGCTTTTGCGCGATATGAGGTTATTATAATTTGATTTCATCTTCGGAAATCAAATTTCAATGTTCTCATATGTCAAAACTTCTTGTTTTGACCGATGTGCGCCAGCACGGCGCGCGCTTTTGCGCGATATGAGGTTATTATAACACGTTTTTTTTAAAAAAACAACATTAAATATATTTTTTAAAATATTTATTTTTAATAAGTTCGCCAAATTATTAACAATGTGTATCATTTATAGCACTAAAAAGGTAAAATTATGAAAATCACTTGAAAAAAAAGCTTTTATGGTTTATAATTATAATGGCTTAAGATTTTGGGCTTAAATATTTTTAAAAAAATCAAGCTCTAAATTGTAATATTTAAAATAATATATTATTCTTTACAGGAGGAAATAAATATGAATATGACCACAAACAAACATGTTCTTACATGGATTGATGAAATGGCAGCTCTCACATGTCCCGATAAAATTGTCTGGATCGACGGAAGCGAAAAACAGGCAGACGCTCTCAGAGAAGAAGCCGTATCCACAGGTGAGATGATCAGACTTAATCAGGAAAAGCTTCCCGGCTGCTATCTTCACAGAACAGCAATAAACGATGTTGCCCGTGTTGAAAACAGAACTTTTATCTGTACAAAGAAAAAAGAAGACGTAGGCGCTACAAATAACTGGATGGAATCAAGCGAGTGCTATGAGAAGCTTTCAAAGCTTTACCGCGGTTCAATGAAAGGAAGAACTATGTATGTTATTCCTTATTCTATGGGTGTTGTAGGCTCGTCTTTCTCAAAAATAGGAATAGAACTTACCGACTCAATTTATGTCGTTCTCAATATGCTTATCATGACACGTGCCGGTAAAGAAGTTATTGACAGTCTGGGAGACAGCGCAGACTTTATTAAAGGTCTTCACGCTAAAGCCGACCTCGACGAGGAAAATCGCTTTATCTGTCATTTCCCTGAAGATAACACTATATGGTCGATCAACTCAGGTTACGGCGGAAATGTTCTTCTGGGCAAAAAATGCTTTGCTCTCCGCATAGCTTCATACCTTGGAAGAAAAGAAGGCTGGCTTGCAGAACATATGCTTATTTTAGGCGTAGAATTTCCTGACGGCGAAATCAAATACATTGCAGCAGCTTTTCCGTCCGCATGCGGAAAAACAAATCTTGCAATGCTTATTCCTCCGGAAATTTACCGCAAAAAAGGCTATAAGGTCTGGTGCGTAGGCGATGATATAGCTTGGATCCGTATAGGCAAAGACGGCAGACTTTGGGCTGTCAACCCTGAAAACGGTTTCTTCGGAGTAGCTCCAGGAACCAGTGAAAAATCTAACCCCAATGCACTTGCAACAACAAGAAGAAATACTATATTCACAAATGTCGTACACAATCTTGACGACAACACAGTTTGGTGGGAAGGACTTGACAACAATCCTCCTCACAACGCCCTCAACTGGAAAGGTGAAAAGTGGGACTATACAAAATATGACAAGCACGACAAGAGCACATGCGGCGCTCATCCTAACTCACGCTTTACGGCTCCCGCAATTCAGTGCCCCTGCATTTCTTCTGAATTCAACAGTCCCGAAGGTGTTCCGCTTGACGCTATCGTATTCGGCGGCAGACGTGCAAAGACAGCTCCCCTCGTATATCAGTCAAGAGACTGGCAGCACGGTACATTTGTCGGATCTATCATGGCGTCCGAAACTACTGCTGCAGCAGCCGGTGCTGTCGGTGTCGTAAGAAGAGATCCTATGGCAATGCTGCCTTTCTGCGGATATGATATGGGCGAGTATTTCACTCATTGGCTCAGCATGGGCAAGAAAATCTCAAATCCTCCTAAAATTTTCCATGTTAACTGGTTTAGGACAGATGACGAAGGCAATTTCATTTGGCCGGGATTTGGAGACAACCTCAGAGTTCTTATATGGATTCTCGCTCGCTGCGCAAACAAAGTCGGCGCGGTCGAAACTGCTATAGGTTATGTTCCTAACGCTGAGGATATCAATATTGAAGGCCTTGATATTTCTATTGATACTATCCGTGAGCTGCTTTCAGTCGACAAGGCGCACTGGCTTGAAGATCTTGACAGTATTAAAGCTTTCTACGACAAAATCGGATCAACAATACCGGCAGAACTCCGAGAAGAGCTTGCAAAGCTTGAAGCTAATCTTAAAAAATAATTTAAAAATTAAATAAAAAAACGCCATGGATAAGTTCATATCCATGGCGTTTTTATCTGTATAAGCCGTAATAACAAATTTAATAATAAATTTATATGCTGTTAATGTATATTCTAAATTCTCAACGAAATTGCGCTCATCTGTGTCCCAGAATGTCCGGCAGAAGCTCTGTGAGAGAAAAAAACATTTTCCAGGCATTCGCATTCATCTTTGAAACAGCATGTGCACATTTCTGATTCGGATATGTTCTCCTTCTTGACTCCTGCATGTTCAAGAAAAATTCTATTCAGGCCAGATAATGATGCCTTATACTTCTGCCCGTTTTCCGAAAAATATCTTTCCGCAAAGCAGCTGTCTGTAAGGTTGCGGTCAATCTTAAGCATATCAGACGTATACATCGCCGCACCGTACACCTTATCATCGACTTCATAACAACAGCTTTGAATGCAGGGGCCTATCGCCGCTATGATCTCTGCGTCACTGTTAATCTTTCTAATTATTTTTACAGCGTTTCCGCATATATTGCTTACTGTACCGCGCCATCCGGCATGTATTCCGCATATCATGTCATTTTTTATATCATACAAAAGGACCGGCACACAATCCGCTGTTTTTACACAAACCGTATCTATTCTTCCCTCACCTTTCATGGAAAGAAGTCCGTCGCATTCCTGAAAATCGATTTTCGAATCAAAAACCTCTTTACATGTGCTATGGGCGACACATACCAAGTCTGAATGTATCTGTTTCATCATAGCTGCCGTGCTCTCGTCACGCTCTATGATTTTAAGGGCGCGTCTTATATTCTCTCTTATATTTTCAGGACTGTCGCAATCGCCGTATAAATTTTTTCTGTTCTGAGATATATTTAAAGAGCAAAAGACTCCTTTGCTGACTCCGCCAAATCTTGCCGCAAACATATGCGGGATTTCATACCTGTCAAAAAGAGGACTTGTATAATAAAGAATGCCGTTTTTTTCGTGTTTTGTATACATCATTTCAAACTCCGCATTATATTTATTTATATTATACTCAAAAGTGGTATTTTTGTAAATAATATGTACTTATATTTTTTAAATTACAGTAGATTTTATTTGACATAATTTAAAAAAAATGATATAATATAATGTAATAATTTTTTAAATCCTGGAGCTTATATGTCAGATAAAAACAGTGCGATCGGGGTTTTCGATTCCGGACTCGGCGGGCTTACTGCCATAAAGCAACTTAGAAAAATTCTGCCCGATGAGCACTTTATATATTTCGGAGATACCGGGAGGGTTCCTTACGGTACCCGTTCTTTTGAAACAGTCATACAATACGCTTACGATGATATGAAATTTCTTTCCGGATTTGATATAAAAATGGCTGTCGTAGCCTGCGGCACCGTCAGTGCTGTGGCGCTTCCCTCTCTTGAAAAAAAATTTGACCTCCCTATAATTGGAGCTATAAAGCCGGCATGTGCCGCTGCATATTCTTCGTCGGCAAACGGAAAGATCGCGGTATTTGCAACGCCGGCAACTATCAGCAAAAAAGCTTATGAATCCGAACTTATGAAACTTGACGCCAGCCTCAGCGTATTTTCTGTTGCATGTCCGATGTTTGTTCCGCTTATAGAAGCCGGATACATATCTGAAAACTGTGAGGTTACTCGGATTATCGCTTCAGAATACTTATCAAAGCTTAAAGGAACAGGTGCCGATACCTTAATTCTCGGCTGTACCCACTACCCTATAATAAGCGGTCTTATCTCCTCCGTCGCAGCCGAAATATTGGGGCATGATATAAAAATCATCGATTCCGGATACGAGTCTGCGCTTGCTGCAAAACAGCTTTTAAGCGAACGTAATCTTTTGAATGGTAACTCTGGGGGTTCAGTCAGATTTTTCGTAAGCGACGAAACGCAAAACTTTAAAGCGACTGCCTCTATTTTTTTGGGTGAGCCTACGGAAAATGTGACAAAAGTATCGCTTTAAAATAACAGCCGATTTATTTTTCAAAACAATTCGTGAAAGGCAATTCTATAATATAAAATGACCGAAGATATTAAATCGCTTCTTCTTACTGAAATGTTTACGCCAAACTGCAGAATAACAGTTTCCGGGGAACATTTTTTTGCTGACAGGAAGCTTTATACAAATCCATACGGCATAGCTTTTTTTTCGTCGTCTCAAGATTATTGTGACAATCCTCATGTTTCTCCCGCAATATCCCATATGCCCGGTATACTTGACGATTACTTTGCTTTTTTTCCGACCCTTCAAGACAGCTATGTCGCCAAATACTGCAATATAAGAAACAACATAATGAAAACTGTCGACAAAAAATTTACAGTTGCAAAAAAGGTATTTAATCCATCGCCTTGCCGTCTTGACTGCTCATATCTCGGAAATATTTCAGTGCAGGCAGGCAATTCAATAGTTATACAATACGGAGCCGTAATGCCCGGTACTGTCTGTATAACGGGAGAAGATACAGTATCGGCTGTATTTCCGTTTTCTCCTTTTTCAAATATATCTTTTCTTAAAGAAAAAAGAACTATGCAATCAGTTGATTATCCAGTCTCAAATGAGTCTTTTTTGCTACCTGACGATATAACGGTAGATTTTTCAGTAAATACGAAAAAACTCAGCTGCAGTATTAGGGATGATCTTACCGGCTCCCTTGAGCTTGATTATACAGTAGAAGTAGGAGCGGTAAAATGTGAAAATTCCAAAATCAAATTTGAGATTTCAAAACTATATGACATAAACAAAAATATTTAAATGTAAAGGAAGGGAAAAAATGAAAAAGATCTTGAAAAAATATTTAACTTTTCTTCTGGCAGCTATGATATTGCTGTCAAGCAGTCTTAATATATCCGCATACGCAACCAGCATCGCAGAATCTCAAGGCGAAGCAAATTATCAGTTGCTTCAAGAAATAATAGATCTATACCTCGAGACAAGCCTTTATGAAACTGACAGGCAGACTTTAATCGACAATATGCTTTACAATTATCTTCAGCAAAACCCATATATGCTCGCAGCTCTTGCAAATTCCCTTCTGTCTGCAAACGACCCCTACAGCGCTTATTATACAGCAAATTCTGATTTTATGTCTTCTACAAGCAAGTCTTACGGTATTGTAGTCGCTGATTCCGATTCTTTTGATCCCGACGATCCGAGAAAATCTACCGAAGGCGTATATGTCACTGAAATTCTTCCTCAGTCAAATGCCGCTTTTGCCGGAATTCTCCCCGGTGACAGATTTGTTTCTCTGGACGGAATAAACGTTGAAGGTTTAACTGTTACAGGTATAAAATATCTTCTTAACTTTATGCCTTTTACAGACAAAGATCCTTCTCTTTCAAAAATATATAACACATATAAAGAACAAAATGTCGATCCGGAAAAGCTGAAAGAATACAATACTCTTAATTGGGATCCCGCCAAAGAAGTTGCAATGGTTTTTGAACGTACAAACAGCGACGGTACAAAATCCCTTGTGGAAATAAGTCTGCCTAAAGGCACCGCTGTTAATAAAGATGTATACCTCTCTATAGACAAAGATACTTTAATAGCAACAATACAAATAACTGCTTTCGATACGCCTAATGTTGTCGATCAGTTCAAAGATGCTTTTAACGAAGCTAAAGCTGCAGGATGTAAAAAACTCATAATAGATCTGCGCGACAATCCCGGAGGATATTTTGATGCGGCAATTTCACTCGGAAGTCTTTTTACCAACGGTGAAAAAGTAATGTTCTACATAAATTCGAGAAACGCTGAAGAGCCGCTTGCAGTTTATTCTGAAGGAGAATATATCGGAGACTCTTTCGAAGAATATGCAGTTTTAATAAATGAAAACTCTGCAAGTGCCGCAGAACTTTTCGCTTATATACTTAATTCACAGCTCGGTGCTGTTCTCATAGGCGAGCAGTCATACGGAAAAGCTTTGGGACAGAATGTGTACAATGTTATCAACGGCGATGCGTTTACGATAACTAATTTTGAAATACTCACAGCAGACAAAAATTCATACAACTCAATAGGTCTTCAGCCTGATATAGCGGTTCCGCTTGTTCCGAGAAAATATGATTTCCCTTCAGGACTTGCTTATTTCAATCACGAAAATTTTGTTCAAATCAAAAACGGCGAGAAAAATGATCCTACCCTTGCACTTGAACAGAGATTTGAAATTCTCGGACTTTTGAGGAAGAGCGCCGTTGACGGTTACTGCGACGATTCTACAGAAGCTGCGGTAATGATATACAAACGTATTGTTATGAATGACAAAAATCCTGACAGAAATGTATCTTCCGAAATGGTTACTTATATGACTGCAACTATAAATTCCTATAAAGACAAATACATTTATATCGACTCTCAGCTTGATGTTGCAAAGCTGTATCTTCAGAACAACTCTCGCGGAAAAAGGCTTGCAAATGAGTATGTTATCGAGAAAAATAAGTATGATGCTATGATAGAAGCACAGGAAGAAGCTGCACGCCAAGAATATGAAGAACATTTAAAGCAAGAACAGGAACAGAAACAGCAGCAAGAACAAAATTCGACTTCTGACGCAGCTTGAATTTTTAAATTACCGGATGAGTTATATATTTTAATCTTCCAACTCCGTATTTTAAAAGATTAAGATTAAATACAACATATTACATGTACAAGAGAGGACAACCTAAATGGATGAAGAAATAAGAGACGAAAAAACTGCCTTCCGTGATAAAATATTAAATGTTGAAATTGAAAAGGAAGTAAAGCGCTCATTTATTGAATATGCCATGTCTGTTATAATCGACCGCGCTCTTCCTGACGTAAGAGACGGTTTAAAGCCAGTACACAGACGAATACTTTACGCTATGCATGAAGACGGTCTTTCATATAATAAGCCGTTCAGGAAATCTGCTACCACCGTCGGAAATGTTCTCGGTCACTATCATCCGCATGGAGACGGAGCTGTATATGACGCTATGGTTAGGCTTGCACAGCCATTTTCACTGCGCTATCCTTTGGTAGAAGGTCACGGAAATTTCGGCAACGTAGACGGAGACGGGGCAGCCGCATATCGTTATACTGAAGCCAGAATGGCGCGGATAACAGAAGAGATGATGGCGGATATCGATAAAAACGTCGTTGAGTTTATGCCCAACTTTGATAATAAACTCAAAGAACCTACTGTACTGCCTTCAAGATTTCCGAATATACTTGTAAACGGATCAATAGGAATAGCAGTCGGTATGGCTACAAATATTCCTCCTCACAATATGACCGAAGTCATTGACGGCACCGTCTATCTTCTTGAGCATCCGGATGCAGAACTTTCCGATCTGCTTCAGTTTATTAAAGGTCCTGATTTCCCAACCTACGGTCAGATATACGGGACATCCGGAATCTTAGAGGCATATGCTACCGGACGTGGCAAAGTAATGGTGCGTGCAAAAGCCACTTTTGAAGAAAATCACGGAAAAACCTCTATCGTTGTCACTGAAATACCATATATGGTAAACAAGAGCTCTCTTGTATCAAGTATAGCAGATCTTGTAAAGGAAAAAAGAGTTGATGGAATAACAGCTATACGTGACGAATCCGGGCGCGGCGGTATGAGAATAGTCATTGACGTAAGGCGAGATGTAAATGCAACTATTCTTCTTAATCAACTGTATAAATACACCCAGCTTCAAGATACATGTGCTATGAACATGCTTGCACTTGTAAACGGTGAACCTAAAGTTCTCACTTTAAAGCAGATACTTCAGCACTATATACGTCATCAGCTGAATGTTGTAGAAAACCGTCTGAGATATGATCTCGACAAGGCAAAAAAGCGCGCTCATATTGTCGAAGGTTTGATGATAGCAATAAACAATATTGATGACGTTATATCGATTATACGTGCTTCAAAAACTATACAGGATGCTAAAGACGCTCTTATAGCGAGATACAATATAACTGAAATACAATCTCAGGAAATTGTGCAGATGCCGCTTGGACGCCTGTCAGGTCTTGAAATAGAAAAACTTATTGACGAATTAGAATCACTGCATGCTAAAATAGAGGAAATTGAAGGAATACTTGCAGACGAAACAAAAGTTGGAGAAATAGTCAAGCAAGAGCTTCTTGATATACGCAGACGCTACGGAGATGAACGCCGTACAGAAATAATACCTGTAGAAAATGAAATACTTATGGAAGATCTTATCGCAAGAGAAGATTGTGTAATAACAATATCTCATGCCGGATATATAAAGAGAATGCCTGCCGACACTTATTCAGCACAGAGACGCGGCGGCAAGGGTATAACAGCCATGCATACCAAAGAAGAGGATTTCGTAGAAAATGTATTCATTTCACACTCGCATAACTATCTGCTTATGTTTTCCAATTTCGGAAAAGTATTTATTAAAAAGTGCTATGAAATTCCAGAGTCTTCAAAAGGGTCTAAAGGCACAAATCTTATAAACGTTATCGAGCTTTCTCCGGATGAGAAAATAACTGCATATATTTCAGTAGGTGAATTTTCTGAAAATGAATATCTTACCATGATAACAAAGCAGGGTGTTATCAAGAGAACTTTGCTTACTGAATATAAAAATGCAAGACGAAACGGCCTTATTGCCATAAATCTTGATGACGGTGACGAGCTGTTATATGTATTAAAAACAGACGGCAAAAATCATATAATAATAGCAACTCACAACGGTATGGCAGTTCACTTTACCGAAGAAAAAGCCAGAACATTAGGCCGCACCGCCAGAGGAGTAAAAGCAATAGAACTTGCAGAAGATGATTATGTGGTAGGAGCAGCTGCAGTAAAACCCGGCGACGGCAGACAAATACTTTCAATTACAGAAAACGGATTTGGCAAACGTACTCTCCAGGAGGAATTTCCTATTCATAACCGCGGAGGAAAAGGTGTCAGATGCCATAATATAAACGGCAAGTACGGCAAGCTGTGCGGCATTGCGGCAGTAAGTGAGGACGAAGATGTCATGCTTATTACCGATACAGGCACCATCATACGCACAAAGATAGCAAGTATCAATACCTACAGCCGCACTGCAGGCGGAGTAACTATAATGAAAGTCCCTGAAAATACTGTTATAGTAGGCTTTACACCAGTAGCTCCCGAGGAAGAAAAAGACGATTCAAACTCTGAGACGGAACAGATAAATGAAAGCTCTGAGTCCCCAGATTCAGTTTCATACGAAAATGAAAATGTTAATGTTAACGCAGATGAAAATTCAGAAGAAACCGCAGAGAACGTCAAATAATTAATTTTGTTTAAATCACGGTTATTACTTCATTCTTCTTAGTTTTATTTTTATATAAATATACATCAATATTCCCCTGCGCGGATCCGCTATAATAACGTGATCCGCGCATATTATTTTTTATAAAGTTTTTATAATATTTTTTTCCAAAAGTATTGACAAACCGCCTTTAATATGGTAATATATATGAGCGGTTAAATGATATGACATTTACGCATTATATTTGCGGTATGCGGGTGTAGTTCAATGGTAGAATCTCAGCCTTCCAAGCTGATTGCGTGGGTTCGATTCCCATCACCCGCTCCATTTTTATCTTTGGCTATGTGCTTTTAGCTCAGCTGGATAGAGCAACTGCCTTCTAAGCAGTAGGTCGGGGGTTCGAGTCCCTCAAGGCACGCCATTTTCGCCGTTATTCAGCCACACGTGCGAAATTTTTTTATATACGGTGGGTATAGCTCAGCTGGTTAGAGCGTCAGGTTGTGGCCCTGAAGGTCGAGGGTTCGAATCTCTTTACTCACCCCACAACATAGCTTGGTGTAAAATTTTGCACCAAGCTTATTTTATTTTAATTCCGGTTTATATCTACATCTTATATAAAAATAATAAACCGATCATTGTGTATGGTCAGTTTTTTTATTCAAATTTATGTCTTTTATCATTATCCTTTTACTATTTACAAAGCAAATATTTTATGATATACTATCAGAAAAGGGGGATAAAACGTGAATTCTGTAATTTATAACCCGTTAGAAGAATACGAAAAAAGCCTGAAAGCTTTGCACTTAGACAACACAAACAGTTTTTTTGACAATCTTGTAAAACAATCAGGTATAAATATAGATCAAAACCATGAAACCGTAAAAAATTATATAAATTGTAATGATAACCTAAGAAAAATTAGAAAAAAACTGACATTTTTTAAGATTATAAGAGTTTTAATGATAATCACAATTTTGCTTATACCAGTAGTAATATTAAAAATAACTCCTAAAATACGCGATTTAAAAAATCAAATAGAAAAGAACGAACAAGAATCAGAAATTTTTTTAAAAGAGGCTCAAGCTCAAATGCTGCCTCTTAACAGGCTTTTTACATGCCGCGACGCTTTAAAAATTATAGAAACAACTATTCCGCAACTGTCATTCGAACCGTGTTTTTCCGCAAAGCAGGAAACAGATATGATAACAAACTTTGATTTCTGCGAACCGGATAAAGATCAGCAGACAACTCAAGAAGTACTTGCTGGAAAATACAATGAAAATCCGTTTGTTTTCGAAAACAAACTCATTCACACCATGGGAACGGAAACCTATCACGGCTATAAAACAATTCACTGGTCAGAAACATATATAGATGCCGACGGAAAAAGGCGCAGACGGACAAGAACACAAACTTTGCATGCCTCAGTTATAAAACCTAAACCTTTTTATACAAATCAGGTCGTTTTAAACTATGGCTCACAGGGAGGTCCTGATTTGTCATTCAGCCGCGACGCCTCGCTGCTTCATTTGAAAAATGATAAGCAAATCGAAAAGTATGTTAAGAAAGGCGAAAAAAAGCTGAAAAAAATGACAGATGAAGCTATAAGTCAAAACGACGACTTTATGAGCATGTCAAATTCCGATTTTGAAGTACTGTTCGACGCCCTTGACAGAACAGATGAAGTACAATACAGAACCTTATTTACACCTCTCGCTCAAACAAATATGGTTGATCTTATACTGTCGGATACGGGATACGGTGACGATTTCAGCTTTATAAAAACTAAACGCATGAATAAGATAATATCAAACCACAGCCAGGGAAGAAAAATAAATTTAGAGCCGGATGATTATATTTCTTATTCTTTTGATATTATAAAAGAAAATTTTATAAATAAGAACACCGAATTTTTTAAAGCTGTATATTTTGACTTCGCACCTATTTTAGCAATACCGATATATCAGGAAAGGCCTGTTAATTCCCTTAATCCTATTCCCGATATGACTCAGAAATATTCACAAAAAGAATGCGAGGCATTGGCTAACGCTGCAGACAGCGAATATATGGTACATTCCGGCACAAAAACTAAAGCGATTTTAAAGTCGCGCTTTATAAAATCAAAAGATAACGCCGAGGAAATATGCGTTACCGCTTATACATATGATATTGTTCCTCAGATCGATATCGTTTCGGTACTTGGAGGAGACGGACGCTATCACAATGTGTCTGTTAGCTGGGATGAATATGTACCTCTAAAATCAAGCAGCAATTTTTTTGTTGCAGATTCAGGTTCCGTTAAAGATAAAGATATTATCGCAACAAGAAACGGCTTGTGTTTGTTTAAGTAAAATTTATAAATAATAAGGAGATAAAAAATGGCTAATCAATTAGACGAGCTTAATCCCGAGGTCAGAGAAGAAGGCTTGGAAACAAATGTAATCGTTAAAAAGATACCTGCTGAAGTAGGATTTGGCTCAACTTTATTTCAAATAATCTTATGGGTATTAGGAATTTTTCCAGGGGTTATATTTCTTTTTATGAAAATTAACGCTCAAAAACACTTTGATCAGCTGCAGCAAAAAATACAGAGAAATGCTTCTCAGATAGACAACTATCTTGAACAAAGAGTAATGGTTCTGCAAAACTGCGCCCGTCTTTTGGACAAGGCGATAGACCTTGATAAAAGCACACTCGAAAATATAGCAAAATACAGATCGGGAAATAATGCTGATTCTGACACAGCACGAAATGAAATCGGCGACAAGATTGAAACAGTTTCAAGAGACATAAATGTTGCGGTTGAAAATTATCCTGATTTAAAAGCTCACGCCGAAATTGCAGATGCAATGCAGCAAAACATGTATCTTCAAAGAGAAATCACAGCTGCACGAGAACTTTATAACGATACAATAACCGAATGGAACAAAGACATTTTTGCATGGCCGACAAAAAAGATCGTGGCAGCCAAAAACGGATATACCACTCGAATTCCGTTTGCAACTTCGCAGGATATTAAAGAACAAGCAAAAGGCGTATTTTTTTAAAAAATAAAAATAATTATATATACTGTTTAATTTTTTATCAAAGCTTATGTTTTTATTAAGGCATATGGTATATAGCGCAGTAAATAACTTTAAAAGCCGTAAGAAAACAGTAATTTTTCTTACGGCTTTTTTATTTTTCATTATTATAAAATCGCGTCAATCACGCTTAATCCTTACAGCTCCGCAGCCATACGGTAAAATCGAACATTTTAATATTCCTTTATCATAGATACAGTCACTGTCGTTTATAAAAAGCCTCTCAATTTTTAAAGCATTGCCGCATTCTATTTCAGCATTTAAACTTTTTTCCGTAAAATTCGCGTAAACTACAGTACTGTAATTTCCTAATCTCCGCTCAAATGCACACATGCTTTTCTCATCTGAAACTTTAAGCCAATATGTTTCGCCTTCTGAAGTTTCTTCATATCTATGACGTATATCTATAAGCCTTTTTATCGATTCAAACCTTTTTTTGCCTTCACCAGTCAATAACTCTGACCAGTCAATACAAAATCTGCCATAATTTGCACCCGAAAAAATACTATGCCGGGCGCGGTCTCGTATTTCAACTCCGTTATAAATAAACGGCACCCCGTCAAGTAAAATGCAAAAAGCAAGCATTGCCGTCATTACATTAGGAGGCGCTATCGCGTCTTTTCGATTATCATATGCATCGTTTGCATAATCATGATTATCGGCAAATCGCACTACTGCAAATGTATCCGCTCCTTCGTCACTATATCTTTTGACGCATTTATTCCAGTATTCCGGCACACTTTTTGCGGTATATTCTTTCTCAGCTTTTGTCTTCTCGTCGTTACAGCTATGTATCCTGCCTGACATCATGCTGTTAAACAAAACTTCTGGCCATTCAAAGTCATAATTTATGTCGAATGCGTTTTTAAGACTTGCTGGGTTTCCTCCTTCATTCAGCATAAATATATCGGGTTTTATTTTTTCCAGTCTTCGCCTTCCCTCTTCCCAAAAATCCAAAGGAACGGCATCCCCTACATCACAGCGGTAACCGTCTATTCCGAATTTTTCAACATAGTAACACATGTTTTTCCATAAATATTCGCGCAGTTCCGATGATTCATAATTAAGTTTCGGAAACAGCCACGCGCCTGTTTCTATGTTTCCTTTTTCATCACGTACTACAAAATCAGAATGTGTATCTATAAATACCGCTTTAGGACCGCAATGAAAATATACAAGATCAAGAATAACACGGAAACCGTAATCATGAGCCTTCTCAACAAAATTCGCAAAATCTTCCTCTGTGCCGTATTCCTCATCTATTGAGTAATAATCCTTTATACGATATGGATTCTTTGGATTGTTTGTATTTGCAAGTTTTTGTCTAGGACTCCAGTATTCTTGATTCTCATCGTCGTCAGCGGAAAAACACGGGCATAAATAAAGTATATCTACACCAAGTTCTCTTAAATATGGCAGCATTTTCGAAGCGGAATTAAATGTACCATCCTGAGTAAACGCGCGAAGAAACAGCTGATAAATAACCGACTTATTCAAAAATGCTGTTTTAGAATTAGTTATTTTAGTATTAATATGCATACAGAAAATCTCTCCATTTTTTTCTTTTAATATTCTTCACAAAATTATAATAACAACCTAAATCCGCTGAATCAACCCTTATTTTGATACAAAAAGTTTAAAAACCGAAACTTGACACCCATAATTTCGTATGCTAAAATTCTATAAACTAAAGACTTTTATATATTTTGAATTTTTATACTTTGTTAAAAGGTGAAAAAATGATACTTGAAGACGGTGAACCAATCATAATAAAAGGCGTATTTAAAGCAAAACGTGAAAAATCAAAATTTTCAACAGAGCCAAGAGGCTTTTTATGCGTTGGGTACAGACTTAGGGGAAATACAATATTTGAATACAAAAATAACAAGTTTACAGTTAGGGAACATTCTGCTGTTCTTATAGGAAACAACACAAAATACTCTCAGGAAACAAATTATGATGAAATAATAGCCGTTCATTTTGATACAGTCGGCGGCAGAAAAACTGACGGTATTAAACTTCTTAACTGCAATGATAAAATACTATTTGACGGTCTGTTTTTAAAATTATTCGATATTTGGGAAAAAAAAGAATGCGGATACCGCACTCAAGCTCTTTCTGTTTTTTATAAGATTCTCTATTTGACATCAGCATATGATGACAACATGTCTGAAATACCCAAAAACATACTAAAAGGGACTGAACTTATAAAAGAAAATTTCGCCGATACCTTTTTCCGTATTAAAGATGCTGCTGACGCTTCAAATGTAAGCGAGGTTTATTTCAGGCGTATATTTAAGAGCCATTTTAATATAAGCCCGTCAAAATATATTTCAAAACTTCGAATTTCACGTGCATGCGACCTTTTGCGCTCCGGATACTACACTGTTTCCGAAGTCGCTTATATGTGCGGATTTTCAGATCAAAAATATTTTTCTAATCGTTTTAAAAAAGAAACCGGATATACGCCCGGTAAATTTAAAAATGAAAGTTTAAGTTAAAACTTTTTTCTTTTAAAAATCTATAATATATTTACAATAAACGATTATTTTTTATAATAAACGTTTTTATTTGTCTAAAATACTTTACTTATTTATTTTTAAATGATATACTTTCGTCGATCCCGCGAATATTTGAAATAAACTATTTAATATTTTATGAAAGGTGAATAATAACATGAAAAAAGTTCTTGTCATCGGCGGTACCGGCGCCATGGGAGTTTATGTCGTTCCCGAACTTGTAAACCGCGGTTATTCTGTCGTTGTCCCCTCTCTTGATGATGTTGATGCAACATCAGACAATCCAAAATATATAAAAGCGGATATGAAAAATATTGACACGCTGAAAAAAATACTTGATGAAAAATATGATGCAATTATTGACTTTCTCATTTATAGTACTGAAGAATTCCGCGAAAGGTACAAAATATTTCTTGAATCTACACAGCACTATATCTATCTGTCATCATACCGCATATATGCCGGGAATTATCCTATAACCGAAAATTCTCCTCGTCTTTTAGACGTTTCAAACGACCGTGAATTTCTTGCTACAGAGGATTATGCTCTTTACAAAGCCCGCGGTGAAGATATTCTTAAAAACTCAGAATATAAAAATTGGACTATTGTACGTCCCGCAATAACTTATTCAAAAAAGCGCTATCAGCTTGTAACACTTGAGGCGCCGTGCGTTATAAACCGTGCACGCGAAGGAAAAACCGTAGTGCTTCCTAAAGAAGCTGCCGATATACAGGGCACAATGACATGGGCAGGAGATGTCGCCAAAATGTTTGCAGGCATAATTTTAAATCCTCGCGCATACTGTGAAAGTTTTACATTTTCAACTTCAGAGCATCACAGCTGGCGAGAAATTGCTGAATATTATTCAGAGATCATAGGATTGAAATATATTTTTACAGATAAAAAAATATATACTGATATAATAATGCCCGGAAATATGCATACTGTATGGCAACTTGAATATGACAGATTGTTTAACCGAATTATAGACAATTCAAAAATTCTTGATGTAGCCGGTTTGAAGCAAGAAAATTTTAAGACCCTAAAGGAAGGTCTTTCTTACGAACTGTCTAATCTTCCTAAAGATTATCGTTTCAGCGATCCTTCCGGTTCAAATAAAAGAATGGATGAATATCTTGCTTCTATAGGAATGAGATAACACATCTTTACAAAATGACAGTTTTATGGTATACTTAATAAGATAATTTTCTTTAACGGAGGGAATTAAAATGATTGACGAAACGCTTTTCGGCAAATGCTCTCAGCCCGAATTTGTCGGCGTTACACTTCTTGATACGATCGGTCTTATTATTCCCTCTGTTGAAAGTGAACTTAAAAAAGCTGCCGGTATACCCGAAAATATTTCGGCGGTCGGACTTATTTCCTCACGAACAGGCGCTGCAGGGCAGATAATTGCCGCAGATGAAGCTGTAAAGTCAACTGACACAGAAATAATATCTATAGAACTTCCACGCGATACCAAAGGCTGGGGCGGTCATGGAAATTTTATAGTAATAGGCGGAGAAACGGTTTCCGATACTCGGCGCGCGGTTGAAATTTCTTTGCAGCTCACCGAGAAAAATGCCGGAGAAGTATATATAAGCGATGCCGGTCATCTTGAATTTGCTTTTTCATCCAGTGCCGGACAAGCATTAAAAAAAGCATTTGGCGCTCCCGAAAATAAAGCTTTCGGCTTTGCCGCCGCTTCCCCTGCCGCAATAGGTTTTGTACTTGCTGACCGTATTATGAAAGAATTTCCGGTAAAACTTTTAAAATATATGTCTCCTAAAAACGGCACAAGCTTTTCAAATGAAGTTATAATTGCATTTGCAGGAGAAACTGACAGTGTAAAAGAAGCTGTAATCTCAGCCCGCAGAATCGGTATGGAAATGCTAACGGCACTTGGAAGCATACCAAAATCTCCGGGTACGTCATATATAAAATGAATAAAAACCAACTTACAAAAATATATCTTGAGACAAATAACGTATGCAACCTTTCGTGTTCTTTCTGCCATGGGACAAGCCGTGAAAAACGCTTTATGACATATGCGGAGTTTTTAACTATACTCGGCAAAATAAAGGGTAAGGCAAAATATTTATATCTTCATCTCATGGGCGAACCTCTGCTTAATGAAGCCTTGCCAGAAATGGCTCATGCTGCGCGTCTTTGCGGATTTGAGGTTATGCTTACAACAAATGGGACTTTATTGCAGGAAAAAGGAGATTTTATATACAAAACAGGAGATATAAAAAAAGTAAGCATCTCGCTTCAGGCAGCAGATATTATAGAATCCGCTCCCTCTCAGATAACCGGAGAAAAATTTGAAAAATATATTAAAAACGCAGCGGACTTTGCGAAAAAGTGTTCAGATACAAACGTAATATGCGTTTTACGATTGTGGAACATAGAAGAAGATAAAGATAAAAAAAATGATATTTTTCTTGAAAAGCTTCATATGCTTTTCCCTGATGGCTGGATTAAAAACCGTTCCGGTTTTAAGCTTTTTAATGCCCCGCTCGGGGAAAAAGAAGTGTATCTTGAATTCGGAAAAAAATTTAAGTGGCCAAATCAAAAAAACACCGGCAAATTTAATGCCGGTCCTACTTTTTGTTATGCAATCAGAGATCAGATAGGAATACTGTGCGACGGTACAGTCGTTCCTTGTTGTCTTGACGCCGACGGAGTCATGTCTTTAGGTAATATCTTCGAAAATGATCTTGAAAAAATACTTTCATCAAAGCGCGCATTGGATATCATAAGCTCTTTTCAAGGCAAAAAAGAATGTGAGGCTCTTTGCCGCTCTTGCGGATATGCTTCACAGCAGTTTAAATATAAATAATATTTATAAACAGTAAATTCTAATGAAAAATCCCTTGATACAAAACTAAATGTTTTGATATCAAGGGATTTTTTGTTACGCTTGATTTCAAATATTCTATGAATTATATTATTATAATTCAACATCAAATAACAGTGCCGTATGTCTGTTATGTTCAATACTGAATTTTATATGACCGTCTTCATAAAAACCATCAGAATATGAATAACTTCCCGGGAAATCTGTAAGTACCGTCTTGCTGCCCCAGGTTTTCATACCGTCATCGCTTATCCACAGCTCAAGCGGATATCTCTGCCCCCATGTTGATTTGTTTTCCGCCATTCCATAGTTATTAGGCGTATTCAGCAAAGCTATCCGTTTTTCATCGATTTTAATCAATTTGGGTTTATTTGAAGGATTGGGAATATCGGTCTTCCGGCATTCGCTCCAACTTTTTCCTCCGTCATATGAATCGCACCGCCACAGCCATCCGCTTCTGCACTTTCTCATTAACATTACTATCGTTCCGTCAGAAAGCTCTGCAATTGTCGGCTCAGACCATATCCATCCGTCTGACATATCCATACGACAGGCAGGATATCTTTCATATGTCTTTCCACCGTCACAGCTCAAAATAACTCCACTTTCACAGTACTCTGTTTTTGTATTCACAAATACAGCTTTATCAGTCTCCTCACGCAATATTCTGTCATGTTCTTCCCTTGTTACCGGATAATTCTGATAAGGTATAATTATATTTCCGTTTGCAGCGACAATTCTTCCTCTAATAAATGTATATTCGGGCAAACATGGCGGCGTACCTGCATTTATCCACTTATATCCATTGTCAAAACTTTTCATAACAAAACATTTCCAATCAAGAAAACTGCCGCTATGAACAGTGATATATGCCGATATTTCATTTCCAGAAACAGATACTTCAGTGCAATAAACCGCCTGTCCATCCTCGGGATATATCTTCCCGCTGTTAGACCATGTAACTCCGTTATCGCTGCTATGAAAAGCATATACTCTGTTTTCAATATGCGGTTCGTAAGGTCCGTCAAGCTGGCAAATGCACAGAAGATCTCCGTTTGCAGTTTTTCTTAAGATCGGCTCACAGCATAAGCTGGAGCTGCATATCTGCTTTATTGTTATGTTTTTTACCATTGTAACATCTCCTTTATTCTTTCACTTTCATTTTTCAGCATGTTTATCTCGTTGCCATAAGATATCATGCCTAATCCATATTTTTTAGAATGTTCCGTAAACTCTTTATCCGTAGTAATTATTCCCCAAGGCTTACCGGCTTTTTTCGCAGCTGTTCCCGCCTTTTCCAGATATGACAAAATTATATTTTTATCTCCTATGCAATTTAAATCAGCTGCCAAATCATTAGGTCCTATAAAAATACCGTCTACACCTTCAGTATTAAGTATATCATCTATATTATCAAACCCAAGCTTTGTTTCTATCTGAGCATATATTTTCATCCTTTCATTTGCTTCTTTAATATACTTCAAAAGTTCTGGAGGATTATACATGGTATGCGCTCTGTTTGTTGATATGCCTCGTTTTCCTACCGGCAAATACTTTGCATATTCTACGACCTTTCTTATAAGCACAGTTGCAGATTATTTGCATATTTCTGTCTCATATTTATCTCACGAATTTAAAAAAAACTTGCATATTTCACCATATCAATATATATTGAAGAAAAAACTTACCGCCGCAAATCAGAAAATAAAAAACTCGACACCTCCCATGCAGGCTGCTATGCAATGCGGATTTAACGATTATTCAGGATTTTACAAGGCATATAAAAAGCTATTTAACACTGCGCCGTCAGAAAAAGACCTTAATACAAAATATTAAAAACTATATAAAATTAGCGGGCACGAACCGAATAAAATTCAGGTCATGCCCGTTAGTTTTATCATATTATTCCCCTTGTTGAATGTTGCAAAAAACTTCTTTTAAACGCTTTATTTCTTTAGGATCCGGAACTTTGTATTTTAAAGCTTTCATGCCAAGAGCTTCATATTTATATTCTCCCATTTTATGATACGGCAGAATCTCCGTATTTTTTATTCTAAGGCTTTTTATAAAACCGCATATCTTTCTTATTTCGGCTGTATCGTCATTAAAACCTCCGATAACCGGAATTCTTATTATTATATCTCCTAAAAATTCATCTGAAAGCTTCTTAAGATTTTCAAGAATGAGTTTATTTGAATAATTTGTTCCCAAAATATGCAATTTATCAGAAAAACATTTTACATCATAAAGGAATAAATTTGTATAAGGCATTATTTTAAGAAAATATTCCCATGGAATACAACCAGCTGTATCAACTGCTGTGTGAACTTTATTTTCTTTGCATTTTTTTAGAATCTCTTCCAGAAAATCTATTTGAAGCATACACTCTCCTCCGGAAAATGTAACTCCTCCGCCGGATGTCTCATAAAATGCTTTATCCTTTAAAATCTCTTTTAAAACTTCACTTATAGTATATTCCCTGCCGCATATTCTTCTTGCGCCGTTTGGGCAAGCGTATGTACACTTTCCGCACATGTCGCATTTTTCCATGTTGTTCGGGCATGCTTCCCTGCACTTCCCGCAGGAAATGCATTTGCTTTTATAAAACATGATCTGCGGTTTTATGATTTGGCTTTCCGGGTTATGACACCATTTACACCTGAGATTGCAACCCTTAAAAAATACTGTTGTCCGTATACCGGGCCCGTCAACGAAAGAACTTCTTTGAATATCAAATATTATGGCTTTCATTTTTATTCCTTTAACATATATAACTTACAAAATTATCGGCATTTAAACGCCGTTTTTTTATTTCATATTGACTTTTCGGTCCTTGATATAATTTCGTTTTGCAAATCTTCATTGAGAAATATAAAGTAATCTGAAAAACCGGACACGCGCACTCTTAAATTCCTGTATTTTTCCGGCGTTGTCTGCGCGTTTCTCAAATCCTCCTTTGACACATAATTCAGCTGATAATGCAGCCCTCCCAATTTAAAATATGTCTCAAACAGTTTTACAAGTTTTTCAAAATTTTTATCGTTCTTTACAAGCTGTTCATCAATAAAAACATTAGTTACAGTCTCCCCGCAAAAAATCACATGTGAATTCAGCTTGGCAACAGAGCTTAAAAGCGCCGTAAGCCCCTCTCTGTCTTTCCCATTATTCTGCCCTATGCCATATGATATCATTTCTCCGTTTAATCTGCCGTCAGGAGTGGCTCTTACATAATCTCCAAACCATTTATGATGTTGATTGTAGCCTATAAGATTGCCTATCATAAATTTATAACCCATATCAGTCCGCTTATCTTTAAAATATTCTGACACACTGCATGCAAATCTATATGCGCAATAATTTGAGATTTCGTCATCATTCCCGAAAAACCTGCCGTTTTTCAGTATATCACTATGCAGAATCTCATATCCGTTCCAATTTGCCCTAAGAGCCTCTAAGAGAGTTTTCATTGATATTTTCTTTTCTACATAAACGAATTGCTTTATTACCGAAAGTGAGTCGACAACAGTTATTATTCCAATAAAACTGAGGTCAGCAACAGCATTCTCGGCGCCGCCTCTGGTTATACTTTCAGCACGTTTTATTGAACCCTCAAAAAACATTGTACTTACTAAATTTATATCTCTTGCCCTTACAGATTGGAATTTGTTGTAATAATCCGTACAAAGTTTTATTGTACTATACAATTCTCTTTCAAAAATTTTATAAAAATCCTCAAAATTTTCTGCCTCGCATATCTCGTCACCGCAGTTATAAAGAGTATTTTCTATTGATTTTGCTATATTCGCATAGCATCCGCCCATAAAAATCCCACCTGGAAGCTGAGGTTCGTTACACCCTACCATAGTATATTTACAGGCAAGCTCATATGGAAAACCGCCTATCTCCATAAACGCTTTTATTCTCGGTTCGTCATTAACAAAAGCTATTCTTTTATTGGGATCCTTTCTTTCACAGTCCATAACATATTTTAAAACGTCCTCGGGAGTTTTTTTCGTCCAGCGCAGAGAAATCTGCGGGATCCATGTGGGAAGCTCAAGCAGACTGTCAAGAATAAGCCTTGACAGCTCATTAAACCCATCCTCACCATTTTCAAGATAGCCTCCGATACAAAAATGGGATTCGCCTCCTCTATAAAAACGGTCTGATTTTATTGATACTCTCGCTTGAAGCATTAAAAAAAGTTCCTGCAAATATGACTTTGCTTCCTCTTTAGTAAGGACTCCGTTTTCTATATCTTTTTTATAAAACGAATATAAATATCTGTCTATAGTTCCTATACTGTCAGGTACAAAAGCATATATCAAATAAAGAGTTAAAACCGCCTCGTAAAAACTTTCAGCCGGATTTGCAGGCACTTTACAAAGAGCATCAGAAAGTTTTATAAGATTTGCTTTATATTCGGGACAGGCAACTTCCAATGACTTTATGCGCGCAGCAGCAGAACATTTTTCAGCCCATCCGATAATTGCGTCAGCTATTATATCAAGTGCATCCAAAAAATCCTTTTTTTCTTTATCTGTATGATTTACCCTTGAAACTTCAATTTCCGCCTTGAAGCCTTTTATTCCTATTTTTATTACTTTTTCAAAATCCGCAACGCTGTGCTGCCATTCAAAAGTACACAGTCCATCAACCGGTTTATTATAAAAATTATCCATCAGCATCTTATAGTTCCGGTGACCGTTACGGTTAAAAATATCTCCCATAACATCACCGTTAAAACGCAAATATCCCGTAAGAGCTGTATATTCGCTGACATACGGCTTTTGATTCAATATATATTCCTTAGATCTTTTCGCACTCATTATAACAGGCGGCAAAAAAATATCTTTTCTGTCATATTTTGTTTCTGTATGCTCAATATACATTTCACCTTTTACCGTCATATCGGAAAGCTTTTTTATTCTCTCAGTCATTTTGCTGATTCTCCCGTTCTTTAAGGATGATATATGAATTATATTTGCCTATCAATAAAATGTAAATATATAACTTAATGTTTTTATAATTTATAAGGATTTTTATTGACTTTGAGAAAATATTTAATATAATAAAATTCGGAGGTGTTTATAATTTGTATCTGTTTGAAAATGAAATAATAAACATTTCAAAAATATATACTGTAAATATGTATGAAATGAAAACGGACAGCAGTATTAAAAATATAATTCACTATCCTTCAAAATTATCTGCATATGAGCTTATTTTCTTTATTTCAGGTGAATTATTGACTTGTTTCAACGGCAACATGTTAAAAGATACGGCAAACTCTATAAGATATTTGCCGAAAGACATCTCCGGGGGAGAATATACTGTTGAAAAAATAGCGTCATCCTTATGTATAGATATTTTCTTTGACACTTTTGATGAGATGCCTGATTATGCAGTAAGTTTAAAAAATATGAATGAATTAAAGCCGCTTTTTACAAAAATATATAATATTTGGAATTCCAAAGAATTAGGATTTTATTCTGAATGCATGTCTATATTTTATGATATTATAAAAAAGATAAAAAAACACACTAACCGTTATTTTACTGATATTCAAGCAAAAAAAATACTGCCTTCTTACAATTATATGATAAAGCACTTTACTCAGCGCGGTTTCAATTATAAAAAAATGTGTGCTGAATCATCTTTGTCATATGATTATTTTAAAGAAATTTTTATAAAAAAATACGGTATGCCTCCTGTAAAGTATGTCACAATGCTAAAACTTGACAAGGCAAAAGAACTTCTTATAACAGGTCACTACACTATATCTGAAATTGTCGAAATATGCGGATTTGAAAACATATATTACTTTTCAACCGTATTTAAAAAACATTTTGGAGTTTCTCCTAAAAATTACAGAACTATGATAAATTAAAAAATTTTAGGCAGCTTTGCGAAATACATTTGATAATATAAAATAAAAACGGAAACAAGATAGTCCTGTTTCCGCTCATATAAAATCAGATCAAACAATATTACTCCCTAACCGCAATCCGCAGTACAAACTTTTGTGTCTAATATACTTTTTCGTACTGCTCAGACGTCTTCTTCCTTTTTATCTTTAGTAAATATGTCTTTTACCTTTTCAATCATTCCCGGCGCTTTATTTAAAAGCTCGTCTATTGCGTTTACAATGCCTACATACCCCTCGTTTCCGTTATATCCGCTGTTCTGATCGACATTTAGCATTCTTACTTCTCCGTCGCGCCTGACTACGATGAAGCACAATGGGGTCATCGTAACGCCGGTTCCGCCGCCGCCGCCGAAATTCTTGTTCTTAAGCTCTTTTTTTCCGTTATATTCAGCTCCTGCAGACGCAAATCCAACTGAAATTTTCGATATAGGTACTATTGCGGTGTCCTCAAGTACTGTGATAGGCTCTCCTATTACAGTATTGGCGTCTAAAACGTTCTTTATGTTTTCAAGCGATGTCTTTATAACTTCACTTAACGGCATATCAGCCATTTTCAGATCCTCCGTTTCATATTTTTTACATTACATTGCGCGCAGCACTGCTATCAATGCTTTATATGCCCGAACTCTTATAATCAGTTCGATTTCAGCCCGTATTTTTTCTCCGCCGTAATCAATCGCCACAAATACGTCGTCACCTACAGTAAAACGCCTGCATTCTTCTCCTATGGCAAAAAGCATATCTACTCCGGCGCATACAGTTCCGTAACTTACAGCGGCTTCCGCAGCATCCTCTCCTCCGACAACTATATCAAGCCGTCTGATTTCAAGAGAGATAGAGCGCATAATCCCTGGCACAAGCACTCGTATCTTAGCGGCAATTTTCTTTAACATTTCAGATAAGTGTGACGCCTTTTCAGACAAGGTCGGCTTTTTTTCTCCTGAATCCGAAACCGCATGAGCATCTTTTGCTATATCAGAAAGGCCGTTTCTTAGGATTTTCTTTTTTTCTTTTTTTCTTTTCTTTGCTTTTTTAAGCTCTGCCTTTATCTTTTTTTTACGCGCTTTTACCGGATCCTTCGGATAAATTCTGAATTTTACAAAAAGCGCCTCAAAAAATAGACTTATCTCACCTGTATCACTGTCATACTTGAAAATCAGACGGCATACAAGAAAAAACAAAAGCACAGCGGTAAAAATTATAAGAAAAGCTAAAACTACACCAACAGCTGCTATGGCTGTCATAGCCTGCCACCGCGTCTGCCTGAATTTAATAGCAGAAAATCAATAAATTCCTCAGCAGTCTTTCTCTGCCCTGAAGACAACGCCTTCAATTTTTCTATTATTTGTATGTCATGCGCATCCGGAACTTCTGTTTCTCTGTCCTTTTCAACTATTCCTGCAGCAAAAATATAATCCTCATACTCCACGCCTCCGAGGCTGTTTTCTGATAATTTCTTTATAAGCTTTTTTCCAGGCGGATTTTCCTGCTGGCCCGAATAAAGTTTTCTCATCTGAACATAGCTTATCCCAGAATCAATTGCAAAACGATGTATGCTGCGGTCACCGCGCGCACGCTCTATAAGCATAGAAAAAATTTTTTTATTAAAATATCTTTCCTGCGTAACCGCCACCTCCGCATATTTATATATTATAAAATAATTCTGTTTGTTACTATATTTCTACTGTTATATATTTTACCATATAAAATTCGTATCTGCAAGTTTTTTATTTATTTTTAACGATTATTTGCAGCTTTTCAGGTTAAAATATTTATATATAAGTTATATCTATTAAAAAAACTAAAAAAATTCCAAAAACTGTTTACTTTTTTAAAGTTTTATGTTATACTTATTTTTGCGAATATGTGTCCATGCTCGCGGTGATAAGGATATTTGCCTTACTGTGTTTCGCAGTTTAAGAGGTTTTCACCCGCCTATTGCCTCGGTTTCGGACTATATATCGTAATTTTATTAAAGAAAGGTGGAATGTATTATGATGCAAAAAGAAGAAAAGCAGCAGATTATTGAACAGTACCGTACTCATGAAGGCGATACCGGTTCTCCTGAAGTGCAGATCGCTATCCTTACATCTCGCATCAATACACTTACAGAGCATCTCCGCACTAACAACAACGACCATCATTCAAGAAGAGGCCTTCTTAAAATGATTGGTCACAGAAGAAATCTTCTCGGATATCTCCAGAAAAAAGATATCAACCGTTATCGTGCGATCATTGAAAAGCTCGGTCTGAGAAAATAATTTTTTTGCCCTTGGGGCTGCCGCAAATACTGCGGCAGCCCCAAAAAAGTGCAGTCCCGGCACCGCCGTTTTATGTGCCTTTTTATTTTTTATGCCGTTTAACATTACATTATATGTTAATAAATTTTTTCTTACAGCGTTAAATCTTCATTTAATATTTTCATGAAAAAATGTTTCGGAAGGCGTCAAGACAGTTTTAGCATTTAAAAATGCCGCTCGACAATAATTCTCGAACGTTATTTTTAAGTGCTAAGCCTTTTCGCCTCCCGTTACGTTATATAAAAATCAAAAACGGAGGAATATCTATGTTTGAAAGTTTTAAAAATCTTTTCAGCAGCCTCCATAATCAAAATAAGGAAACGGAGGCAAAAAAAATGTTTGAAAACTACAGAACGTTTTCATATGAATTTGAGGGAAGACCTCTTATTGTGGAAACAGGTAAAATTGCACAGCTTGCAAACGGTTCTGCCCTTGTGAGATACGGAGAAACCGTAATTTTAGCAACCGCTACAGCAAGTGCCGCTCCACGTGAAGGAATTGACTTTCTCCCTTTATCAGTGGATTTTGAAGAAAGGCTTTATGCCGTCGGAAAAATACCGGGAAGCTTTTTAAAAAGAGAAGGCAAGCCGAGCGAAAAAGCAATACTCACATCAAGAGTTATTGACAGACCTATACGTCCGCTCTTTCCAAAAGATTTGCGCAATGATGTATGTTTAAATCTTTTGGTTTTATCGGTAGATCCCGACAACTCGCCCGAAATCACTGCAATGATAGGTGCTTCTATTGCCCTTGCTATATCTGATATTCCGTGGAATGGACCTATCGCAGGCGTATTTATGGGTCTTGTCGACGGTGAACTCATTGTTAATCCCACAGCTGCACAACGCGAAAAGAGTGAGCTTGAACTTACAGTTGCCGGAAGCGAAAAGAAAGTAGTTATGATCGAAGCCGGCGCAAAAGAAGTTCCGGAAGATAAAATGTTTGAAGCAATCATGAAGGCTCATGAAGAAATAAGAAAAGTGGTTGATTTTATCAATACCATTGTTGCCGAGATCGGCAAGCCTAAATTTTCTTATCCCTCATGTGAAGTTGATCATGATATGTATGATGCGATTTCAGAATACGCGATAGAAAAAGTAAGAGCCGCTCTTGACACTGATGACAAAACCGTTCGTGAAGAAAGACTTAATGTCGTATATGATGATGTTTTCTCTCATTTTGAGGAAAAATATCCTGAGGCAAAAGCAGAAATGTCTGAATGCTTATACAAACTGCAAAAATTTGTTGTAAGAAGATGGCTGCTTGACGACGGCAAGCGCGTAGACGGAAGAAGGCTTGATCAAATCCGTCCGCTTGCCTCTGAAGTCGGAATCTTGCCGAGAACTCACGGTTC
Organism: uncultured Clostridia bacterium; assembly: GCA_944375955.1. Classification (GTDB taxonomy): domain Bacteria; phylum Bacillota; class Clostridia; order Oscillospirales; family CAG-382; genus UMGS1052. The sequence continues at coordinate 58,002 of CALWBE010000027.1, read as the reverse complement.
TGCTCTTTTCACAAGAGGTCAGACACAAGTGCTTACAACAGTAACGTTAGGTCCTGTCAGCGATCAGCAGCTTCTTGACGGAATTGACAATGAAGAATATAAAAGATATATGCATCATTATAACATGCCGGCTTATTCTGTGGGTGAAGCTAAGCCTTCAAGAAGTCCCGGGCGCCGTGAAATCGGTCATGGAGCTCTTGCTGAACGCGCTCTTGTTCCCGTTATCCCGGATACGGAAAAATTCCCCTACGCTTTAAGACTCGTTTCGGAAGTTGTATCTTCAAACGGATCAACTTCTCAGGGTTCAATATGCGCTTCAACGCTTGCTTTAATGGACGCAGGAGTTCCGATAACAGCTCCTGTTGCCGGTATATCATGCGGCCTTGTTACAGAAGGCGACAGATGGATGACAATGCTTGACATTCAGGGACTTGAAGATTTCTTCGGTGATATGGACTTTAAAGTTGCGGGAACCAAAAAAGGCATTACCGCAATTCAAATGGATCTTAAAATTGACGGACTTACTCCGGAAATTATAAAAGCTGCATTTGAGCAAACAAGAAAAGGGCGCATATATATTCTTGATGAAGTTATGCTTAAGGCTATCCCTGAACCCAGAGCTGATGTATCAAAGTATGCTCCTAAAATGATTTCAACTAAGATTGACCCCGATAAGATCCGTGAGGTTATCGGTACCGGCGGAAAAGTTATTCAGAAAATATGCGCTGATACCGGGGCTAAAATCGATATCGAAGATGACGGTTCAGTATTTATTGCTGCAGTTGACCGTGATGCCGGATACAAAGCTTTAAGTATTATTAATGCTATTGCAAAGGATCCTGAAGTCGGTACAGAATTTATCGGCAAAGTAACAAGAATTATGACATTCGGATGCTTTGTTGAATATGCTCCCGGTAAAGAAGGCCTTGTCCATATTTCCAAGCTGGACAAAAAGCGTGTAGAAAAAGTTGAAGATGTCGTTTCTGTAGGAGATGAAATAAAGGTAAAAGTTATCGAAATAGACGATAAGGGCCGTATCAATCTTTCAAGAAAAGACTGTATGTGATTTTATAGCACAACAGTAATTAGCTTTTATAAATAAAGGTAAAAAAATATTTCCACCTAAAAAAGTTAAACTTTGAAAATATTTAGCATTGCTATTTGAGACAGAATAGGGTATAAAAAAGCACAAACATTACTCAAAAACGAGTTGTGATTGTGCTTTTTGTTTTTGCCTATATAAATGGAAAATAAATATGCAATAAGTATTAAAAAATGCCTGTTTTACGCGGTTAAAAATTATCAAAATACAATCATAATATAATATCGTTAAAAGATTTTAAACCGCATCTTTATTTAATTCTTTCATAATTTGTTGTGCAGAAAAATTTTTTCAACTAATTGCCAAAAATCTATATAATATAATTCGTAAACAGCATGCGCAGAGTGGAAAATACATTTGCTGTTTACTAATCGATTGTACGACTAAACTTTTATGTAAAAAGCCATTTTATATAACAAATATAAATTTTAAGTTAAAATATTAGAAAACAAACATTCGCTATCAACTGAATAATTCCAAATCCAAAAAGTATTCCTGTAATAAACCTTCTTTTGTTGTTAGAAATAATATTTAATAGTAGTTGTATTCCTCCGTCTAATATTAGTGGGAAAATAAAAGATATGGATAATAAAATCGGAATTAAACAACCTAAAAGCAAAAAAAGAATAGCAAACAAATATCCAACGAAAACACCAGTACAACGGGCACACAAAGGGAATTGATATCCATGTAGGAAAAAACTTCGTTCTGGTATCTGATGACAACCCCATAATTTTCGTGCTAATGACATAATTTTAACCCATAATTTAGTCTTACTGTCAATTATGCTTGAAATTTGTTTCCGCATCCCTTGCACATCCAATATATAGAAGTAGTTGTTTGTTTTCCTTTTCCTGTTGCTCCGCATAATAAACCTAATGGACCAAATAGTAGAAATCCACAACAAGCATTGCCTGCGTCAAAATCTTTTCCTTTTGTTGATATTTCTGATACAGGCAAGATATCGTAACTTCCGCAACGAGGGCAGCAAATACCAGATTTATTTTGAATAGTAGTTTGAGTAACATTTTCAACTGATATATCTGCTGTTTGATCATATGCCGATGTTTCTGATAGGTTTATGGCGTTAGAATTATCATTAAATGTAGGAATATGAGGACTATTGTCTGCATATTTCACAACGTACTCGCCTTTATAATTAAAATTTGTTATTAATTCAACTATTTCATTTTCTTCGTTAACAATGACTTTAAATGTTGTGTTTTTCCCAAATTTTTTCATATTGCTTTTAAAGGATAATAAATAACTACCTACATTAGCTGGTATCTCTAAAACTCCTCCACTTTTTAGTTCTCCTACAAATTTATTTACTAAATATACTTCGTGTTTTTGTAATAAACCAACAAATCTTGACTTCCTTTTTATAATAATCATTGCCATAATTTATACCTCATAAATTTCTCTTTTCGATCTTAACACATTTTTCATAATCAAAAAATATAAATTGTTAAAATTCTTCATTATGCTGATTACAATTTGATTTATTGAATAGTAACTTAAAAATGAAATATAAAGATGTTAACAAACAAAGAACAGTATATATGGCTTTACCCAGTTCTTAGAATTTTTTACTGCAGTATTATATCGGCAAGCAGTGCAAACTGCTCCACTGACAATTCTTCTCCGCGTATATTTTTATTTCCGAACTTTTTCTCTATCAATTCAGAAAGCGTTTCTTTGCTGCTATACTGTCCTGATGAAACTCCCAAAAGCGCATTTACAAGAGTTTTTCTCCTCATGGAGAATGCCGCCTTGATAACCTTTGACGTCTTTTTTATCTGTTCACTTGTATATCTTGGAGGATCATAAATAGAAATTTTTACCACACTTGAATCTACTTTTGGTTTTGGGTTAAAATTTCCTGCAGATACATCAAACAGTTTTTCTGCTTTTCCGTACAACCCTATAGCTGCTGTAATTGCTCCGTAATCGGATTCTCCGGGTTTCGAGCATAATCTGCGCGCAACTTCTTTCTGTACCATTACTGTTATAAATGAAAATGAGCCATACTCCTCCAAAAGCTTCATAAGCACTGGAGTCGTAATATAATAAGGTAAATTTGCACAAACAGAAACTGGCAGCACTTCGCCGTTTTCTTTTCTGCGATATTTATCCAGCAGAGAAGCAAGTTCTTCCTTCATAATATCACAATTAACTACAGTTATATTTTTAAATTCTGAAAGTGATTCTGAAAGTATCGGGATCAATTCCTCATCAATTTCAACTGCAAGTACATAATAAAAACGTTTTGCAAGTTCTTTTGTCAAAATTCCTGCGCCGGGACCTATTTCAAGTATAAGACTTTCAGCACAATTCCCTGATGAAAAGTCAAAATCTGTACAGTTAGCTGCAATACGTGAAGGTATCTGAGCAGAAGTCAAAAAATTCTGCCCGTATTTTTTCTGCATTTTAAAATTGTATTTTTCAAGCAAAAAGTTATCCGACATACTCTACCTTATTTTACAAGCGATATGAAATCGCGGTCTGTAATACCGATAATCTGCATTATATCGGCAGCTTTTTCTATTGTGCCCAACTCAGACAAGCCATGTGCGTCTGAGCCGAGTGAAAATTTGCAGCCGCTTTTGGCCGCAAGCTTTAGTACTCTCATATATCCGCTTGCGGCTATCTGATCATGCGTCAGCTTCCTGCACCATGAAGTATTTATTTCTATACCTATATTGGCATCACGTGCCGCGTCAAAACATTCTGTAAATGTATTATCAGATATTGCCTCATATATTCTCTCGCAGTAATCAGATTTTTTACAGATCGGAACAAAAGGATGTGCAATAGCCGTAATATACCTTCTCATCGGGTGTCTGCAAAGAGCCATAAAGCTTTTTACAAGATAATCGGAATGTTTTTCTATATTATTGTCATACTCTTTTGGCATTACAAAATCGAGCATATGAGTGTGTGAATGCGGTACAAGAACAAAATCAAGTTTCTCGGCGCATGATTCGGAAATACCGAGTGTGTCAGCCATACAAAATTCAGTTTCTGCGCCGATAAGTATTTTTAATTTATCTGTTTTTTCGCTTATTTCCGACTTTATCTGAATAATATGCTCGTAATCCTGTGCCTTATAAAAATCGGTGAGCGGATAGTTTATTTTATTGTCCCACATATGATCTGAAAATCCGAGAATCCTAAGGCCTCGCTTTTCTGCATCTTTTATATAAGTATCAGCTATTCCAGCCTCATGACAACACAATGATAGGTGTGTGTGAGTGTGTATGTCATGATCAACATATCTTCTGTAGTTACTATCTTCAGACATATTTTCTTTCATTTCATCTCTCTCCAAAAAATCTTTCTAAATTTATAAAATTAGGTTTATTTCAAACAAAAACCTGCTGTATTCTATCAATCTGCCCCAAACCGTAAAATACGGTTTGGGGCATGACTTAATAATAGTTATGATGCTTTATTTGTATTCTATTTCTTAATTAATTACCACTATCTGTCGAGTCACCTTCATCGGAAAGATCTGTAGAGTTATTTTCGGTAGATTCAGCCTCGTCGGTAAGCTCGGACATCTTATACTTTTCATAGCCTTTAAGGCTGGTCTTTGTAAGTATAGGAGCTCCGTAGAAATTATATTTTACTCCTGAAAGCTTATTTGACACAAGATAGCTGTTTGTTCCAAAGAATAACGGTGCAGACGGAACCTTTTCTGTAAGCATTGCTTCTGCCTGCTTATAAATTTCATATCTTGCTGAAGCGTTTTTCGCTCCTAATATTCCTGTCGCAGAAATAATCTCGCCGTCTTCATCTCTTTCAATAGTTCCGTTAATAAGCTCGTTGTATTCCTGGTCGTCAAATCCCGTAACATGAGGTGTTGACGGTTCGGCGTCGTCATCAACAAGCACAACGCTTCCGCTGTATTCCCTCGCATACGGAACAAGGAATGAATACGCGTCGGTAGAAAGTGCGCAGTAATCAAGGCCTATTATATCAAAATCTCCGGTGGCAAGCTTTTCTTCATATGCAGAAATCTCACTCTTTGCACTTGAATATGCATTTACCTTGCTTATACTGACATTGAATCCGAGACCCTTCCAAACTTCCGCTGCATAATCAGCAACTTCTGCTTCCCAATCGAGATCCCCGCGTATCGTTATTGTCAATTTTCCGCTGTTTACCCCTGCCTCCTTGAGAAGATTCTTTGCCTCATCAAGGTTTGCGGAAGCAGATATTACATCTCCCGTTTCTTCGCGGTAATCTTTTTTGCCTTTAGAATCACATTCAACGCCCGCCGGCACATATCCGGTTGCCGGAACAACTCCCCTGCCGACTATAGAGGCAATCTCATTTCTGTCAAGCGCAATAGACAAAGCTTTTCTGACTCTTTCGTCTGAAAGTACCTTATTCTCTGTATTGAAATAATATGTATATGCGCTTGCATTTGCGAAACTCTTAAGATCCTTTTCATTTGCGGCATATCCGTCTTTTGAGAAAGAACCTATAAGGAATACTCTTTCCATTTCTTCGTCAAGCTCAAAATTAGCAAGCTGAGTGTCTGCATCATTGCTGAAATTTATCATTATTCTGTATGGTGTTACATATTTCGTATATTTATCAGTTGTGCTGAGATTTTTATAATACGTTGAACGCTCAAGAAGGATCGAATCGCGTGTCCACTCTTTAACCGTAAACGGTCCATTCGTAACTATTGTATTAAATACGTTTTCAGCGCCGTCTCTCGGTTCTTTAAGATACATAGGCTGTGCCCAGTCTTCTCCGTAATTAGTTATAATATCCTCGCGCAAAGGTGTAAACACTGGGTTTGCAAGGGTACGAAGAAAATATTCAACATCTGTAAACTCTTCTTCAAAAACTATTTCAATAGTGTTGCTGTTTATAGCTGAAAAACCTACATCATCGATCGTTACAAGACCTGATTTTGCATCTTTAGCATTTTCTATAGGATAAAGCAAAGCCGCAGCGGGATTGCTATTGCCTGGTGAAAGTATACGCTTAAAAGAATAAACTACATCGTCTGAATCAAGCGACACTCCGTCTGACCAGCTTGTTGACGCAAGTGTGATTTGAAGCTTGAGCTTTCCGTCTCTTTCATCTTCTTCGTATTCCCATTCCTTGGCAAGACCTGCTTCAAGCTTGCCGTTTTCTCCTATTTTAAAAAGTCCCTCGTATATAAGACTGTAATATTTGCCGAGATCGGCGTCAAACTGTATTCTTCCGGGATCAAGATCGTACGGGAAATCAGCAATATACATATTGATCTCCGCACCCTTGTCAATTATCTCATTGCCGTTCTCGTCATATTTTTTTCTGCTGCAGCCGCTCAATACAGCAGCCGTCATCAAAAAAGCCATTAAAAGAGCAACACAAGACTTGATTGTTTTTGTTTTCATTTATATTCCTCCCTGTATGTGGATGGTTGCTTACCGAATACCGTAAAATAATCATGCAGTACCGGGGGCCGGAAAGAAGACTTCTTTCCCTGCGTGCTTTCAGCGTCAGAGCGCAATTTGGCACACAATGACACAATAAAGCATTATGGATATATTATATCATTCTTTTTAAAAATCTGCAAGCAAAATAATCCATATTTTTTAGAATTTGTCTTTTGCACAATTACAAGGCTCAATGTTGTACATATTGCACAACTCTGCTTTTTTCCTAACCTCAAAACAATGATTTTTTCTGTCAATAAGATATACTGAATCTTCATCAAACAAAAACAAATGAGCTTCAAGAGCGGGAACAAACAATTTGATATCTTCTTTAGGTTTTTCATGAATCACCGCCCGGCGAACAGAAAAAATATACTCTTTTTCATCGTCACTGTATTTTCTGTCTATTGCTGCAGGCGGAGTTCCCTGATTTGACAAAAGAAAATCATATCTCAGTTTCTCACGTAAAATATCTGAACTCCCATCTTTTAAATATCCTTGTTTTTCTGCAAATAAAAATATTTCTTCATACATTTTTCTTGACGATACCGCACCGTTTTTAGAGAGAAAACTACTTAATTCGTCATAAAAGTCAAAAGCAGACCGGGCTTTTCCTATAAGATATTCTACCGATGAAAAAAAGCCGCTGTCCTTTTCGGAAAATTTCTCAGCCGCGTCTGCTATACGTGACAGCATTCGCATTTCATCGAAGCTGACAGTGGAGTTACAAAGCACCGTATACGGAGGCATATCAAGATATATCATACCGTATTTCCCAGCCTCCTCCCTAAGGCGAGTTCCGGGTAAAAGCTTAAGAAATCCCATTTGAAGGCAGTCGCACAGCCCATAGATCAGATTAAACGACTTTTTTATTCCTTCAACCGTATCCAGAGGAAGACCGCATATAAGATCAAGATGAACAGTAACACGAGTACGTTCTCTCAGCTTTTTCACTGCCGTAATTATTTTTTCTGTGTCATTTCTTCTTCCTATTGCCTCAAGCGTTTCCGACGTTGCTGTCTGCACACCTATTTCAAATCTGAAAAGACCTTCCGGAGCGTCTGATAATATATCTATCGTCTCATCGTCAATAAGTGCTGCGCAAATTTCAAAATGACATGTAGGTCCCGAATACTTTCCTTTTTCAGTATTTTCTTTCGCAAATTCCATAATTTTTATGAAAATGTACTTTGCGCGCGCTATATCAAAGTTAAAAGTCCTATCGACAAATTTTATTGCTTTTACATTATGAGACATCAAAATTTTTATTTCTTCAGCTGCAAATTCCGCCGTTTTCGCCCTGACATGCTCTCCCGGTCTTTTTGCTGAAGAAAGGCAGTACGAACAATTATACGGACATCCTCTTGAGGATTCATAATATATTAGCTTACCGTCATAGTTCTCATTCTCTCCAAGACTGCCGCCGATTGAATTTGTCTCAGAATAATATGGTTCAGAAGACACTGAAAAGCCGTTGAAAATACCTCCGTCTATTATGCTTCCTCGTTTATACTTGCCGTCGGCAATATCACATATTGCCTGTTCGCCCTCTCCTCTTATAAGATAATCCACATACGGATTTCTACTGATAAAATCCTCTTTTTCATACGATACTTCAGGTCCTCCTATTGCCACAATGCAGTCAGGAAGCAACTGCTTTATTATTCTGGCAGATAAAAGCTGTTCGGTTCGGTTCCATATATAAACCGAAAAAGCATACATATCTGCCTTTTCACGATACAGCTTTTCGCTGACCGCTTCGGCTCCGCCGCGGTCATTAACCGTAGTCTCAATTATCTTTACTTCATGTTTAGGCGAAAGCAATCGTGCAAATATACGCACCGCGGCATTTGTATGGGTATATGAGGAGTTTTGAGCAACTAACACTATTTTCAAAGCAGATATTCTCCTGACAAAATAATTTTTAATATCACATCTTAGCATAAAAAACGTTTATATGGAAAAAATAGTACCGTAACCATTTTTTTAAACTTAATATGAAAGGGATGATCATTGCATTATGAAGAAGATCAAATTTATATCATTTATCGCAGCATTTATAGCTGTAATGCAGCTGACGGTTTTATCGGTATCGGCAGCATATGACCTTTCACCGGCGCTTGAAATTATAAAATCCAAAACCGAAGTTAAAAAATGCGGGGTGATAAACAGTCCGATAGATTTTTCTTCCGGAGATTTTGACTCAGTAATAGGCAAAGCGGACTATGTTACTATTATGACGCTGCCTGAAAAAAGTGTAGGAAGGCTTATCATAGCAGGAAGAGAAGTAACAGCAGGACAAACAGTCACAAGAAGAAGTATAGATGAAATGCGTTTTGAACCGGTATCCGGAAGAACAGGTGAAAGCTCATTCACCTTTTGCGACGCCGCCGGAGACAGTAACAAATACGGTGTATGCACTGTGTTTGTACTCGAAAAGCTTAATTTGGCACCGGTTATAGGTGAAAATTCATTTGAAACGCAGAAAAACATTTCATATAAAGGCTTTTTTAAAGCTTCCGACCCTGACGGAGACGAAATGACGTTTTCTATCGTATCCTCTGCAAAGCACGGAACAGTACAGCTGCTTGATAAAAATACCGGCTTTTTCATGTACACCCCAAAAACTGATTTTACCGGACGTGATATTTTCAGTTTCCGTGTCTGCGACACGTACGGAAACAAAACCGACACTTATAAAATAACAGTTCATATAACAGAACCGGAAAGCAACGTAACTTTTTCCGATATGACAAATCACTGGGCACACAACAGTGCGATAAAAGCGGTTTCTGACGGAGTATTCGGCGGTGAAATACGAAACGGAAAACTGGTATTCAACCCTGACAAAACCGTTACAAGAGGCGACTTCCTGGCAATATCAATGATAGCCGCAGGTCTTGAGGACAGCGTTAACAGAGTTAATTTCACATCTTTTTCAGATGACTCGCAAATCCCGATAAATATAAAAAGCTATGCTCAGACAGCTCTTGAAATGGGTATAATAAACGGATATCCGGACGGAAACGGCGGAGTCAGCTTTAAAAGCACCGACGTTATATCAAGATCTGAGGCAGCTGCTATTCTCTCGAGACTGTTAGCATTGCCTGCAAACTCTGCGTCAGGCGCGGTTCAGGCAGTATCTCCGGCAAGTTCGCCGTCACTTGCATCATGCGGCATACTTGTAGGAACAGGCAGCGGAGACACTGTATCGGACGCGAATGCTGATGTTACAAGAGCTCAGGCCGCACAGATATACTGCAATATAAAAGAATATATAAGTTCACGGATATAGACTGAATTTCCGTAAAGTTTTTAACGGCGGCAGACTAAAATGCAAATCATCTGCCGCCGCATATACTTATCTGCTTTAGGAGTCAGTTTTGCCTTAAAGATAAAACGGTCTGTTCGTCAGCTGTTACATATGCCGAATAGTTGGTATCATATATTACAAATCCGGGTTTTGCTCCCGACGGTTTTTTTATGTTTTTCACCTTTGTATAGTCGACCGCAACTCCAGGAATCTTTTTTCCGCTTGAATAATATGCCGCGATCATTGCACATTCGGTAAAATCTCTCGCGTCAGGCTCGTCATCTCCACAAAACATGACAACATGCGAGCCGGGCATATTCTTAACATGAAACCAATAGTCGCTTTTGCCGGCAGCAACTGTAGTTATATAATCGTTCTGAAGATTATTTTTGCCGCAAAGCACTCTATATCCCCCGCTTGTTTTAAATACCATTGGATTATATTCGTTTTTCATCTTTTTGCGCGCAGCCTTCTTAGCGTTGTTTTTTGATTTTGAAAGCGACTCAAGCTTCTTGCCGTATCCACCTGTACGCAGCTCGTCCCTTATCTCTTCAAGATCTTTTTCGTTCTGCGCTTTTGTCAGGCTTTCAAATATCGTATCTATATATGAAAGTTCCGAAGCTGACTGCTCAAGCTGAACCGCAAGATTTGCTTCGGCTGACTTCATTTTATTGTATTTTTTATAATATTTCTGCGCGTTCTGAGATGGGGTAAGATTAGTCTCAAGTTCTATTTCCACTTTCGGCATGCTTTCTTCCGAGTAATCGGTTAAAGATACGTTTTTCATACCTTTCTTCAGCATATACATATTTGCAGTTATAAGATCGCCGTATTTTTTATATTTTTCTTTCTCCTTGCATGCCTCTATATCAGCGCGCTGCAATTCCGCTTTTCTGCTTATTCTGGATTCGGCATTTGACAAAAGCTTAAATATGTCCTGCGATTTCTGTTTTATCCTGTCCCGCAGATCACGTTCACCATAATAACTGTCAAGCAGTTCCGAAAAGCTTTCTAACTTTACGCAAACTGCAGATGTCTCATACTGAAAAATCTCACAAAATGAGAATTCAACCGATTCCCCGTTTCTGTTTTTTATAAGATAAGGCGTAAAATTCCCGCTGCTGACCGGAGAATATATCGAAGAAAAATTAAGATACAAGTTATCTGCAAGTCCGACGTCGGATACTATGGACGAAAGCATTGAGGATTTGCCCCTGAATGTGCGGTATACCGTTTCCCGTGCTATAAGCGGCGATATTCCCGCATAAGACGATATGAGATATTTTTCACATGGGTATTCCGTTCCGGCTGAATCTGCAAAATCCATAAGTCTTTTTAAAAAAAGCTCTTTTGTAACATCCAGCGGACTTATACGGTTATCCGGTACCGGCAGAGGCTCATACTTAAAGCCGCACATCAGCTTTCTTTTTTCATCCGATGAAAGCTCGGACAGTCTCAGTGCTGATATGACCTGCTTCTCGCTTCCGCAGAAAATTATATTGCTGTAACGTCCGGTAGTTTCAAATATCAGATATTTTTCCGTAGGAAAACCCAGCTCATTATATGTCGATATTTTTATCTCAACCGCGCGTTCAAATCCGAGTTGTGTTATATCTGCTATGATACCTCCAGAAAGGTGCTTTCTTAGCAGCATACAGAACATGGGAGGAGACTGCGGATTCTCTTTCTCAAGCTCTGTAAGACCTATCCTTGCCGAACCCGATTTTGCACTTATAAGAAGTTTCCCTGTTTCCCTTCCGTTTTTTAATGAAAGTATTATCTCATCTTTTTCAGGCTGCTGTATCTTTTCAATCTTCGCTCCGGCAAGCCTTTGTTTCAGTTCTGCGGTCACCGCCGCAACAAGTCCTGCGTCAAATGGCATTTTTTATCCTTTCAATTATTAATTTAACACAAACGGGCATCCTGAATCCCCAATTTTTACCGCTATATGCGGAAACTCTTCCTTAATTTTTTCAGCCACACGGCTTACTACAGGATTTTCTGTATGATAATGTCCGGCGTCAAATATACTTATACCGAGTTCGCTCGCAGTTATAAATGAATTGTGAGAAAGATCAGCGGTGACATAAGCGTCTGATATATGAGCCGCTTCAAATATAAAATCCTTTCCCCCTCCGCCTATTACAGATACTTCTGAAATCATTTTTTCATTCATAAAACAGCGCATTGTTCCGCATCCTAAAACATTTTTAAGAAGCTCTGAAAAATCCTGCGCCTTCATCGGAGCTGCAAGCTTTCCCACGCGCCCTATTCCCTTTTCTCCTCCGAAGCTGCGAGTATCCGAAAGACCTATCTTTTCTGCAAGAACGTCGTTGACTCCGCCCGGTGCCGCATCAAGTCTGGTATGATAAGACAATACGGATATCCCCGATTCCACAAGCCTTGATATGTATTGCCAATTTCTGTCCTGTATCCTTTTTAAAGCATTAAATATGAAAGGATGGTGAGTAATTATAAGATCAGCTTTAAAATCTTCCGCATCCTTCACGGTTTTTTCATTGATATCAAGACATATTAACAGCTTCTTAACCTCATAAGACAAATCTCCGCAAAACATTATTCCGTCATTATCCCAAGACTCGGAATATTTAGGATCCGCCCACGAACTCATAAATTCGTCAATATCTTTTACCGTTATCATATCATCCAGTTCCTTTCAGCCATATATTCTTTCATCTGTTTTAAAAGCAGTTCTTCATCCTTATAAATATCTTTGCTTTCTCCATGAACCCTGTTTTTCCGCTGTTCGGCACTCTCTCTTAACGCTCTGTATTTTTTATAAAAAAACTTCACAAACGCCTGCTCTGCGCGTTCCGCTCCAAACCTTCCGAAATACATCTCAAAAAGCGTACCGCTGCGAATTAAACCGTCATAAACTGCAGATATAACGCAGTATTCCTTTCCTGCGTCCTCTATCCATCTCTCATCTATTATAAAATATCCGTTTTCATAAAGATATCTGCGCAAAGCATACTCTTTAGACTGCGGCTGCAGCACAAATTTTATACGCCCCTGCTTTTCCCTTGTAAATTCGGCTTCCGACAATATTTTCACTATAAGTTCGCCGCCCATTCCGGCTATTATTATCCTGTTGCACTTTATATTTTCAAGTCCGTTAAGTCCGTCCGTCTTTATCACTTTTATTTTATCACAAATATTGTCACCGGCAGATCTTATATTCTTTAAAGCTGCGGCGCAAGGGCCTTCGTTTATATCGGTTGCCGCAACGCTTTCAAACCCGTAATCCGCTATTAAAGCTATGGCGAGCTTTGCGTGGTCTGTTCCTACATCGACCGCACAGAGCGTTTCTTCAAAAGTTTCAGATGATAAACGAACGGCGGCAGATTCTGCCACCGTTTTCAGCCGTTTTCCGATACGGCGCCTTTTATTTGGAAGCGAGGAAATCATTGATCTTTTCAACCAGCTCGTCGCAGTCTACACCGTGAACCTCACATGCCTGTTCTACAGTTTCCCCCCTTGCCGAAGGACAGCCGAGGCAATGCATGCCTATTTCAAGGAAAAACTTAGAGCAGTCTTTTTCCGCATCGAGAATATCTCCAATAATTGTATCTTTTGTTATCTGAGTCATTTTTCTTATCCTCCATTTTTATCTAAATATTTTACCTATATAGTATACACCCTAAAACGAAATTTTTCAATGATTTACTGTAAATTTACCGTTTTTTTACCTTTTAATAATACTTGCACGAATAAAACTTTTTCTGTCATCCGCTGTCTTTTATTTTCCGTTCATTCACTTTTCACGAATATTACTTTTAAAAAAAGCGGCTATTTATATTATCACGCAGTTTTTACGGTTTTATGAGATGAAAATTCCGTCTTGCGTGAAGCTTTTGTTTTTAAAGAGTTACCTGCAGTATTTTTCCTGCGCCGTGAATATATGCGTATGCGCAAATAAATTTTCAACGCCCTAAATATAAATTCCGAGAAAAATGCTCCCGCACATATTGCAGCAGATATACAAATATAAAAAGACGCTTCAAGCATTGTAAGTCTCTCCAGTTCAAGGCTTCCGGCAACACCCCAGCAAAACAGTGCACATATCAATATAACAGAATTTCTTATTTTTTTCATCATTTTTCATGCCTTCTTTCTGAGTTTTTATCTTTCAGTTTCATTATATATGTTTATCTGTACAAAAAACGGGACAGTTACTCGTTTTTTGTATTTTTTTGCGGTATTATGGTAAAAATGTTGACTTGTAATTTCTTTTATTATATAATAAAAAATAAAATCAGAAGGAAGCTTTCGAGGGAATAAATCTTATGCCACCTCTTAAAATAATTTATGAGGACAATCAAGTTATCGTATGCGAAAAGCCCTCAGGGCTTTTATCTCAGCCGGACGACTCAGAAGGCGAGAATTTGTACAGTATTATCTTTTCATACCTTTCGGAAAAAGAAACCGAACCCTATGTCGGAGTTATTCATCGTCTTGACCGAGGCGTAGGAGGAATAATGGTTTATGCCAAAAATAGGAATGCCGCAGCAGAACTTTCTTCACAAATTGCCGGAAGGATTTATTTTATAAAGCAATATATAGCAGAAGTACACGGGAAAACTCCCGAAGAAGGCGGCGAAATGAAAGACCTGCTTTTTTATGATCGTTTTTTAGGAAAAAGTTTTGTTGTCGACAAACCCCGCCGAGGTGCAAAAGAAGCTTCACTTTATTATAAAACCGTCGCTTATTCTGAAGAAAACGATATATCGCTTGTGAAAATATCCTTAAATACCGGAAGAACTCATCAGATACGGGTTCAGTTTGCCTCCCGCGGATTTTCGCTTGCCGGAGATAAAAAATACGGAGCTAAGGACATGTTTTCTTCAATAGGTTTATGGTCATACTCCGTAGGTTTTATGAATCCCGGTTCAAAAAAATCAGAAACTTTTTACTCCCTCCCCGATACTTCTGCTGAACCTTGGCAGATATTTAAAGACGATATAGATTACATCGGCAAAACAATATAATAATATTGTTTCCGGCAAATCAGCCGGAGAAAGGATAAATTATGATTTTCAAAGATTATGAAAAAATTCTTTTTGCCGGAGACTCTGTCACCGACATGGGCAGTGCTAATCCTGTAGGAGAAGGATTGTTTGACGCATTAGGCAATGGATATGTTCGTGAGATTGAAAATCTTTTGTCAGCTTGCTATCCGGAAGTGCTGACAAGAGTTGTAAATGCCGGTATTTCCGGCAATACAAGCCGCACTCTTCTTGAACGCTTCGAACGCGACGTAATTTCACAGTCACCCGATTGGGTATCCATATGCATAGGCATAAACGATGTATGGCGCCAATTTGATCTTCCGCAGGTAAACGATCAGGTAACTCCAGAGGAATACAGCAGAAATATAGAAAAAATGATCTCTATGCTTAAAAATAAGGTAAAGGGCGTTTTTATCGCTTCTCCGTATTATATTGAACCGAACAGAAATGATCCCATGCGTAAAAGAATGGACGAGTATACCGCTATATGCAGAGATTTGTCTGAAAAACACGGCTGCGTATTTATTGATTTTCAGCTTATGTTTGAAAATTACTGCAAATCACGTCACTCAGCCTATATAGCCTGGGACAGGGTTCATCCAAACCGCGTAGGAGCTCTCTTAATGGCAAGAGAATTTTTAAAGCACTGCGATTTTGATTATGAACATAAAATTATTTAATAATTAATAAAAAATTCCGTCTGGTATCACAGACGGAATTTTTTATTTTTTATTTTCAAATTTTTTCTGTATTCTGTAGGCGTCATGCCTACATTTTTTTTAAATACCCTTGAAAAATAATGCTGGTCTTTATACCCACATTGCCTTGATACATACTCAATCGAATTTGTATAATAAGCAGTAAGGTAACTTTTAGCATATCCGATACGCAAATCATTTATATATTTTGCAGGTGACATCCCCATTTGCTGTTTAAACCAATGACTGAAACGCGATACACTCAAAAAACAAGCGTCCGCATAAAAATTTAATCCTTTATCCTGATTATAATGTTCGTTCATAAGATCTAATACATCTAAAATACTTTTGTTTTCATCTCTGTAATTTAATATATTCGGATCCTCTTTATAAAAAGTTATAGAAGAAATATACATTTTATCATTCGGTGGAAGTTCTGCCGCCGGCAATATACCAAACGGATTTATTTTGATTTGCCTTAATAAAGCGCTGCTGCAATCTCTTATTACACCGGATATATCTTCAGAAAAATCAAGATAAAATGTTGCATGAGCCCATCTGTTGCGTACAATAGGCACAAAAAACTCGTTATGATAATACTCATTATATATTGAAAAATACTCGTCTCTTTTTAAATGTTCCTCATCAGAATACAATCTTAAAATACGTATACTCGCATATCTTTGACATGTTTCTTCACTTTCATAATAATAACTCATCTGTACATATTTAAATTTTTTTAAATCTATTTTATAATCTGCCAAAGAATAATTTTCCAGTACGACAATTCCGGCATTCTCAACATTAGGTGTTACCATAATTGACTTTCTGCCATGAAATATCCCAACTTTGCGTATTGCGATATCTTTCCACGAAAATCCGTCTATTCCTATATTATCCCCGGGAATAACTATACTGTTAACATTTCTAGACACCGCTGTTAAAATATGCACAATTGATGCTGCCAACGATAATTTATATCCTAAATTTATGTATAATGAAAATTCAGTTTCCATCTGTTCAAAAGCTGATAAAATATTGTCCGCTTTAATATTATAAATTTTTCCGGTTTTTAACTGCAGTAAATCGATAATCTCAAATATCCTTTTACCTGAAAAATCAACAAAATAAGCAGAAAAAAAACTGTCCGGAAAAAGTTCCGGCGATTGTTCTTTGGACAATATCGTCAGCTCACCTTTGCTGCAAACACTATTTATTCCTGAACATTTTACAGATATACTTCCAGTTAATGTATAAATTATTCGGAAATCACTGTTTAAGACAGGACATATACCGTCTGAAACAAGTAAACAAAATTCGCATGATATGCTGCTAAACAATTTAATATTGTCTGAATTAATATTTCTTTGATCCACATCTATCACCGCCATATTCAGTGTATCAAAAAAATTATTTTGAGTCAATAGCTGATTTGTCCACTTTATCAGCATTTTTCTGTATTTAAACAAAAATATATTAAGATATAATAATTATAGAAGCAATAAAATATTTGTCAAAAAGGAGAAAAAACATGCAATATCTTATAAAACTGAAAAAAATTACAGTTTTTATTACTATTGCCGCAATATTTATGTCTCTATTACCTACAGCTTATATTTACGCTGCAGGAACAAATTCTGATGAATTTGACGAAAACAATATTGTTTTGCGTTTTGGTGTACTTTCTGATATTCATATGAGCGGTACGTGGAACATAGCCGGCAATCAGAAACTTGACCGGGCATACAAAGCGCTCCTTTCAATTGCTGGAAAAAACCAGGACGGAAGCACAAAGCTTGATGCAGTTTTTATTGACGGAGATATTACCGACGCAATGAATTCGAGCGGAAATATATCGTCTTTGTCTACTAAACTTGAACAAAATTATAAGGAAATTGCCGCTTTCCGAGATATAACTCTTGAAAATTTCAATTCTGCAGACAAAACTGACAGAACCGCATTAATATATGCTAACGGCAACCACGACACAGCCGGAGGTATAGGACTTAATGAAAACGGAGTACCGGATACTACCGGATTTTATTCGGCAAAATTATATCAGAAAATTATATCCGGTTACCAATGGCAAAATGAAATTCCCGGAAATCCTTCCGCAACTGCAGAACAAATTTGTCAATACAACAAGAGTCTTATAACAGAATATGATGAAAAATCAGGCCCTAATTATGAGTTTTTTTACGGCAAAGACAAATATTTAGGCGCAGACGGACTTGACTACGGAAATCGTATAGTGGAAATAAACGGATATAATTTCATAACCGTTGAACCCGAAACATACGACGCTTCTTATTCGGATGAAACAATAGCTTGGCTTGATGAAACTCTTTCTGCTATTACTACCCAAAATCCGTCAAAAGCAGTATTTATAGCAAGTCACGCAAGAGTAAAAAATACAATTCTTCCAAGCGCTTCGTCCGCATCTTCAGATCTTATGCCTGTACTTACAAAATACCCTCAGGTAATTATATGGGGCGGTCATGAACATTCTCTTCTAAATCGTGAACTGTCTATATGGCAGGGAGGCAAAGGTACTTTTACCGCTGTTGACACAGGAGCCGTGCAATACGGTTATGCCAAATATTTCTCATTGTACGCAAACACCCTTCCGGAAAACGGACAGGGCTTTTCAGGATACAGCGGAGCAGAATACCGCAACTTATCGCAGGGGCAATATGTCGAAGTTGACACTTCAGGAAATGTTAGAATAAACCGAATTGATTTTTACAATTCAGACCTTGAAAACGGAGATATTAAAATTATAGGAGAACCTTGGATAATTTCAAATATCTCTCCTGACGGAAGTCATCTTGACAAATACACTTTTGAAACAAGAAGCTCGGAAAACACAGCTCCTGTATTCGCTCAAAAGTCTGAAATCTCAGCCGAAATAAACGATGACTATTCAGTCTCCGTTTCATTTCCGGCAGCATCAGATGATATTAGAGTAATATCTTATTTTCTCTCTGCTGAAACGAAAAACGGTCATTCTGAAACCCATGAACTGACATCTTTTTACTACGATTACGCCGACGCGTCAGTATTAAACAACAGAACATACTCATATACGTTCACAAATCTTCCTAAAAATGAAGATATCTCAATATCCGTTTATGCGGCTGATGATTATAATGCCAAAAGCGAAATTTTGAAGACCGAAATAATAATTGAAGGAGGAAAAGAGGCTTATCCTTCATATGAGTTTTCACTAGAGGACATAAACAAAAACGGATGGAGCAGCAACGAAAATGCTGGGACAATTCAATATAATGTTTCTTTTGAAGGCAGAAACACCATGCTGATTGATCAGATAGAAAGCAACTACAATTCTGATTACTGCATGATAATGAACAACTGGAGCAACCCTTTTCCCGATATAAATATTACTCCGTATATAATAATAGATTATTACTATTATCATGATACTGAAAGTTCTTTTGATCCGGCGCCGCAAATGCGGTGGAGATTCTTTAATTCATCATTAAGGCAGCTTGACAAAACCGCTGATCTTGTCACAAACCAATGGGCAAGCTGCGTTATTTCTCTGGAAGATTCTCTTTCATTCTTTTCCGAAGATAACTATAAAATCAGGCAGTATAAATTCGATCCGTACGGAACAACTCCTTTAAAACAGATTGACAATACCGACAAATTATATATTTCAGGCATACGCTTAGTACATTCAATGCCGGAAATATTTACTGAAAACGGCAAAGCATATGTAAGCGAAGACGGTTATATAGAAAATGTCGGAGCTGAAATTTACACTTCTATTGCAGACGCTGTATATTCTTTAGGCAATTCAGGCGGCAATGTATATATTGAAGGAGACATAATTTTAAATACTGCTGAAGATCTTGAAATATCTGAAACCGAAAGACAAGATGTCACAGTTTGCGGATATGGAAGCACTCTTGAGGAACAACAGAAAAACCGTATATGGTTTATGACTACAGATTCAGGCAGAACAGCAAAATACGGCGGAAATATTACCTATGACCGTATAACTATAAAAGCTCCTGTTGACGAAGCCGGACTATTCTCAAATGGCGTTAGATTAACGCTTGGGAAAGACATTATAACAGAAAATACCGTAAAAGGAAGTTCAGGAAACATCGACGCTTCCGGAACAAAAGATATGACCCTTAATCTCGGTACCAATTCCTACAATCTCGGAAACAGCTATATAGATATTTACGGTGGCAGCTATGGAGACGCAGCGGCATTCTATATGTGGACTACCGGAAGTTCTTCGGTATCAGTAAAAGCCGAATATAATTTTTACGGCGGCGAATTTCAGAGAGTGATAGCCGGAGTTCGAAATTCAACAACCGGAGTAGTTTCAATTAATGATGATATCAACTACAATTTTTACGGCGGTATATTTAACAATGTATATACCGGACATTACAAATACGGAGCAATACTCGGAGACACTGTTTTCAATATATACGGAGGGGATTTCCCGAACGGAATTTATATGAGCAACTTTTCTGCCCCTGACTCAAAAGCATCTGCCGGTAATACAGCTGTAATAATAAACAGTAAAGGATCTGATATTTACCAAATTTCATCTCCCCTTGTTATAAAACAGGATGCGTCTAAGCCTGTTTACAAAACTGACAGCTCAAAAAAGCATATTGCTGTAATAAATAATGCCGAACTTTCAGTCGCTTCTTTTGACAGCTCTCTTCAGGCTGATTATAAAATTATGGTTTACGGCGGCAGTGCAGAACCGGTATTTTCCGACGGAATTTTATCAGGTTTTAAATTGAATTCGGATTCTTTAAATCTTGTTCCAACAATCAATGGAAATTTGCTTTTGCCGAATGAAAACGGTTTGTATGTAATTCCTGAAACAGATAATATTACAGAAATACGTTTTGCTATTGATTTTGATTCCGATTATTCGGAAGCTGACACACCTCAAGATATGATAAACAAACTTGTCGTTATAGGAGCTCAGTTCCGCGTACAAGGCAATGCTCTCAGATTTATCTGCAATATAGGATATAATATACTTTCTGCTATTGAAGGGTATAATCAGGATAATATCTTATGTGAAGAAGGCAAAGAAACCGGATATGGTTTTGTGGTTATTCCTTCGAAATATCTTTCCTCAGAATCACGGCTTGATAAAAATACACCGAATGCCGCTGTTGTTCCTGCAGTAAAAAAGTATGATACAAGCAATCCTAATTATGTTTCATATACTGTTTGTATTACAGATATACAAGTAAAAAATTACGCACAGGACTATATCGTACGTCCGTATATCACTTATACGGATAATTACGGAGAAATTGTGACAGTTTACGGACAAAGTTATTCAACAAGTCTTTTAAATATAGCCCAGTCTGCCGTTGCTGCCGATGATCACGCAGTATATGCGCAAAAAATTATCGACGACTATAATCAATATATTGAATCGCAAGGTCAGTAACAAATATAGCAAAAAGCGGACATTTTATAATAAAATGTCCGCTTTACTTTTTAATTGAATATTTTTTGTTTTTGCTGTTGCTTATATTAAATATTTGAGTTATAATAATATGTAATATGGCTTTGCGAATATCGGTGCCGTTTTCCGAATAAATTGTATCAATGATAAATTATTCGGAAAGAGGCGGTTTTTTATGAAACTAAAACGATCATGCAGTTTTCTTTTGCCGGCAATACATCGCGTTCTTTTGATAGCTTCCGTTGTTCCGGCAATTATGACTATGCTTATTGCCGGTTCATGTTCTGCCGATTCAGGTATTGACCGGCTGACTGAACTTCTGTATTCACAAGGATATTCTGCAGAATTTGATTTCTCTCTTGCAGGAAACGGCGACGATACTATTGAAGGCAGTGCGGTAGCTTCAAAACAAGATACCGTAAACATTGCTTTTTCTTCTCCCGAAGCATTTGAAGGTCTTTCAGTTGAAAGCAATGAAAATGGAGAAGCCGACATTTTAATGTTTAATTACTACGGAATGAAAATACCGCTTCCAGACGGAGCTTTGACAAAAATTAATCTTCTAATTTCTTTCTTCTCGGATGAAGCGGCATCTTGTCTTTCTTCATTGCCTCACGGATCCGTAAAAGACTGCGATATGCCTGAAGGTAATTTCCCTGATACCGCAGTGCCTAAAAGCTGTATATTTGAACTTGGCGATGATATTGTATGCACTTTGATTTTTGACGCGGCATCGGGAGTTCCGATGCAGTATACCGCCGTTTCAGGGGATATATCTGCAACAATTAATTTTACAAAAATAAAATATCCTTCATGATATTTTCAAAAAACCGCATGTCGGTTATCTTTTCATATATTAAGGAATGGCATTATTATGGAAAAGGAATACGAAAAATTCTCATCTTATGCTCTGATAAACTTAGATAATCTTGAACATAATCTTAAATCTATACAAAAAAATCTTGGAAAATCAAAAATACTCGGCGTAGTAAAAGCCGACGCATACAATCACGGTGCGGAAATGGTCGCCGAAAAAATGTATCGCTGCGGTATAAGGCATTTTGCAGTGGCTAACATCGACGAAGCAATAACGCTTCGGAAATGCGGCATTGGCGGTATGATGCTTGTTCTCGGCCCCATGTTGCCGTCAAGATATTCCGACGCCGTAAAAAATGATATTTCTGTTACAATAGACTCTTCCGAATCGCTCGATTTTCTCAAAAGCTATATTTATAACTGTAAAAATCCCGAGCCCATAAAAATCCATATTGCCCTTAATACCGGTATGAACCGTATAGGCTTTAAAGTGTCGGAATACTGTCTCTCTGACGAGCTCTGCGATGCCGCTGAAATAATAAAATGCAATCCATATATAGTTCCCGAGGGAATTTTTTCACACTTCTGCGACGCTGATAACAGTGATGTCAGCTTTACTCAGCTGCAGTTTAACCGTTTTGAAAAAACAGTATCGCTGCTTTCCGAAAAAGGAATAGAATTTTCTTACAAACATATCTGCAACAGTGCCGGAACTATCAAATACTCACAGTATCACTGCGATCTTGTCCGATTTGGAATAGGTCTTTACGGGTGTGAATTTCCGGGCAGCGACCTATTGCCTGTAATGAGCTTTAAAACGCATATTGCACAGATCCTTAATGTTAAAAAAGGAGAAAAAATCGGATACGGTCTTACGTATACGGCTGAACGCGATATGCGTGTGGCTACTGTAGCGGCAGGGTATGCCGACGGATTTAACCGTTTGCTTTCAAACAAAGGCTGCGTTATTATAAAAGGTAAGCGCGCGCCGGTTGTAGGCAGAATATGTATGGACATGACTATGACCGATGTTACTGATATACCGGAGGCCACACTCTTTGATGAAGCAACTATAATCGGAAGCGACGGGAATGAAACGGTAACGGCTGAAGAACTTGCTGAAATCTGCGGCACAATTTCCTATGAAATACTTTGTCTCATAGGAAAGCGGGCCCACCGAATATATATTGAAAACGGGAAAATATTAGTTACTGACACGCAAAAATAGAAAAGTTTATTTTATTATGTTTAATATTGCCGTAAAAATATAAAATGTTCGGCAAAAATAGCCTTCATTTATTATATTTTCCCTTTTTTTAAATGTTTTAAAAAAATATATTGACAAAACAGTAAAATAATGATATAATTCTGTACTGACCTAAGAAAGCAGGTCGTGTATTTGTTATGACTACACGCTAACGGTTATTTTTTCCGCCTGCCGAGGAAAGAAATAAGTATTTCACTTAAAATCCGCACTGCGGTATATATTGTGTTTCTTGTTCTTTTCCGGTTACGCTTTTGCGGTCCAAAAAGAACTTTTTTTATTGGAGGTGAAATATCAATGCCAAGCGCAAAAATTCTTGAAGAAAAGCAGAAACTTGTCGGAGATCTCGCTGAAGCAATCAAAAATGCTCAGAGCGGCGTTCTCGTTAATTACTTCGGTATCACTGTTGAAAAAGATACTGCCCTCAGAGCTGAGCTCCGCAAGAACAATGTAACTTACAAGGTTGTCAAAAATACCTACATTAAAAAAGCCGCTGAAATCGCAGGTATTACAGGCTTTGAATCTGTGCTTGAAGGTATGACGGCAATTGCCGTATCAGACGACCCCATTGCTCCCGCTAAAGTTTTATGCAAATTTGCAGACGATAACGAAAACTTTGAAGTTAAGGCAGGCTTTATCGACGGCCGCGTTATCGACACAAATGAGATAAAGTCTCTCGCGGCAATCCCGTCAAGAGAAGGACTTATCGCAAAATTCCTCGGAAGCATACAGTCTCCTTTGTACAATTTTGCTTATGCAATTCAGGCAATTATCGACAAAGAAGGCGGCGTACCCGCAGAATCAGCAGCGGAATAATTCTAAATTTTCGGCGTATTTTCGCCGCATAAATGTCAATATGTTTTGACAATAAATTATATTTTTGGAGGTATATAAAAATGGCATCTGAAAAGTCACTTAAGATTATTGAAGATATCAAGGCACTTACAATTCTCGAACTCGCTGACCTCGTTAAGGCAGTTGAAGAAGAGTTCGGCGTTTCCGCAGCTCCCGTAGCTGTAGCCGGTGTTGCAGCTCCCGCAGCAGCTGCTGAAGAAGAAAAGACTGAATTTGATGTTGAACTTACAGCAGCAGGCGACAGCAAGCTTAATGTTATTAAGGCTGTACGTGAAATCACAGGTCTCGGTCTTAAAGAAGCTAAAGATCTCGTAGAAGGCGCTCCTAAGGTTATTAAGGAAGGCGTTTCCAAGGAAGACGCTGAAGCTATGAAGGCTACTCTTACTGCCGCAGGCGCAACTGTTACTATCAAGTAATAGTACATCATTTGCCTTTAGTATTAAATACAAAAATCAGCAAAGCATTTTTAATGCTTTGCTGATTTTTATTTTTTAAAACAGCGCTGATATATAAATCAACGCCGTCATAAATATATTTATTATTTGTTTGCTTATTCCTTCGCTTTTGAGACAATAAGATTTGTTATAATTCCAAGTATTAATGCGCACGCAATAGATGTTATTGTTATTTCTCCGAAACTGAGTACAAATCCTCCGATACCGGCTATCAATATAACCGATACTACAAAAAGATTCTTGTTTAATTCAAGATCAATATTCTTGATCATTTTAAGTCCTGATACTGCTATAAATCCGTAAAGCGCCATACATACTCCGCCCATAACGCATGAAGGTATCGAGTTTACAAAAGCAACAAAAGGATTTATAAATGATATAAGTATCGCTCCTATTGCCGCGGCAATTATAGTAACTACCGATGCGTTCTTGGTTATTGCGACACATCCGACAGATTCACCGTATGTAGTATTCGGACATCCGCCAAAGAAAGCTCCGACTATAGTTCCAACACCGTCTCCAAGAAGTGTTCTAGACAAACCGGGATCAGTAAGAAGATCTTTTTCTATAATACTTGAAATATTTTTGTGATCTGCTATATGTTCTGCAAATACGACAAATGCAACCGGCACATATGCAACTATGATTGAAACAATATACTGAGAATTAATTTGAGATAATCCTTTTGAAGCTGTAACAAAAGTAAACTCAGGAACGCTGAAAAATGTACTTAGAGTCACCCCGTCTTTTACCAAATCAGCATAGGGTGCAAAATTTATTATCATAAGCGCATCATTTCCTGAAGCCATACCAATTATATAAAAAATACATGCAGCTGCATATCCGGCAAGAATACCTATAATAAAAGGTATAAGACGTGTCATCTTCTTACCGTAGCATGAACACAGCATTGTAACAAACAAAGTGATAAGTCCGCATATTACTGCTACATACACGGAACCCGGCGTTTTAACAAGATTATATTCACCCGAAGCCTCATCATATACTGCGGCTACTCCGGAAGCAGGGTTACCTTCTGCGTCTGTGACCTCTGCAGATACAATGACATTTTCTGCCGCATCTTCGGTTCCGGAAATCTTTACTGTCTCAACTATCCTATAATTTTCGGCGTCCTCTATCTCATAAGAATAATTTACTTTTGAAAGATCACTTATAGCATTTCCGGCAAGAGAAAGACCGATTATAGCAACCGTAGGCCCGATTACTGCCGCAGGCATAAGTTTGTCTATCCACTTTACTCCTGCAATCTTTACTATAAGTGCGATAATAATATATACAATTCCCGCAAAACATGCGCCTAATATAAGTCCGACATAACCAAGTTCAACCGTTGTAGCGCCTGCAAAAGCCGCTGCCATTGATCCGAGAAAAGCAAATGAAGATCCAAGAAAAACCGGGCTTTTTTTAAGTGTGAAAAATACATATACCAAAGTTCCCAAGCCTGCGCCTAAAAGAGCAGCAGCCGAACTCATACCATGACCGGTAATTACAGGAACAACAAGAGTTGCTGCCATAATAGCAAGCAGCTGCTGAATGGCAAAAACAATAAGCTGACCGAATTTTGGTTTGTCATTAACGCCGTAAATTAGTTTCATTTTATATCCTCCGTAAAATATGTAATTTATATATAAGCGGCTTTCTGCCGTGTATATAACTAAATAAAGCTTCAGCGTTCATAAAGATCTACCCCGCAGTCTGGATCATACGGAGGTATTCGTACTTTAATAAATTCTTTTTTTGACGTTGCTATCGCTTTCCCGATATAATCCGCCCTAAACGGCAGCTCGCGGTGACCGCGATCAACAAGTATGGCAAGCTGTATCATGCTGGGTCTGCCAAGCGAAAAAACTGCTTCTATCGCTGCTCTTACAGTTCGTCCGGTATATAGGACGTCGTCAACTATAATTACCTTTTTATCAACAATTGAAAAAGGCAGATCACATTTTCTCACAACCGGAACGTCTTGATTGAGTTCGATATCATCACGGTAAAAGTTTATATCTATAAATCCGCATTCGACGGGCTTGCCTTCTATTTTTTCTATATTTTTTGCGATAATCTCAGCGATCGGTGCTCCGCGTCTTTTTATGCCGATAAGTACTGTATTTTCTGCGCCTTTATTCCTTTCGATTATCTCATGCGACATGCGTGCAAGGCACCTTAACACCGCCTTATCATCCATAAGATTTGATTTAAAAATACTCAAGTGCAGATTTGCCTTCTCTCATTATGTTTTTCGCAAAAAAAAAATCTCATCTCAGCTTTTTTTATAAACCTCGACAAGATACGCACAGGATATACACATAGATATATCACAACTTAATATTGTCAATCTTGCCGGCAACACGGTACCGCTGTTAAAGATTTCTTTTTTTCCAATAAAGTATACCACTCATTTTTCGATTTGTAAAGTGTTTTTTATCAAAAATACGACATTCTAATAAAATTAATTATTTTGATTTGTATATGTAAATATTTACTGTTTATAAAAAATATATTACTACTAAACATAAACAAAACTTTATAAAAGTTCCTCTGTAAATGCCGTCTGCATACAGGTCAAATCCTACAGCGCCTGTAAGAGGCATATGTGGGTGACAAATAAAACTGCCTATCGTACAATTTACTGCAACATATGCGCTGTCTGTTCTGAAACAGACTCTGCCTCCTGTTGTATGGCTGCACAGAGTATATACTCCTTCATTTACAGTTTTCGCTTTCTCTCTCGGCATTCTGACAAACAAATCGCCTTCTTTAAAAACTCCGTGTATAGAAAAAGGATCCTTTTCACAGTCGTAAAACTTTATTCCTTTACGGTTTAAGCTGTTCTTAACCGAAAAATTTTTATCTATCTTTTCTGCATTCTTCATAGTAGAACCTCGCCTGCCGATTTTATATAGATATTTTTATAATATAACGGGAACTGCTTACGCACAGCGCAGCCTGTTCCCGCTTTTCAATCATAAGCAATTAATTATTTAATTAAATATTTTTGACCTCAGCGCATATTATTTTGTTTTCTCTGCTCTTCGATCATCATATCCTTAACTTTCATAAGACGCGTAGTATTTCCGCGGTCATTTTCATCAAGCTTCATTATGATAGCTTTAATATTCTCTTCAAAGCCAGGGATCATAATATATTCAAGCGCATTTACGCGCCGTCTTGTTTTTTCTATCTCATCGGCAAGCATCTGCGACTGCTTTTCAACTTCTGCAAGACGCATAAGATCGGGCAGCATATCATAAAGTTCGCCTACCGCATTGTCAAGTTCGCCCGATGTAAAAGCAAAACCGTATCCGTAAGGACTTTCTCCGCCGTTAGTCTTAACTTCATAAGAATATTCCGGAACTACCACGCTCATGACATTTTTATAAGAAACAGACAATTCTCCTTCGCTTTTCGGATATACAAGCGCTTCCTCCATGATCTCTCTTGACGTTACCGCAGCGGCGAGATTGAATCCTGAATGCAGAAGCTGCATTCTTTCCTCGATCCTCTTTCGCAGAGCCTTGTCTTCCCTGACAGTATCCAAAAAAATTTTCATAAGCTCGTCCCGCTTATCCTTCAACAGCTTATGTCCGCGGCGTGCGGTCATAAGCCGCTTCTTCAGGCGGGTAAGTTCCATTCTCGTAGGAGTGACTTGTTTTTGAGGCATATTATCGCTCCTCTTTAAAATATTTGTCGAGAGTTTCCGGTTTTATTCTCTTTAACTCGCTTTTCGGGAATATCCTTAGCAGTTCCCATCCGAGATCAAGAGTTTCTTCAATAGTGCGGTTTTCCTCAAAGCCCTGATTTATATACCTCTTTTCAAACTCTTCTGAAAATTTCGCATATAATCTATCAGCCGGAGTAAGCGCCGCTTCTCCTAATACGACCATAAGCTCTAATGCTTCTTTTCCCCTTGCATAGCATGCTATAAGCTGATTCATAAGCTGAGCATGATCCTCTCTCGTTTTTCCCTCGCCTATACCCTTGTCCTTAAGTCTTGAAAGCGAAGGAAGAACGTCTACCGGAGGCAAATAACCTTTTCTGTATATTTCTCGCGACAAAATTATCTGTCCCTCTGTAATATATCCGGTAAGATCGGGGATCGGATGAGTTTTATCGTCTTCCGGCATAGTCAAGATCGGTATCATTGTTATAGATCCGTCACATCCCAGCTTTCTTCCTGCCCTTTCATACATGGTAGCAAGGTCCGTATAAAGATATCCCGGATATCCACGCCTTCCAGGCACTTCCTTACGAGCTGCCGAAACCTCTCTTAATGCTTCGGCATAATTTGTTATATCTGTCATGATAACAAGCACATGCATATTCTTTTCAAAAGCAAGATATTCTGCCGCAGTGAGCGCCATACGCGGAGTTGAAATTCTTTCGATTGCCGGGTCTGAGGCAAGATTTATGAAAAGCACCGTTCTGTCAATAGCTCCGGTTCTTTTAAAATCGCTTATAAAGAAATCAGCTTCTTCAAAAGTTATTCCTATTGCCGCAAATACAACGGCAAATTTACTGTCCGACCCCAATACTTTAGCCTGTCTTGCTATCTGAGCGGCAAGCTTTGCATGCGGCAGACCTGAGCCGGAAAATATCGGCAGCTTCTGTCCTCGTACAAGCGTATTCAATCCGTCAATAGTGGAAACTCCTGTCTGTATAAACTCAGACGGGTAATTTCTCGCTGCCGGATTTATAGGAGTTCCGTTTATATCAAGGTTCTGCTCCGGAATAATCCGAGGACCTCCGTCTATGGGTGAACCCATGCCAGAAAAAACGCGGCCGAGTATATCGTCAGATACTCCGAATTCTATTCCGTGACCTAAAAAACGCACCTTGCTTTCTGCAAGATTAATTCCTGCAGAGCTTTCAAAAAGCTGCACGAGCGCTTTATCTTCATTCACGTCAAGAACTCTGCAGCGGCGGATCTCACCATTTGGAAGCTCGATTTCGCCAAGTTCATAATAAGTTACTCCTTCGACCTTATCAACAAGCATCAAAGGTCCGGCAACTTCCCTTATAGTTTTATATTCCTTGGTAATCTCCACTTTATCAGTCCTCCTCGCTGTGAAGTACGCCGTCTATCTGTTCGTCGAGAGCTTCAAGCAATGCCGAAAGCTCACCGTCAAATTTCTCAAGAGGCACTGATTTTAGTCTTCCTATAGTCTCTCTTGCCGGAATATTTGAAAGTTTTTCAATATCCGCGCCCTGCTCGACGGCTTTTTTGGATTTTTCAAAATATGCAAGTATTGCCTTTAAAAGCTTATACTGCTTGTCAAGAGGTGAATACGAATCGTCTATATTAAACGCATTTTGCTGGAGAAAATCCTCTCTCACTGAACGCGCGACTTCAAGTGTAAGCCTGTCTGATGCAGAAAGAGCGTCCATACCAACAAGTTTTACTATCTCTTCAAGTTCACTTTCCACCTGAAGTATTCTCAAAGCTTCTCCGGTTATTTCATTCCAGTCGGAAGCGATATTCTCTGAAAACCATCCGCTCATTCTGTCTTTATAAAGCGAATATGAATTAAGCCAGTTTATAGCCGGAAAATGCCTTCTGTATGCCAAAGATGCATCGAGTCCCCAGAAAACTTTTACTATTCTTAAAGTCGCCTGCGTTACCGGCTCTGATATATCTCCTCCCTGCGGAGATACAGCGCCTATCGCCGTAAGCGTTCCATGACGCTTATCGCTGCCAAGGCACACAACCTCTCCTGCTCTTTCATAAAACTGAGCAAGACGTGATCCCAGATATGCCGGATATCCCTCTTCGCCCGGCATTTCTTCAAGACGTCCCGACATCTCGCGCAGAGCCTCTGCCCAGCGTGATGTTGAATCGGCGATTACCGCTACGGAATATCCCATGTCTCTAAAATACTCTGCTATAGTTATTCCGGTATATATCGACGCCTCGCGCGCGGCAACCGGCATGTCCGATGTATTTGCAATAAGCACTGTACGTTTCATAAGCGAATATCCGGTTTTCGGATCTTTAAGCTCCGGAAATTCACGCAGAACGTCGGTCATCTCATTTCCGCGTTCTCCGCATCCTATATATATTACTATATCTACATCTGCCCATTTTGCTATCTGATGCTGAACAACTGTTTTGCCGCTTCCGAACGGTCCCGGAACACATGCGGTTCCGCCCTTAGCTATCGGAAATACTGCGTCAATTACACGCTGTCCCGTAACAAGCGGTTCATACGGAGGTATTTTTTCTGAATACGGACGCGCACGTCTTACCGGCCATTTCTGCATAAGCTTAACTGAATATGCGCCGTTTGGAGTTTCAAGCTTTGCCACGGTGTCGGTTACGGTAAATTCGCCCCCGCTTATCTCAATCACCTTTCCTGACACTCCGGGAGGAAGCATGATCTTATGCGTAATTATCTCGGTTTCTTTCACATATCCGATTACGTCTCCGCCGCAAAGTTCGTCACCCGCTTTGCATGAAGGTGTAAATTCCCATTTTTTATCTCTGTCCAGCGCCGGCTCGTCTATTCCCTTCGGGATATTTGTACCCGCTATCCTATACATAGCCTCAAGCGGACGCTGTATTCCGTCGTATATATTTGTCAAAAGTCCGGGGCCCAGTTCTACTGACAAAGGCTCGCCCGTAGAATAAACCGTGTCGCCAGGTCCTATTCCCGCTGTCTCCTCATATACCTGTATAGATGCCCTGTCTCCGCGCATTTCGATTATTTCGCCTATAAGCTTCATTTTTCCAACACGCACAACATCGAACATATTGGCTTCGCGCATACCGCTCGCTACTACCAAAGGTCCCGACACTTTTACTATTTTTCCTGTTATCATTTCTTTCTGTAAATCCTGCCTTTCTGAAAGGATCACTGCGCATTTTACAGTTTAGCGCCCGGTAAGGCCTTATTCGGATACCTTTCTATTTTAAAATATCCGCGCCTACCGCCTTTTCCACAGATTTTTTTATTGCCGCCATTCCGATTCCCAAACTTCCGTTTCTGCCCGGAATGGGTATTATTGATAAATTAGGATTGGATTTGAATCTATCTGCCGTATCGGTTATTTCTTTCAGCAAATGTTCTGTTATGAATATCACAGCAAAACCATCTGCTTCGGCTTTCTTTATTATGTTTTCCGCCTCTGTGCCGTCCTCAGTGATAAACACTGTAAAGCCTGCCGCCTTAAAACAAAGCACACTGTCCTTGTCTCCGATAACCCCTATCTTTTTCATTGCGGACTCACTCTTATCCTTTCACGTAGTTTTTCAGAAGATAAGCCGCTCTTTTTGCCGGCAAGCACGATGCGGACATTGCGTATCTCATTTTCTTTTTCAATCATATACATAATTGCTTTTTCAGGTCCAAACGAAACAAATTTCCCCGAAAAAGCCGCTTTAAGATAGATTTCGTCACACAACTTTTCCGCACTGCCAGGAGTTTTTCCTGCTTTTTCATAAAATGCCCCGTACAAGCCTGACGACGCCATTGCGGAAAAGAGTTTATCCGTGCCTTCCCCAAACCGCTGAACAAAAAATTCCTCTTCCAGTGTTCCGCCAGGTATGAAGGCTTCTCTGAAAAATCTTAACCCTATACCCGACAACATACAGCGAACAAATGACATTATATTGCATAGATCAATTTTTGTCCGGCACAGCATTGATAAATATTCAAGCCCTATTTCATCCGCCGTTTCTGACATGTCAAGAAACGCTCCTCTGTCAAGTATAAGATCTATTTTTTGAGGATCTCCTGATACCGAAAATTCTTCTATCGCTTTTTCCGCCGCTGTCCTCATATTAAACGGCAGTTCTGAAAAATCCCTTTTATTTACCATTTCCCGTACAATAGGTGACGGAATATTGCCGCATGAAATAAACATTTCTTCCGGAGAAATCCCCAGCGCTTCGCATTTTATACAGCTTTTTATGTTCTGACAATCATATAAATAACGCATAGGGCGAAGCAGCCGTGTTTCTCCTCCCGCGGAAACAAGCAGCTTTTCTATCTCCGAGTATGCACGAAAAAGTTCGTCTGACAATACCTTTTCATACCCATCGGCACCGTACTTTATTTCTCCGCGCTCAGAAAATGTCTCCGCTGCTATGCCAAAACTTTCTTCAAAGCTGCGCGCTTCGATCATTTTATCCAAAAGTTCGCCTTGTATAAGAGTATTTTCAAGGCACGCTACAGTCGCAGACAAAAAAAGATAATTTGTATCTGTCAATTTTTTATTTTTCAAAACAGACCTCCTTATCCGCGGTTTTCACCAAAAAGTAGTCTTGCCACACTTGTTTCGGTTCTGTTTTTTATGGAAGAAACAAGTGTTCCGGCTGAACAGTCGACCGTTATATCGCCGCTTTCAAGATAAAATCCGGCTCCGCTTTTTTCACTTTTCCCGCATGCCTTCACACGTTCGGAATTTTTAAATTTTCCTGCATATTTTATAAGTTCCTCAGCAGTTACCGGCGAATTTTTTCCGGTATAAAGATCTATCTCATCATTACCCGGAAACTCGCTTTCTGCGGCTTTAACAAGATATTTTGAAAAAAGTTCAAGATATCTGTCCTTATCCAGCTTTTCCAGCTCATTAACTGCAAGCGAATATGCTTTTTCAACAAGCTCAACCTTTACCGCAAGAACACCGCTGCGTGCGCTCATATTTTTTAAGCTTTCAGCAGATGAAATTATGCTGTACGCTTCCGCTTTCGCGGCAGATATAATACGTTCAGCCGATACTGCAGCCTTTTTTTCATATTCTTTCAAATTCTCCGCTGCCTCTTTTTCTGCCTGAGCTAATATCTCCTTCTCGTATTCTCGTGCTTCAGCTATAATCTTATTTTTTATAGTATCAATCGAATTGACGCTGTCTGTCATTTTTCGACCGCCTTTCTTATATCATATGGATAAAATCCGTTGAAAGCAGCTTTAACCGGGGAAGTTAAGTACAAGAAGAAGCGATACAAGCAATGAAAAGATCGCATACGTCTCTACAAGCGCTGCCGCCGTTACTCCTTTTATTGAGTCGTCGGGTTTCTTTGCAAGTATATTCATACCTGTAGCGCAAACCTTGCCCTGCGCAATAGCTGAATAATATCCGACTATCGCTATAGGAAGACAAGCGGCAAAATAATACAGTCCCTGTTCAATTGTAAGCTGAGCGATAGTTCCTCCTATAACGCCGAGCTGCATAAGTACCATAAACGCGGTTACAAACCCATAAATGCCCTGAGAACCGGGAAGCGCTTCCAAAAGCAAAGCTTTACCTGATTTTGAAGGATCTTCCGCGACTACCGCGTTTCCTGCTTCACACGCAATGCCTACACCGCGCGCCGATCCCATGCATGCGAGAAAAGCGGCTATCGCCGCACCGAAAATAG
The DNA here is from genome assembly GCA_944375955.1 of uncultured Clostridia bacterium. GTDB lineage: Bacteria > Bacillota > Clostridia > Oscillospirales > CAG-382 > UMGS1052. The sequence continues at coordinate 24,170 of CALWBE010000027.1, read as the reverse complement.
CGATTATTGTTCCTGTTGTCATGATTGTTTTGCCTCCTCTTTAATTTCAGAAAATTTTGTATTTACCGACGCCGGCTTAAACGGTCTTCCGCCGTCTATATAGAATTTCCCGAAAAATTCTATATACTGAAGCCGCGCCGTATGCACGAACGAACTGATTATGCTTAAAGCAAGATTCAGCACATGTCCGAAAACAAATATTATTATAAGAACTATAAAACCAACTACGTTTCTGCCCGCAAGAGTTCCTAATATATTCATTACTTGTCCTATTATTGCACCCGAGAGCCCAAGTGCAAAAATTCTTGAATATGACAGCAAGTCGGATAAATAGTTTATGATATTATAAAGACTGTATAAGCCTTTGAAAAATTTGCCTATTATTGATTTTGAGTCTCTGCCCTGTGTAAACACAAGCATAAGTGCTCCGATGACCGCAATCCATTTTCCTATCGGCGGAAAAACCGCCATGCAGCCTATTCCCGCAAACAATACAAGCCATGAGCCTACGTCGAAAACAGCTGAAAAAACGTCTCCTTCTTTTATAAGCATATATGCTTTTATCAGCATTCCCGTAACCATATGAACTACTCCTACGGCAAGCGTCAAAATCAAAAAGCCCATATTGTTTTCTATGGGGTTGAAAAGCAGCGCCATATCGGACAGCGTGTCCGTAGACGCTCCGAAAAAGTTTACTGCGATCTGATGAGGAAAATCCGAAAAATATCCGCCGAAAAGCACACCGCATATTATCGTCGAAATTCCGCATAAAGTAAACGCTTTCAGCATTTTCTTTGTTGATTCTTTCGGACGCATAAGCTTTATTAAAAGCGGGCATCCGACTGCAAGCAATAAGCCGTATCCGACATCCTGCATTATAAGCCCGAAGATAACAGCATAAAATATACCCATTATAAACGTAGGATCAAATGTCCCGTATTTTGGATAAGAATACATCGCTATTATAGATTCAAACGGCGAAGCAAATTTAGTATTTGAAAGCATTACCGGAACTTCTTCGCCCTCTTCCGGATCAGACAATTCGTAATAGCATTCATACGACGACAGCTTGTCCTTCAGCCTTTTGACAGCTTCAGCAGGTATCCATCCGTTCAGTATAAACGTATTTTCCGTACAAATAAACTGATTTTTCATTTTCAGTTTTTCAAGGACAGATCCGATATAGTCGTAGACCGACTCAATAAAACGTCTGTCAGATGCATATTCTTTTATTTTGCTTAGATTTTCGTCTATTTTTGCTTCGAGCTGCAACTTTTCTTCTTTAAGTCGTTTTATTTCTTCTGCACATGTACCATTATACTGTCCAAAAGACATTTTTGAAAAACCGTGCCTTGAAAGACACGCCGTCAGCTTTTCACGGTCACCGCTTAAAAACACGGCATAAATGTATATATATGCACGGTCGCGGCTGACCTCGCCCACTATGGCTCCTTCGCATTCATCCGAAAGCTCGATGGAAATTCCCGGAAGATCTGCGTCATATGGAAGACTGCCCTTAATTATATCCGTGCTCGCTGTTGACTCAAGCGAAAGCGGTATATCAAGTTTTAACCACGGTCTGAGATTTAAAATTTCTGTATCGCATCTGTTTATCTCCGACCTGTATGCTGCGTTCTCGCGCGCAATCATTCTTACTTTTTCAGCTTTTTCCAAAGCCTCATCCGTACGTACACGAAGCTCTTCAAAGCTTTCTCTTGTAAAAGCAAATGCAAACGCAGGCGCGCCGCCTTTTTTGTTCTTTTTGCTTCCATATACGGCAAGAGTATCAACAGCTTCGGAAAGGACAGCCGCACGACGCTCGTATTCAGCTATTTCGGAAGATGTGTCACAAACCGCAAGACCTTCCTCCGCTTCAGTTTCAGCCGGTCTTATTTCCACCGCCGACATCCACAAAAGATCATTCGTTATGCTGTCAATGTCGCCGCGCGCAGCGACAAGCATAAGCTTTTTCATCTTGCTTATCATTGTTTTTTTAGCTCCTCAATAATAAACTCAGCAGCACTATTAAGTGCTTTTTCAGCTTTATCGTACAGACGCACTCTCTCTTGATTTTCCATTTCTGCGGAAATTTCTGCAGTCTTTTCAGCGCGCGTTTTCGCCTCTTCAATAATCTTTGTGTAATCAGCCCTTGCCTCTTGTTCCCTTTTTAAAATAAGCTGCGCACCGCTTTCATCGGATTTTTTTATAATTTCCTTTGCCTTCGCCGCGGCGTCCTGTCTTATCTTTCTCGCCTGATTCTCGCTTTCCCTTATTTCATTTATAATTTCGAGAGCCATTTTTCACCATCCGTTCCGGAAAAATCTTCCTTATTAAATTAAATATCAGCGAATTTGTATTTTCCTGCTTTAAGATACAGGAAAATCTTATATAAAAAAGTATAACATGTAAAATAAATAATTGCAATAGAAAAAATACAGATTTTTTTTCTAAGATGTATTTTTTTGAATTTTATTCGATATAATTATGCAAAAACATACAATTCCAACAGCATTTAAAGCTTTATCGGCTGCGGTACATTTGCGTAACACCTTCTATTCCGGAATATGGCATGACAAACGCTGGATAGACTGAATCTGTCTCAAAAAGCAGGTTTTTGTCGTAATAAAAAGCTATGCCCTTTACTGTAAAATAGTATTTTTCAAAGCTGAAATGTCTTCTTGCTATCTTTTCGGCATTCGCATAATATTTAAATCCGCCTTCGCCGTTTAAAATTTTTGAACATATTTCAGATATGTAAAGCTCCTTGGTTTCCCTTGTTACTAAAAAAGCATTTTTTGCATAAAGTGGCGAACAGTCATTCAAATTCCAATTTTGCACATATCTCGACGTGTTCTTTTGTTTTCCGTTAAAATAGGAAATGTCAGTTATAAGCGACAATATGTTTTCATTGAGAAAAGATACATACCAATTCATTGATGCTCCGTTTTTCTCTATATGTTTATCTCTTTCAGCTTTTTTCAATATGCCTGGAGCAAGCTTGTTTTTGCAGTATTTAGCATATTCCCCGGCTGCTGATGCATAAAAATCACTGAGCTTAGAACATACTTCTTCATTTTCTCCCTCAAAAACTGGATATTTCAAGTTTACCGACAAAATTTCTTTTCCCTCATCTGAAAAATTTTCCTTTGTCTCACTGCTCATAAGTTTTATCAATGACATATTTATTGCCTCCGATAAGTCTTTTATAATATAAATATGCTTTAAAAACTTATCTCGTTACGCTTTTTTTATCATAAAAAACGCTTTTTTATAAAATTGAAACGGCGCGCACAGAAATTACTGTGCGCGCCGTTTTTTGTACATAAAACTTAAGAATTATTCTGCTTTAGGAGCATCTACAGGACAAACACCTGCGCAAGTACCGCAGTCGATACATTCATCCTTGTTGATAACGTATTTGCCGTCGCCTTCCTTAATAGCGCTTGTAGGACATTCCTCAGCACATGCGCCGCAAGCGATGCAGTCGTCAGAAATAACATATGCCATTTGTGTTACACCTCCGTATCTTAATAAAATAGGTACACTATAACGTAAAGTCATAATTCCTGCTAATTATATCACAGGGTTATAGAAAATTCAATAGATTTTATAAACTATATTAAAGTTTTTGATTAACAGTGTGTAAAAAGTATTTATACGCCCGAATATGCTGCAAAGCCTCCGTCAACAGGCACTACAACACCGTTTACAAATCCTGACGCTTTATCTGACAAAAGCCATAGAAGTGTGCCGTCAAGATCTTCAGGAACACCGAAGCGTCCCATGGGAGTGTGAGAAATTATTTTATCGCTTCTTGGCGTAAGTGATCCGTCCTCATTAAACAGCAGTGAATGATTCTGCGCTGTTGCGAAAAAACCAGGTGCTATAGCATTAACGCGAATTCCTATCTTTGAAAAATGAACTGCAAGCCACATTGTAAAATTCGATACAGCAGCTTTTGCAGCAGAATATGCCGGAATCTTTGTAAGAGGTCTAAACGCATTCATAGACGATATGTTAATAATTACAGGATGCTCTGATTTTGCCATTTCGCGAGCAAAAACCTGCGTAGGCAAAAGAGTTCCTATAAAATTCAAATTAAATACAAATTCTATTCCGTCAGGATCAAGTTCAAAGAAGGTTGTTATATCTTCTTTAGCCCCTTCAAGATCTTCAGGGAAAAGATATTCCTTAGTCGTAGTACCTTTTGGATTATTCCCACCGGCTCCGTTAATAAGTATATCAATAGTACCGAATTTTTCAAGTATTTTTGTCTTTGCCTCTTCAAGACTTTCCTTAGACAAAACATTTGCGGCTATCGCAACGGCATTTCCACCTTCTGCATTAATCTCATCCGCCACTTTTTGTGCCGCCTCAAGTTTCAGATCAAGTACAGCTGTATTTGCTCCGCACGCAGCTATTGTCTTTGAAAATCCAGAACACAATACTCCGCCTCCGCCGGTTATAACTGCAGTCTTACCCTTAAGATCAATATTAAATGGTAGCTGTTTCATTTTATAATATACCTCTTGCTATATCTTTTTAATTTAACTTTAAATCTGTTAAACTGTTTATTTTACCAGCCGAGAGATTTAAGATAATCGCGGCTCATCTTTGCACATTCAAGTGCGGGAGTGTCATACCACTGATCCTGTTCGACAACTACCCATTCTGCACCTGCGTCTACGGAAGCTGCAAGTATAGACGGAAAATCCTGTTTTCCATATCCCACAGGTCTGAAGCGGAAGGTGTTTTTTACTCCCTCTTTCTTTTCTGATTTTATTCCGATAAGCTCATACATCTGCTCTGATTTTGAGCCTTCAAAATCTTTAAGATGTACGACGGGTGCTCTTCCTGTATATTTTCTTATATATTCTGACGGATTCTCTCCACCGACATTTACCCAGCAAGTGTCAAGCTCTGTTTTAAGGTTTTCAGGTGATGTGTTTGCATACATATAATCAAGTCCATATGTCCCGTCAGGAAGCTTTATAAACTCAAAATCATGATTGTGATAAAGCAGAGTCAAGCCTTTCTTGCGTGCCTCTGTTCCGATATTCTCAATCTTTTTGAGCACTTCGTCAAAGCCTGCGTCACCCGGGCGCATTCCTTCTCCGAGGTAAGGAACTGCAATATATTTTACCCCGATAGTAAGATAATCGTTGAGGACGTCGCTGAGCTCTGCGCCGCCGTTCATAAGCTCTGAAACATGAGCGGAAACCGGAATAAGTCCTACTTCATCAAGTACTTTTTTTATCTCAGCCGCGGGTATTCCGTATAATCCAGCAAGCTCTACTCCGTCATATCCTATTTCCTTGACCGCCTTCATGGCTTTTTTAAAATCTTTTGCAGCTTCCTCACGAATAGAATAAACTTGCAATGCTACCGGTAAAGTTTTCATTATATTATACACTCCTTTTTTTGTATTTATTGGATTTTGCCTATATTATAGCATACACTTTTTCATTTTTCAATGACTAATTCCGATATATTTAAATCCTTTAAAAATATATAATATATGAAAAATATCTGCCTTCTACGGCAGATATTTTTCACTATTCTTATAAGATTATTTTCCTCTTATAATATCTCCCTCTTTTACGGCAAACGGCATTTTTACTGTATAGGGCATTTTAGGATGCGGCGCCGACTCAATACTTTCGCCGTTTTCATTCCTCATGTCTTCAAATCGGAATCTTCGTGATTCCAGACCAGGCGATATTATCTCAGCTTCCTCGCCGTTTACCGCTTTATTACGCTGTATAAGTACCGCTCTTCCAGACGCCGGGTCATATTTTTCCACCGTGGCAAGAAACGCTTTCTCCTTTATATAACCGCCGTTTTTGGTTATCTGTGCATTTTTTAAAGGATGATCGAAAAAATATCCGGTACAATACTCGCGGTGACTTACGCTTTCAAGCTCGCCAAGAACTTTGGGATCAAAAACGTATCCTTCAGGATCTTTAAGATACCTTAAAAGCTCAGTTTTATAGGCATTTGCTGTCACCGCCGTATAATACGCGCTCTTTACTCTTCCCTCTATCTTAAAGCTGTCTATACCTGCCTTTACAAGCTCAGGAATGTGCTCTATCATGCATAAATCCTTTGAGCTGAATATAAAAGTACCTCTTTCATTTTCAAGCGCCGACAAATGTATATCAGGTCTTTTTATCTCAAATATATCGGCTGACAATCCGGCTCCGTTATATTCCCAGCGGCACGGCTGAGCGCAGGCGCCATGATTTGCGTCCCTTCCTACAAAATAATTTGACAGCAGGCATCGCCCGGAATATGATACGCACATTGCTCCGTGCACAAAAGCCTCAAGTTCAAGATCATCAGGTATTTCTTCGCGTATCTTCTTTATTTCCTCAAGTGAAAGCTCGCGCGAAAGTACAACTCTTTTTGCTCCAAGCTCGTGGTAAGCACGGCAGGCAAGAGAATTTACGGTATTTGCCTGAGTAGATACATGTATATCTATTCCCGGAGCTTTTTTTTTCAAAAGCGATATAACTCCTATATCTGCTGCAATTACGGCGTCAGGCTTTATTTCTCCCAAAAATTCAAGATACTCTGAAAATTCATCTATCTCATCCTGTCTCGGCATTATATTAGCCGTGATATACACCTTTACGCCATTCCTATGCGCGTACTCGACAGCGCTTTGCAATTCCTCTTCGGTAAAATTGTCCGAAGCTGTCCTCATCCCAAAGCGCTTTCCTGCAAAATACACTGCGTCCGCTCCATACAGTACCGCAAATTTTAACTTTTCAAAATTACCGCACGGAGATAATATTTCCGGTCTTATCATGATGCAAGTGTCCCTTCTGATCTTGCTTTTTCCCTCGCAGCATTGTGTTCTGCTTCCGTCCTTGAATATATCGTCTCTCCTGTCGTCAGAGTCAGGAAATAATAATAATTTGTTGTCGACGGATAAAATGCAGCGTTTATTGCTTCAATTCCAGGGTTAGATATTGCTCCAGGGGGCATACCGTTATATTTTCTTGTATTGTACGGGCTGTCAATGGCAAGATCTTCGCTTGTAAGCGCCGTCTTTCTTTCCGGAAGCAAATACATTACCGTCGCGTCTGATCCGAGCATCATCCCGGATTTTATCCTGTTATGAAATACCGATGACATAATCGGAAGATCTTCTGCGTTTTTCGCTTCTTTTTCAAGTATTGACGCAAGTATTATAAGATCGTCAACGCTCATCCCAAGTTCTTCTGCCCTCTCATAGTACAAATCTTCAAATTTTATTTCAAAATTCGCCAGGAATTTATTTATTACCGATATCTCGCTCTCGTCTGTAAAAAAGTCGTAAGTGTCCGGGAAAAGATATCCCTCAAGGCGGTATTTTCTGTCCTCATTTTCCGGAATCAATTTTACGAATTCATAGTCGTAATCATGATTCTGAATAACATCTATATAATTTTCTTTTTCTCCCACTCCGTTTGAAACAAGAAGATCTATTATCTCGTCTACCGTATATCCTTCAGGAACAGTAATTCTTACAGTATCTCTTTCCTTATATGTCGACACTGCTATAATAGAAAGTATACGGTCATAATTCAGGGGACGGGTCGAGTCGTCTTCATTTTTTGTAAGCTTAATATAATCTGTAGTAAAATCTCCTCCTGCAGTAACAGTACCGCCGTCGTTATCTTCGTTTTTAAATACTATAGTGTGTTCGCCTGCCTTAAATTCACCGTTGTAATAGCTTGAGCCATTAAACTTACGCTCGGCATAAAGGCAGAAAACAAAAGGATGAGATATTACTCCGTTTTCTTTCAGAATTTCAGCAACCTCACGGGTATCAGCGCCTTCCGGAATTTCAATAACTACAGATATATCTGGTTTCTCAAAGGCATATATATCGTTTGCTGCTCCTATTATCGTGACAGCAAGAAATATAGATACTGCCGCAACGCCTGCCACATACAGTAAAGTCTTCAAAAGGCCCCAAGCAGCACTTCTTCCGCTCTTTATGCTTTTTTTCATTCGCTTGCCACGGCGTATGCGTGCGTTTTCAGGATCTATGTCATCAAAGTCTACAACCGTATTTTTCGGCTGCTGATCTTTATGATGTCTTGTTTTTTCATGTCTGTCCTTTATATCGGCTGTTCCATGCCCGGTTTTTAAAACTGCATTCTGTCTTGTATTCGTTTCTTTTTCGCCGTCTATTTTTTTCTCGGCTTTTTCTTCATGCTCCGGCTGAGTATTTATGGGCACATCATTGCTCCCCTGTGCTTGCAAGTCCGCTTCGTCTGCCTTTTGAACATGAGGGGGGACAAGTGAAGAAGATGCTGAAGAAGAAACGTCAGAAACATCCTTTTTAGCATCACTTGCAGGCTTATGTCCTGCGGTGTTCACAGGGTGTTCTTCAGCCGCGTTTTTCTTCTTTATTATATTAAGCATAGAATCGACATTGTCGTCAATTGTAAATTTTGAATTATCCTTTTTATTTTGATCCGACATTTTTAACTCCTGCATTTATAAAATCTAAAGCAAGTCAAAACTTGCAATAATACGTTTTACAAGCATTTTTTCAAAAAAGTTACAAATATAAATAATTCTGCTTTTATTACTATTACTTAAAAAACGCAGATAAAAAAAGTATAAATAAAAGTATGAAGTAAAAATTCCGTAAAAAATGTAATTTTTTGCTTCTTACTTAATACTCAATACTTAAAATTATATTTTCAGCCTTTTTATTTAATAAAAATATAAACTGCAAAAAGCAAAATGCTTGTCCACAAAAACGGAGAAACAATTATTCTCAAAGCAACACTTTTTATTTTCATGCCGTTCGGAATCAATCTCGGCGCAGCAAAAAAAGCTTTGTTGTCCTCTTCCGTTTCCGTTTCCGTTACCGTTGCCGTTTCCGTTTCCACCTGCCCGGAATCAGCAATTTTGCATGAAAGATATCGTTTTCTGCAAATATTTTCGGCTTCTGTTAATACAAAAAAAAGAAATACAAGAGATATTGCCGTCATCAAAAATATTGCGAGAGTTCCGCTTTTGTTTTCTGAGGATATTTTAAATACCGCATTTTCAAGATAGTACCCTGCAAGATTATTAAACATATGCATTATTATTGCAGGAATAACTGACCTACTTATATAAACCACTGTTCCGAGTATTATACCTGAAATAAAATAAGATATGAATTCACCGGCAGAAAAATGCGACATACCGAAAAAGAAAGACGTCGCTAAAATTGCGCCTGCTCCTCCGCAGCTTTTTTCATACAGCGAAAATGCAACTCCTCTGAATACAAGTTCTTCAAGCACTGCAGGAAGCACTGCATAGCAAACAATTGCTTCAAAATATCCCGTACCGGCAAGCAGTTCTCCGCTTCCGGCACTCTCTCCATTTATGTAATATACTACACTTTTTGTAAGTATCGCTGAAAAAATAAGCAAAAGTGCAGAAATTACGCAAAACTTTGAAGTTCCCTTCCTTGGCATAGAGAAAAACGCAGCGGCATTTTTCCTTGAAGTTATCAAAGATATAGCCGAAGGCAAAAGATAAGCTGTTATAGAAACAATTATAACAAATGCCGCATTGCTTAGCTTTACAGACTCTTTTGCATAAGAAAATATAAGATTTCCCGCTAAAAGCAATACCATAACAGAAAAACAAAGAACAGCTGCCGCGTTTTCCTTTTTTATCGTTCCGATCATATTAGTTCTGATTTTGCCATCATTTCGGAGCATTAACCGCATACACTCCCTTTTCGCTGATTATCACGTCGACATGGCGGTCAAATCTGCCCTTCGGAACTTCAGCAAGCAGCAACCGGCTGTAAACCAAACCGATAGAAACTCCATCAAACGACGACAAATAACGGTCATAAAAGCCCTTTCCGTATCCTATACGGTATCCGTTTTTGTCAAAAACAAGGCCTGGTACGATAAGCAGAGAAAAATTGGATGTACAGCACGCTTCACATGAAGGATCAGGCTCAAGTATTCCGAATGTACGCTCAGACATCTGAGACCTGTCTGTGACATAGCGAAAAGTCATAGTATTGTCGTCATTGCAGCAGGGAAACGCAACTTTTTTGCCATCCTTAAGAGCCGCCTCAAATATCGGCCATATATTTACCTCTCCATTTATAGAAGCATACAGCAGTATGTCCGTACTGTGGCGATAAGTTATTGAAGAAATAAGTCTGTCGAAAATTTTTTTATCATATATATCCTTTTGCTCTTGCGGTATAGCATCTCGTACGGCAAGGTATTTTTCTCTCATTTCAAGTTTTTGTGTACGAATTTCGCTCATATATAATTTCCTTTCTGAAAAGCCGCACATCCGTATCCGCATGGAACGGAAAATGTTTGTTATAAACTCACAGTTTAAATTCTAGCGCAAATACTCTCTTTTACTTTGTCTGAATCCTCATGTGTCCTAAGAACCCGTATCAATTCAAAAGCAAACTGCTCTGAAGCTCCGGCGGCTTCGCCGGTAATAATATGTCCGTCGCGCACAACGCTTTTTTTAATGTAGTTTGCTCCGGATAGCTCTGATTTCATCGACGGATAACATACCGCATTTTTATTTTCAAGATATCCGTATTTTGCTAACAGAGTAGGAGCCGCGCATATTGCCGCTATATACTTTCCATTCCTGTATGCAAAATCAAGCGCGTCTTTTACTTTTTCGCTTTTACCAAGATTGGGAACCCCCGGTATCCCGCCCGGAAGTATTATCATTTCAAGACTGCCGTCTAAATAAGCTTCATCTTCTGTTATATCACAGGTTACGGGTATGCCATGAGAGCCTTTAACAATCTTGCCTGTCACACCGACTGTTTTTATGTCTATTCCTGCACGTCTTAAATAGTCTACCTGAGTCAGAGCTTCGATCTCCTCAAAACCTTCTGCCAGAAAAATATATACCATATTTAAAACTCCTTTCTTTTGAAAAATAAATTTTTATCAGCATATCACATAAATTATATACCAGTTTTTAGCTTTTTATTTTTATATTACCATTTTTTTAAATATTTTTTTCGCGTCTATACACATTTGACAAGCCGAATAAAACAAGAATAGCTTTACACAAATCTTACAATTAAATTATATACTGTTACCGCATAAACAAAAATTGCAACTCCGCAAAAAAACACAGCGTCTTTTTTTGAGCCCTTGTCATAACATTCTTTTGCATTTGCCAGCATAGCGGCTCCCAAAAATACAAACATAAAAGGCAATGCTATATCATACGGTAAAAGTCTCATAAGTCCGACGGCTCCAAAAACAATAGTCAAACCTGAAAATACAGCTTTCAGAATATCCATACAAAACCTCAACCAAAAATTCTTTCCATTTAATTTTAATCCAAATTACATTTTTATGATATAAACCGCCTTTTCACATCACTATATATATTGTGAAACACATCTTTTTATCACAGCAAATTCCGGCATTGCATTGCGTCGTATAAAATTCCATGTTTCATTTTATGATATTCATACCTAATATAGAACAGCATAAATACTTTAAAAATATAAATCGACTATTTCTAATACGGTATTTGTACTGATCATTATAAGGATCTTGAGGGAAAATCTGCCGGCAGACCTTTAATAAAAGCTTTATATACCTCTTCATGTATTGCCTGTCTTGAAAATGGCTTTCCATTTTCTCCGCATGATATACGAGTCCAGCCGAGTTTTTCACAGGCATAAACTGCTGCCGCATGGCTTCTGTAAAGGTGATTGCGATCCTTTTCATGTATGTCCTTTAAGGCGCCGGTCTCTGCGCATCTTTTTTCAAGCAAGGAAACAGATACATCGACAGGCATTTCAAGATATATAACGGTGTCAGGCGCCGGTATCCCCAAAAGGCGGTATTCAAAATCGAACAGCCATTCCAGAAATTCTTTCCTATCTTTTTCAGCATCTATCTTGGACAGCTGATGCACCGCATTTGCGGTAGTATATCTGTTAAGTAATATTACATAATCTTCTTTTTCAAAATATTTTTTCCACTTCGACCGAAACGAGGCAAATCTGTCAACCGCAAAGAGAACCGAAGCTGCATACGCATTAATATCGTTTGCGTTTTCTCCCAGTTCCCCGTCAAGATACATTTTAACAGGTCCGCTCGACGGACAGTCATAGTCCGGATATGAAGCTTCATAGACTTTATATCCTTCATCTTTTAGTCTTTCTGAAAGTATTTTTGTCTGAGTTGCTTTGCCAGACGCATCGGTGCCGTCTATCGCCAAAAGATATGCCATAATCAGACTACACCGCCGTTTCTTATTTTTTCTCTCACTTCAGCAGCTTTTCCGCAGGTAAACTTTCCTTCAGCGCATGCTCCTCGCACGCACGAAGGACCAGCATCTTTAAAAAGATCTGGCGCTATTTCCTTTACAAGCCGCAGCATCTCGCAGGCAAGAGCTCTTATTTCCCACTGAGCGCGGCTGCAGCATCTGAGAGAGAAAAAATTATAAAGCGATCTGACATTCATTGTCATAACTATTTTAGTATCACATGCGTTTGAAAGCACATATCTTGAATCTTCGTTGGCTTTTTTTGAAGCTGCCGCATATGCCTGCTTTTCATTCATGCCTGCCGAAATATTATCAGCAGTATGCTTATCGGTAAGTATTTTATTTAGCTTTTTATAAACCTCTCTGTCATTTTCCATAGCTTCAATAAAAAGCCTTCGAGCTTCAGGAACCGCATCTATCTCGGGCGGAATTATATACTCAAAATTTTCTTTATCAACGTAACGCTGGCTCTGGACGCTGAAGGAAGCTATTCTGTGTCTTGTTATCTGTGCAAGAAGCGAACGTGACACTCCTTCTATCGCAAAAGTGAACGACACATGTTCAAATGGGCTTTCATGACCGAGCGATGACAACATATCTATAAAGCTTTTTGTTTTTTCCTCAGTAAGACCTTCAAGTATCTCATCAGTTCCGACAGCCGAATAGCATAGCTTTGCCGCGGAAGCTATAAGCTTTTCCGGATCCGGGGTATGCGCTATTATTTTTACCTTCATAAAGACATTCCTTTCTTATTCGGAAAATTTCCGGTCTTTTCCCGAAAGTTTATAAATTACCGTTCCGAAAAGAAACTTCGGAAGCTTCATCATTCTTCCTATTCTATATGGCTGTTTTATCAGCCTGTAAAACCATTCGAGATTCATTTTTATAAATATGTCCGGAGCGCGTTTTACGGTTCCCGCATAAACGTCAAGGCTGCCGCCCAGCCCCATCGCAAACGATACATTAAGTTTTTCACGGTTAGAGTATATCCATTTTTCCTGTTTAGGTGCTCCAAGACATACAAGCAAAATATCCGCGCCGGATGCATTGATTTCTTCTACTATATTATCGCTTTCGGATTCAGAAAAATATCCGTCATGCGTTCCGCTTATCACTATACCCGGGAAAAGCTGTGATATCTTTTCGGCAGCAATATCGCAAACTGCTCGTGTTTCATTTGTTGCCGGAGCCGATCCCAAAAGAAACACTCTTTTTTTCGTTTCTGCCGCATAGCTTAATATCCGCTTTGAAAGATCAAATCCCGCCACCTTTTCCGGCAACGGTCTGCCGAGTATCTTTGAGGCATATATTACTCCTATTCCGTCGGGAATTATAAGAGACGCTGAATTTATTATTTCATATAAAGCGTTGTCCTCTATGCAATTCTGTACGATTTCCGAATTCGGGGTAAAGACATAGTCAAATCCCTCTGATGAAATAAGATCTTTTGCAGCTGCAAAAGCAGATTGCATAGTAACTTTATCAAAATAAACTCCGCGTATACAAATTCTTTCAGTATTACGGTTCATAAAAAATATCCTTTCGGAAAAACTATTTATATAAATAATATGAAAACATAAAATATCACGGATATATTATAGCAAAATCACTCAGCTTTGTAAATAGGTACGGTATCTTTTTTGTCAAAAAGCTTTCTGTCGGCAAATCATTACGTTTCATATTTAAATACTTCTAAGATTTTCAAATTTTAAGTCATATTGATTTTTACTGATTTTTATGATAGACTTGAATATAAGTATTATGCCTTTTTGTTCCGGAGATACAGAAATATGAAACCTAAATTTCAAAAACACATTATTTCAGATACCATAAAAATAAACAGTGTTGTCACTGTACACTATAATGAATTTTCAGGCAATTATATTTTCCCGGGCGAAAAACATAATTTTTGGGAATTTGTCTATGTAGACAAAGGTACAGCCATTGCGCTTGCAGGTGAAAAAGAACTTTACTTATCTCACGGCGAGATCATTTTTCATAAGCCAAATGAGTTCCATGCCATAAAAGCGGACAAAAATGATCCGCCAAACGTAGTTGTCGTAACCTTCACAACAAATTCACAAGCCATGAATTTTTTTGAAGGCACTGTATTTTCTCTGCCTAAGGAAAGCAGATATCATATAAAAGAAATCCTCGAAAACGCCCGCAGGACTTTCGTTATGCCCATAAAAAATTCTATCACTTTGCTCGATTCGCCGATACTCGGAGGCGATCAGATGATAAAAACTCATACAGAACAGCTTCTTATAGAGCTTATGCGTTATTACTCCAAAAACGAATTTTCAACATCGAGGGAAATAATAGAAAACAAAACTATAGGTGGCTGCATAAATTATATGGAAAAAAATATATACGGAAACATTTCAATAGACGAAGTCTGCGATGCTGTAAATTACAGCCGTACATACGTGTGCACTCTTTTTAAAAGCGTGACAGGAAAAACCATAATAGAATATTACAACTGTCTTAAAATTGATGAAGCTAAAAAACTTATAAGAAAAAAAGAATATACCTTCTCACAAATCTCGGATATGCTTGGGTTTAATTCCCCAAATTATTTTTCACATATTTTTTCAAAAATCTCCAATATGTCTCCCAGCGAATACAGGGACTCATTAATGTGACAAATTTTCGGTTTGCTAAGTACGGTTTAAAACTGCCCTCCGTAAAATCCGGAGGGCAGTTCATTTTTTCTCTTAATGCTTTTTTATATTGCCTAAATTATATAAATTTCCTAAAGTTTCTGTAACAGATAAAAGCTTTATATCAAGACAGTTTTTTGCCGCCCTTTCTCTTTATCGCTGGTATTATATCATATCTCAGCAATGCCGATATAAGAGATATCGCCGAAAGCACATCACTTGTCATAGCCGGAGGTGAACTTTTTGTAAAATTATATACAAACCAAAAAGGTATTCCTATCAACGTCAAAATTCTTATATGAGTCTGATTTTTAAGCCACAATGCGGAATTCTGCATAATCATGGCTATTACCGGAAGAACCGATATTACTCCCAGTTCAGCGTCAAACGTAAGTATTCCTCCGCATACAGTAAGAAGTATTATAAATACCGGGCTTGCCGCAGAATTAAAAGGTTTTTTGCCTCTTTGCGAAGAAATCGCCGAAGCAATTCCTCCTATAGCATTTTGTACTGCTCCGGAATATCCTCCAAGCAATATATAGTGAGTTACAAAAAACACCCTTCCCAAAAAAGTGAAAAATATTATATTTTTTCTTGTCTTCTGGAGATACGACAGGATAAATCCCAAAACTCCGGCATATCCTATCATCTGAATTGCTGCATTGTACAACTTTATTTCGCTCCTCTTAGAGTATTTTATATATTTTGCCGTTCATTCTGACATCTGAAAAACAATTGTATAAAAAATATATTTATATGCCATAAAAATTCCGGTATAAATTTTTTACTGCTTATTCGGTTTGCTGCTGCAATTTTTGACATTATATCGCTTTTATATTTTTAAAATATCTCGCATTCGGTTCCGTAATTTACATAATCTTTTTAAAAATCGCATCATTTTTTCCGAAATTGTGGGAAACGTTGTGGAAAACTTCGGAAAACCTCTCAGTTTCCCTTATCATTTTCCTAAATTTCGGGAAAAGACAGTTTCGGAAAACTCGTCCTTTATTTTTAAAACTTTCCGATACATTTTCGGAAAATTGTAAAAATAAAGGATATTATGTAAACCTAATATACTTAATTTATAATAACTGACCTAATGTAAGATTTTCCTAATTTTATAATAGCATAAGTATAATAGAAAAAGTTTTTTAAAACAAGACCTAATAATTCAGTTTTTTTGCCAATTCAAACCCGAAAACCGCCGCTGTAGACGCGGTGGGAAGAGAAAAACGTGCGTCGGAAAAATACGGGATACATACTATAGAATCCGCATTTTCAACAAACTCGGGAGATATGCCTCTTTTTTCGCCTCCTATAAAAAGAACGAGCGGAAACTCCGGCTCAAACTCAAATATATCTTCGCAATCCGCCGTTTTTGCTGCACATACCGTATAAAAACCTGTTTTCTTTATCATCTTTATAAACTCAGAGCGTTCACCGCAAGAAGACGAAGACATATCAGGCATAACCGCAATATCGCATAACTCGGTCGCTCCGGCAGAGGCGCGCGCGCATACACCTGCAGACGACATCCAGCTTCTCTGAGGAATAATAACACCGCCTGCTCCAGCCGCATACAAATTTCTTACAGAGTATCCAAAATTAAAAGGATCCTCCACTCCGTCAAGGACCACCGCAAATCCCCCGCGTTCCGAAGTCCTTGACAAAACTCTTTCAATCGACGAAAAACGGCGTTCGCCGCATACCGCTGCGATCCCGCCGTGTGAATTTCCGCAATCCGGATCGTTTTCATTTAGAAATGAATCTATAATATTTCTGTCACATAAATTTACAGGTATATTTTTACTGTTCAGCAGCTTTAAAAACGAAAGAACCCTTCGGTCGCGTTTTCTCACCTTAGATTCATCAACATAGCACAGCTTAACCTCACGGCTTCCGCTTCTTACCGCCGCCTCAACAGATATAATGCCTTCAAGAATACAAATATTTGCGTTTTCAGACATATTTAAACGGCTCATTCTTCTCCTCCGGTATCAGGTTCGGAATCTTCGGCCGCATCGGCATCTTCTTCGTCTTCTATAACGACAGCTCCGTTTTCAAAATATCCCTCATAGCTTCTTGCATTAGGCTCCGGCCATTTATATATTCCTTTTCCGTGCTTCATATTGTTCTTAAACTCGCCGGTATAACTCTCTCCGTTCGCCCAAATATAAGTACCGGTGCCTTCTCTGCGGTCATCTACAAATTCTCCTGTGTATTTGTCACCGTTTGCATAAACAAAAGTCCCCGTTCCGTTTTTACGGTCATTCAGATACTCTCCTACATAGCTTGAACCGTCCGCGCCGGCATATTTTCCGCTTCCGCTCTTGCGGTTATCGAGGAAGCCTCCTTCATAATAGCTGCCGTCACTCCATGTATATTTCCCCTGTCCTGACTTTTTTCCGTCAACAAATTCTCCCTCGTAATAACTGCCGTCCGCACAGCGGTATACTCCTGTGCCGGATATTTTATCCGCTGCAAAAGTTCCTTCATATACGTCTCCTGTAGAAGCGTATGTCATTATACCTTTTCCGCTTCGGTAAAACCCTGAAAATTCTCCGTCATATTTATCTCCGTTGTCATATTCTATTGTTCCCAAAGTTCTGTCTATCGTAGCCCGGCTTCCATCCGCAAGTATTATCGTGCCGCGAAGTATTATTCCGTCAGTAGTCTTTCCGATAAACTTTGATCCGTTATCTGCCTTGTAATAACGATATCCTGCAATATTAAGGCATATGCCTGCAACTGCCAGCAAAGCCAATGCGAAAATCAGTATAATCAGCACTATATTTATTTTTAACCGTGTATTTCTTGTCATATCTTATCTCCGTTTTGCTGTTTCTTTAGTTTATAAAGAATTTTATTTCTCGCCGCTTTCATTTATATCAGAATCGCTTATTTCAGATACAATTTCCGTTTCTCCACCCGACCCGCCGTTTAATATACGCTTAGAGTTATTTATAATCCACGGAATAAGCGACATTGCCACAATAGCAGCTACAAAAAATACCGCAACCGTTAAGAGCAGCGTGGCAGATGTAGTTCCCTCACCATCATACCTTATCTCCGCTGCAATACGCCTTTCCTCCGGGACATAATATTTCTGCGGTACACTTAGTTTCGGCTTACGTACAAAAAGTTCGTCAGGAGTTTTTTTCGGAGCGTCCTCTTCCTCATATACCGCTTCTATCGTACGGCGAAGTCCGGATTTCTTTTTGAGTGCGATACCTGCCACTATCTTTTTTATACCGCTTCCATAACCGATTTCAGTTAACGTCTTCGCAGTTTTTTCGTCTTCAGCTCCGGCAGTGATAAACGCTCTTAACAAGTCTCCTAAAACACGGCGGTAATAATAAGCATAAAACGCACCGAAGCATATACCGAGAAAAACTATCCATACCACAGCGGCAATTGCTTCATAATCGCTGATACTCATATTTTATATTCCTCCAAATCAAAAACCTGTTACAATTCGGCAGCTTTAATCTTCAAAAATATCTCCGCAAAGTTCTTTTATTAACCTTTCAAGATCATTGTTGTCATAATATTCAAGCTCAAGCCTTCCACCCTTATGACCTTTTTTTCCTTTTACTATTTTTGCCTTTCTGCCAAGTTTTGCCGACATGTTCTCCTCAAGCTTTTCAATATATATTAAGGCCGATCTGTCAGCTTCGTTTTCCTTCTTAATATTTTTCTGCGAATTGAGTTTTGAGTATATGAATTTTGCCAGCCTTTCGGTTTCTCTTACCGACAGCCCTTTATGTATCACTGTCTCGGCTGCTTTATCTATCTCTTCCGCGTTTCCTATTGACAAAAGCGCTCTCGCATGTCCTGCCGAAAGTTCGCCATTTTCAAGCAGCCCCAGAGTCTTTTCGGGAAGCATCAGCAGTCTCAGCGAATTTGTAAGAGCCGGCCTCGATATTCCAACTATCTGTGCCGTTTCCTCCTGTGTAAGCTCAAACTCATCTATAAGTCTCTTAAGCCCGCGTGCCTGCTCTACTGAGTTGAGATCTTCACGCTGAAGATTCTCAACAAGCATTATGGCAGCCGCTTCATGATCCGACATCTCTTTTACTATTACCGGAACCTCGGTAAGTCCTGCCATTTTCGCCGCTCTCCATCTGCGTTCGCCGGCAACTATACGATATTTACCTCCAAGGATTTTTGAAACCGCATCACTGTTTTCGTCAGACTGCGCCTCAGGTTTTCTGACAACCAAAGGCTGAAGCACTCCGTGGGTCGATATGGAATCCGCAAGTGCTGAAAGCGCTTCGGGATCAAAAGTCTTTCTCGGCTGATCTTTATCAGGTTCAATATCCGAAATTCTGAGAGTTATTATGCTTCCAGCCTTTTCCTGTGCGCCCGCAGCGTCAAACTGTGCCTCACTGAAAAGCGCATCAAGTCCTTTTCCGAGTCCGCCTTTTTTTGCCATGTGCTTCTTCCTTTCCTTCAATTGTCCGGCTTAAAAATATACCGGCGCATCGCTTACAGCCTTTAATTTATATCTTAAATTCATCTTAAAATTATATCACACATTTATGAACATATTGTTAAATGAATTGACAGTACTTAAAAATACGCTCTTTTTTCATGATTTTTATAAATTTTGTCAATAATACAAACAACAGGCAAAAAATCCGTTAAAATGAAAGGAGATTTCTTTTTATGGATAAAAGAAATTACAGTGAAAAGGAAAAAGAAAATTTCAGAAAATTTGCAGACAAGCATGCCCCAAAACGAAATTTGCTGGCTGACTGCGCCATAGCTTTCACTGTGGGCGGAGCTATATGCGTCTTTGGTCAATTTCTCTTCGACACGTATTCGAAATTTATAAGTGAAGATAACTCAAGATCAATGGTTTCCGTAACTCTTATTTTTATATCATGCCTTCTGACAGGTATAGGAGTATACGACATGATCGCAAAAAGAGCCGGAGCAGGAACTTTAGTCCCGATAACGGGATTTGCAAATGCTGTATGCTCCCCGGCAATAGATTCGCGCGCCGAAGGATTCATTCTCGGCGTAGCCGCGAAAATGTTTATAATAGCCGGTCCCGTAATTGTGTACGGCACAGCGGCATCGGTGATCTGGGGAATAATTTATTATTTTATAAGATAGCCTTTAAGAAAAAAATAAACAGAGTGCGGATTATTTTTTGCCTTATGCTGCCGCGCTCTGTTTTTTATTACATAAACATTTCAAATCCGAGGCCGAATTCATTTTTCATAACTGTGAAAATCCTTGATACAGGAAGTCCGACAACATTGAAATAATCCCCCTCTATCGAATCTGCCAAAACTGCCCCCTTGCCTTGTATCCCATATCCTCCGGCCTTGTCAAAAGGCTCTCCGGTCGCGATATACCAATCTATTTCTCTTCTGTCAAGCTTTTTAAAATGAACTTTTGATTCGACACAATCCACAAAAAACTTTCCATTATATTCTATTGCCACCCCGGTATAGACGCTGTGAGTGCTGTCTGAAAGAAATTTTAAAATTTCACGTGCCTCTTTTTCCCCAGATGGTTTTCCAAGAAGCCTTTTATCTTTGTATACAAGCGTATCTGCCGCCATAATCACAGTGTTTTCCCTTTTTCCGATTACAGAATACACCGCTCGCGCTTTGCGCTCGGCAAGAACTTTAACCGCCATTTCAGGATCCCCGCGGAATTCTCCTATATCCTCGTCTATATCTGCCGGAATAACTTCAGGATGTATTCCCAGATTTAACAAAATTTCTATTCTGCGCGGAGACTTTGACGCCAGAACAATATTTATCTTTAGTTTGTTCATTTTATTATCTTTCTTCCAATAACATATATCAGTATTACGAAAATAACAGTAGCTATAGTAATATCTATGCTTGCTCCAAATGTGACGCTTATTACGCCAAGATCAAGAGTAAATGGCTGTTTTGTCCCGAAAAACTGACCATATGACAACCATGACAATCCTTTTACCCCTTTTGTCAATGACGATATGAGCGATCCTACAACAATACCCGCACAAATAAGCAGAATATCTCTCCAGTACTTCATATTTTTCCCTCTCATATTTTCTTCCGTATTTCTTTGTATTTTACCATAATCTTCAATTATTTTCAACTATCAGCTATTTAAAATTAGGAGTAAAAAAATATTGCAATTATTTTTATTGCGTGATATAATATTTATAGTTGCGTGTGCAACCATTTTTGACCGGAGGGAAAATATGGAGCCTTTAATGAAATATATAAATAGGATACACCGCTGTGCCGGGCAGTATCGCAATGTAAGACTTCCAAAAACAGAGCTTAAATCTCATCAGCATGTATATATTCTACATGTATGCCGTAATCCCGGGATTTCACAAGAACAACTGGCAAAACGCATATGCGTAAATAAAAGCAGTGTTACAAGGCAGCTTTGTATATTGGAAAAAAACGGGTATATAATGCGGAGACCTGATTCCGAAGACCGCAGGCTGCTCAGAGTTTATCCCACTTCCGAGGCAGAAGGGATTTATCCCGAAGTAGTGCGTATCATGAAGGAATGGAACGATTTGTTATTTACCGAACTTAACGAAAAAGAACGTGAACAATTCAAGGAAATGCTGAAACGAGTTACCGACAGGGCAATCAAAGCGGTTGAAGACGAAAATGGCATAATACCGGACACAGATGATATCCAACTGTCAGACAATATTTACGATAAGGAGGCATAAACGTGAAGCAAATTTTTTCAAAATACCTTCGTCCGTATATCCCCCGAATGTCTGCAGGACTTATCATAAAATTCACAGGTACTATTATGGATCTTCTTCTGCCATGGATCTTATCTTATCTTATCGACGATGTAGTACCGAAAGGAAGCCTATCTCTCATTTTATGGTGGGGAACATCTATGCTGCTGTGTGCAGCAATAGCGCTTGTTACAAACATTGTGGCAAACCGCATGGCATCTAAAGTAGCGCAGCTTACAACGCAGTCGTTAAGGCACGATCTGTTTGCTAAAATTTCTAACTTAACCTGCAGTCAGCTTGACAAATTTGGAATTCCTTCACTGGAATCCCGCCTGACGACAGATACATACAACATTCATCAAATGATCGGTATGATTCAGCGACTCGGCATAAGAGCTCCTATTCTGCTTTTAGGCGGCATATGCATTACTCTGGCGCTGGAACCGGTTTTAGCATTGGTTTTGATATCCACTATGCCACCGCTTGGAATATTCATTTTTTATATTTCACGCAAAGGTATTCCGCTTTACGGATATCTTCAAAAAGGTATTGACGCAATGGTTAGAACAGTTCGTGAAAACATTACTGGTATACGCGTAATAAAAGCTCTTTCAAAAACAGAATATGAGTGCAGCCGTTTTTCCGGAGTAAACGAAGAAGTCGTCCGCCGTGAGAAAAAGGCAGGAATCACAATGGCTCTCACAAACCCCATAATGAACCTAACCCTTAATATAGGCCTTACAGCGGTAATAGCAGTAGGAGCATGGAGGGTAAATTCAGGAATAACTCAGCCCGGGAAAATTTTGGCTTTTCTTACATACTTTACAATTATCCTTAATGCCCTTATGTCTATAAACCGCATGTTTATGATGTTTTCAAAAGGAAGCGCGTCTGCAGCGCGAATTACTGAAGTGCTGAACTCAAGATCTGATGAAAAAGCGGATTTTTCATCAGAATGCAAAACCGAAGACGATTATATTGTTTTCGACAACGTATCTTTCTCATATCAAAAAGCAAAGGACAATATTACAGATATCTCTTTCCGTTTAAAAAAAGGAGAAACCTTAGGTATAATAGGAGCTACGGGAAGTGGGAAAAGTACAGTTATAAATCTGCTTATGAACCTTTATTCACCCGACCGTGGAGAAATACGGATAGGCGGAAGAAATGTCGGAACTATTCCGCATAACGAACTGTACAAAATGTTCGGCGTAGTATTTCAGGGAGATATACTCTTTGGAGATACAATAGCAGAAAATATAGATTTCGGCAGAGGACTTCCCAGAGAACAGATAGATTTTGCGGCTCAATGCGCTCAAGCTAAAGAATTTATTGACTCAGTGCCCGGGGGGCTGGATTATCGACTTACATCTAAAGCAACTAATTTGAGCGGCGGTCAGAAACAAAGAGTACTTATCGCAAGAGCTTTAGCGGCACATCCGGATATTCTGATACTGGACGATTCCTCAAGCGCTCTTGATTATCGAACCGATGCCAAACTCCGCGCCGCACTGCGCGGACAATTCAGCGGCACTACAACTATCGTCGTCGCTCAAAGAATAAGTTCTGTAATGCAGGCAAATCATATTCTTGTTCTTGACGACGGTAAAGCTATAGGCTATGGAACGCATGAAGAACTTATGAAAACCTGCGATTTGTACCGCGAAATAGGAATATCACAAATCGGAGGTGACAACATTGCCTAAGGGACCTCGTGTAGCACCCGAAAAACCTCAGGACAGAAAAAAAGTTCTGCTGCGTTTATGGAAATATTTATGCAAATACAAAATAATGCTTTTTGCCGCTTTTCTTCTTACAGTTACAAGCAATATGCTTGCTCTTATAGGGCCGAAGCTTTCAGGAAATGCTATCGATGCAATAGGAACAGAAGCCGGTAAGGTCGACTTTAAAACAGTATTCTATTATTGTTTTCTAATGCTCGCCTTTTATATAGTCTCATCTGTCTTATCTTATATACTGTCAGTACTTATGATAAATATAAGTCAAAAAGTTGTTTTCCGCATGAGAGAAGACGTATTTCAAAAACTTGCGCACCTTCCGGTTTCATTTTTTGACAGAAATCAGACCGGAGACATTGTATCTCGTATATCTTATGATATAGATACTGTCAATGCGTCTCTATCAAACGATCTTCTGCAAATAGCGACAAGTGTGATTACGGTAGGCGGATCGCTTATAATGATGGTAAGCATTTCTCCGATTCTTGTTCTGGTTTTTGCGGTAACAGTACCTATATCCATATTATTTACAAAATATATGACAAAAAGAGTAAGACCTCTTTTCCGCGCACGTTCGGCTAAACTCGGAGAATTAAACGGATATGTCGAAGAAATAATATCAGGAGAAAAAACCATAAAATCATACCATTCGGAAGACTATTTTATAAATAAGTTCGACCAGAAAAACAAAGAAGCTGTAGACGCTTATTATAACGCCGATTATTACGGAAGCATGACCGGTCCTTCTGTTAATTTTATAAA
>CALWBE010000026.1 GCA_944375955.1 uncultured Clostridia bacterium | reverse complement strand
TGTGAAATCATATAAAGAGATAAGGCGAACACATTGCGATAAATCCTTTATTTTCAAGGCTTTTGGAGGATTTTATTGATAACCTACGGAGAGCAATAATCACTCATAATTTTATGGTTTTCAAATTTTTATTTATTATCAAAAGCCGACGGTTACCAACGCAAAAACCGAAAGCACGCAAAGTACCGCAACAAATATTATATCAGACAAATTAGATTTAACCTTGCCCCGATATTTTGCGAGTTTTAAAAACAAAACTCCGAAAACGCTGACTGTCAGAGCTATAAGATGAGCTTTAGTCGCGCCTATTCCCCTTGATAAGCACAAATCAACACCAACCGTCACAATGATTATATAAAAAACAGCCATAAAAAAATCATATATGCTTAAGCTTCTGTTTTCTTCTTTCCTGTTCGACATATCAATCATTCCCTTTATCCTTTTATAAAAGTTTTATCTTACCGCTTCTTTCATCGCTTTTTCTGCGACTGATGAATACGCTAAAGAAAATATTTCTCTCGCTCTTATTTCGTTTCCGGATAAATACAGATATCCTAAAAGTGCCTCAAATCCGGTCGCTCTTCGGTATTGTATTATATCTCCGTGCGACGGTGAAAAATGTGTTTTTGCATTTCTCCCTCGCTTATATAGCTCTGTTTCCTTTTCCGAAAGAAAGCCGAGTATTCTTTCTACCGCGTCGCTTTGTGCTTCACATGTTATATAGTTCTTTGACATTTTAACAAGCTTTCCCGGAGGATAATTCCCGCATGACAGCAACTCCTGTCTTGTAAAAAGTTCCATAACTGCGTCGCCCATATAGGCAAGCTGTAATATACCAAGTTCATCGACGTTTTTTACAAGAGAATTTTTTGTGTCGTCTCCGCCTTCGCAGACTTCACGGAATATACCGTCAGACTTTTCTTTTCCTTCCGCCGCTTTATCAAAATTTTTGTTTCTTAAATTCTCTTCCATTTTGTGCCCTGCGCAGTATCTTCTATAATTATTCCCTTTGCTTTAAGCTCGTCACGTATACGGTCCGCTTCTGCGTAGTTTTTCTCTTTTTTCGCCGCAGTGCGAAGTTTTATAGCCTCATTTATATATTCTGCTTCCGGATCGTTCTCATCTGTATTTTCCGGTTTCTCAGCTATTTTATCTGCCTGTGCAAGAAGATCAAGTGAAAGTACTTTGTCAAAATCTGCGACAAGAGCGCGCTTTGTCGCGTCATTTGCATCGGATTTCAAAACGTCATAAACCGCAGTTATCGCAAGTGAAGTATTAAGATCGTTATCCATTGCGTCTGTAAAAAGCTTTTTATACTTTTCAAATTTATCGACTTCAACTTCTCCGCTTTTTTCAAGCTTTGATATTCTTGCCACAAGCTTTTCAAAAGTCATTTTTGCATTGTCAAGATTTTCATAGCTGAATACAAGAGATTTACGGTAATGCGACAACAAGCAGAACCATCTGTAAACAAGCGGACTGTATCCTTTACTTTCAAGAAGTGATACGGTGAGAAATTCGCCCTTTGACTTGCTCATCTTGCCTGACGAAGTATTGAGATGCAGCACATGAAACCAAAAATTACACCACTTATGTCCAAGGAACGCCTCGCTTTGAGCTATTTCATTTGTGTGATGAGGAAACGCGTTGTCTATTCCGCCGCAGTGTATATCAAGATTTTCCCCTAAATGTTTCATAGAAATACATGAGCATTCAATATGCCATCCGGGATATCCCAATCCCCACGGAGAATTCCATTTTAGTTCCTGATCTTCAAATTTTGATTTTGTAAACCAAAGAACAAAATCTGCTTTATTGCGCTTGTTGCCGTCTTTTTCAACTCCTTCGCGCACTCCGTCCTGAAGATCTTCTTCCTCAAAATTATTGAATACATAATATTTATCAAGCTTAGATGTGTCAAAATAAATATTTCCGCCCGACTCATATGCATATCCTTTTTCTATAAGACCGCTTATTACCTTTATGAACTCATCTATACACGAGGTTGCCGGTTCGACAACGTCCGGTATCTTTATATTAAGCTTACGGCAGTCATCAAAAAATGCATCTGTATAATATTTTGCAATTTCCATTACTGTTTTCTTTTCGCGGCGGGCACCTTTTAACATCTTATCCTCGCCTGTATCCGCATCGCTTGAAAGATGTCCCACGTCTGTTATATTCATAACGCGCTTTACCGGATATCCTAAATAACGCAGATATTTTTCGAGCACATCTTCCATTATATATGTTCTCAAGTTACCGATATGTGCAAAATGATACACGGTAGGACCGCAGGTGTACATTTTTACTTCCTTCGGATTTATCGGTATAAATTCTTCTTTTGTTCTGGTAAGAGAATTATAAAGCTTCATCTTACAATTCCTTTCGGTTTATTTTTTTATTTCTATCTCTTCAAGTCTTTTTTCAAGCGCTTCGATCTCTCCGCGCAGCTTGCATATCTCCTGCGCAACAGGATCTGGAATATGTACCTGATCAAGCGCGTCCTTGCATGCCGCATTATTTCCGCGGGTGATTATTCTCGCAGGCACTCCCACTGCCGTAGAATCCGCCGGCACTTCATTCAATACTACAGCGCCTGCCGCTATCTTTGCGTTATCTCCCACTTTAAACGGACCTAATACTTTCGCTCCCGAACCTATCATAACGTTATTTCCTATCGTGGGATGACGCTTTCCTACATCTTTTCCGGTACCGCCGAGCGTCACTCCCTGGTATATCGTGCAGTTATCTCCTACAACCGCCGTTTCTCCTATAACTACTCCAGCTCCGTGATCGATCAGCAGTCCCCTGCCTATCTGAGCAGCAGGATGAATTTCTACCCCTGTTAAGAATCTTGCATTCTGTGATATAAGCCTCGCTATAAATTTCATTTTATGACGGTAAAAAAAATGAGCGATACGGTGATATACCACAGCATGAAATCCGGAATAAAGCAAAAATATCTCAAGTCTGCTCCGCGCCGCCGGATCTCGTTCGCGGATAGAATCAAGATCATAAATCAGTTTTTTAAACATATAATTTCTCCGATATAATATGTCTTTATCATTGGTTATGATTATTTCTTTTTGCTGATTTCCGTGCCCGCACATTTCAGCAAAAAAACTCAGCAAATACATTTATGCTGTTTACAAGTCTTAACCCCAAAAACTCTCTCTATTATTTGTTTGTGTTAAGATATTCCCTATTAGAAAAAATATAATTCGCCCCGGATATTATGGTAAATATCAGCATAACAATACATGCCGCGCATGTAAGAGGCATATATTCCGACATAAAGCTGCTGAAAGAAAATATGTGCTTTTCGAGAAGTGCAAGCAATACGAATACAATTTGAGATACAGTCTTTATTTTACCCGGAAGATTTGCGGCAATTACCTTTCCTCCGCTGCTTTGTGCTACAAGCCTTATCGATGTTACGGCAAATTCACGCAGAAGAACAATAAAAACTATAATCATAAATATGTATCTGTACTGTGCGTATGATTCCGATACCAAAAAACACAAAAAAGCTCCGAAAACCATAAGCTTATCCGCTATAGGATCCATAAATTTTCCGAAATCGGTAACTATATTCTGAGTTCTTGCTATCTTTCCGTCAAGATAATCAGTAAAAGAAGCAATTCCGAATATTAAGGCTGCCATAACATCACATATCACATATCCTGATTTTAAATAATCCGGAAGAAGTATAAAAAACATGAAAAACGGTATCAATATTACTCTTAATATCGTAAGTTTATTGGGAAGATTCATAAAAATCTTTTCTCCTTTTATCTTCGGATTAAACTTATATTTATATATAGTTTATATTATGCTTAATATGCAAAATATAAGTCAATATAAAAAGTTTTCTCTATATATATTCAATTTATCATTTCCACAAGCTCACCATATAAATCATATTCCACGGCGTCGGTTATCTTTACTTTTACAAAAGTCCCCTCTGAAATTTTATGTGAAGACTTGAAAAACACCTTTCCGTCTATCTCAGGCGCATCAGCATATGAACGTCCGGCATATACTCCGGACGGCACGTCAAAACCTTCGTTAAGCACGTCAAGAACCTTGCCGATAAATCTGCGATTTGTCTTTTCATGTATTTCAGCCTGATTGCGCATAATTACATCCATGCGGTGCTGTTTTGTCTGTTCGGAAACCTTGCCTTCCTTTATCTTCGCCGCCGGAGTTCCTTCTTCTGCTGAATATGTAAATACCCCGAGACGGTCAAAGCACTCCTGCTTCAGATATTCCGCAAGGACCGCGAAATCTTCTTTTGTTTCTCCCGGGAAACCGACTATTACGGTAGTCCTTATAACAATTCCGGGAATACGCTTGCGCAGTTTAGCGACGCATTCTCTCACCAGTGCTCCGTCGCCTCGTCTGTTCATTGCTTTCAGCACACGGTCAGATATATGCTGTATCGGCAAATCTATATATTTTACGATTTTTTCTTCCTTCGCAATTACATCAATAAGTCCGTCTGTAATTTCATCCGGATAACAATACAAAATACGTATCCAGCAGATGCCTTCTACTTTGCAAAGCTCACGCAGCAAATATTCAAGTTTATATTCGCCGTAAAGATCAAGTCCGTACCTTGTAGTATCCTGAGAAACAAGAATTATTTCTTTAGCTCCGAGAGAAACAAGCTCTTTTGCCTCTTTTATTATATCCTCAATCGGCCTTGAACGAAATCTGCCTCTGATATACGGAATAACACAGTATGTACATTTGTTATCGCAGCCCTCTGAAATTTTTAAATACACAGAATATTCGGGAGGAGTAACCGCTCTGTCTCCGCCTAATTCCTGCGCTTCTGGAGCCGATATAGCGCTGAACTTTTCGCCGCCGCTTTTTCCGCCGTTCTCATATGCTGATTTTACAGCATCTACAATATCGTCAAGATTTCCGACTCCGCATACCGCATCCACTTCGGGCATTTCCTTTAATATTTCTTTTCCGTACCGCTGAACAAGACAGCCGGTAACAACTATGCCTTTAAGTCCTCGATTCTCACGCAGCCACGCAACGTCAAGTATACTTTCTATTGCTTCCTCTTTCGCGCTTTGTATAAACGCGCATGTGTTTACAATGACAACGTCGGCATGGATATCCTCCTCGACAATTTCCATGCCGGCTTTACGAAGTTTTGAAAGCATTACTTCACTGTCCACCTGATTTTTGGGACATCCGAGAGAGATAAGAGCTACTTTTATACTC
Source organism: uncultured Clostridia bacterium (assembly GCA_944375955.1). Lineage (GTDB taxonomy): Bacteria > Bacillota > Clostridia > Oscillospirales > CAG-382 > UMGS1052. Next base: position 71,659 of record CALWBE010000026.1, on the reverse strand, counting down.
ACTGCACAGACCAAACCTTTCCGAAATAAGCCTTTGATAATTCACAAGCATATAATATCGCCCTATACGGCATTATTTCTAAAATATTATATCACATACTTAATTTTATTTCAATAAGCTGATAAGAAAATATATAATTGTCAAAAAATAAATGCTTTTTTTCCTTTGATATTGACTTTATACTGATAAAGTGATATAATAATTACCATAATTTAAAATTGTACGGAGGTTGAGTCCAATGAAACACATTAAGACAATAGAAACACGCAATCTTTGCGACAGCGCTAAAAACGGCGGCTGCGGAGAATGTCAGACCTCTTGTCAGTCCGCATGCAAAACAAGCTGCGGAATTGCAAATCAGCAATGCGAGAACTCAAGCGCTGACAAAGAGAGTAAATAAAAGCTCAAACGCTGAAATGCCGCCGTTCAGGCGGCATTTTTAAGCATATAGCGTAGATTTATAAATTTTTCTATTTATATCAAGCACTAAAGGCAAAAAGGAGACTTTATTTCAATGATACACCAGTATAAGCTCGGAGGCTATAATATTGTACTTGACATATGTTCAGGTTCGGTTCATGCAGTTGATGATGTCGCTTACGATATTATTTCAATATTTGAAAATAACAACCGGGATACCGTTATAGATAAAATAAGCAAAAAATACTCTTCAAATTCCGATATTACAGCATACGACATTGAGGAATGCTATGAACAGATAGTTCAGCTGCGCGACAGCGGAAAGCTTTTTGTTCCCGACTCCTTTGAGCCTATGGCAGGAAAATTAAAGGAAAAGACTGCAGGAGTAGTAAAAGCTCTCTGTCTTCATGTCGCCCATACCTGTAATCTGAACTGCTCATACTGTTTTGCAAGTCAGGGAAAATATCACGGCGACCGCGCTGTCATGAGCTTTGAAGTAGGAAAACAGGCGCTGGATTTTCTTATTGCAAATTCCGGCACGAGAAAGAACCTTGAGGTCGATTTTTTTGGCGGCGAGCCTCTTATGAATTTTGATGTCGTAAAAAAGCTTGTCTCCTATGCGAGAAAAATAGAAAAGGATCACGGCAAAAACTTTAGATTTACTCTTACAACTAACGGAATGCTTATTGATGACGATGTAATAGATTTTGCAAACCGTGAAATGAGCAATGTTGTTCTAAGCCTTGACGGCCGAAAAGAAATTCATGACCGCTTCCGTGTAGACTACGCAGGAAACGGAAGCTGGGACCGTATAGTTCCGAAATTTCAGAAGCTCGTCAAAGCGCGCGGAAATAAAAATTACTATATGCGCGGAACTTTCACTCACGCAAATCCGGATTTTTTAAACGATATAAAAGTGATGCTTGATCTCGGTTTTACTGAGCTTAGCATGGAACCTGTGGTATGTGCGCCGGGAGATCCTTCCGAACTTACCGAAAAAGATCTTCCGATTGTGCTCGATCAGTATGAAAAGCTTGCCGAACTTATGATCCAACGTGAAAAAGAAGGAAGGCCATTTACTTTCTATCATTACATGATAGATCTGAAAGGCGGACCATGTATATACAAGCGCATTTCCGGCTGCGGATCCGGAACCGAATATATGGCGGTTACCCCCTGGGGCGACCTTTATCCGTGCCATCAGTTTGTCGGCGATGAAAAATTCAAGCTTGGCAATATATGGGAAGGGGTAACAAATACCGATATAAGGGATGAATTTGCATCATGCAATGTATATGCGCGTCCGGAATGCAGGGACTGCTGGGCTAAGCTTTACTGTTCCGGCGGCTGCGCGGCGAACGCATATCATTCAACAGGCTCGGTAAAAGGAATTTACTGCTACGGCTGCGAACTGTTCAAGAAAAGAATGGAATGCGCAATAATGATTCAGGTAGCAAAGCTTACTGACGGAGAATGACAATGAAAACTCCTATATATGATTTTGTTCATGATTATTCGGAAAAACATCCTTTGCGGATGCATATGCCAGGGCATAAGGGCGGCGGTCCTTTAGGAGTAGAAAGCTTAGATATAACTGAAATTGCCGGAGCCGACAGCCTTTATGAGGCGTCGGGAATAATCTGCGAAAGCGAGAAAAACGCCGGAAGCCTGTTCGGGTGCGAAACCTTCTATTCAGCAGAAGGCTCGTCACTTTGTATACGAGCAATGCTATATCTTGCAGTTGTTTTTGCCAAAAGTCAGGGAAGGAAACCTCATATTGCCGCCGGCAGAAACGCTCACAAAACTTTTTTAAGCGCGGCAGCTCTGCTTGATTTTGAGATATCCTGGATATATCCCGTAAATAACTGCTATCTGTCGTGCAAAGCAACCTTGGAGGCAATAGAAGAGCTTATTGAAAGCTCCGATGAGAAGCCTACAGCCATATATATTACAAGTCCGGATTATCTCGGCGGTATGACAGATATTGCAGCTATTTCCGAAATATGCAGAAAAAACAATATGCTTTTGCTTGTAGACAATGCTCATGGGGCATATCTTAAATTTCTTCCTGAATCAAAGCATCCTATCGATTTAGGAGCCGATATGTGCTGCGACTCTGCTCACAAAACCCTTCCCGTACTTACTGGAGGAGCATATCTTCATATATCCGATAAAGCTGACAGCTTTTTTAAAGATCACGCGAAAAGCGCACTCTCGCTTTTCGGTTCTACAAGTCCGTCATACCTTATATTACAGTCGCTTGACGCCGCTAACCGTTATATTTCTGAAAATTTATCACAGCGGCTTTACGATTTCTGTGAAAAAGCATATACCTGCAAAAAAACTCTGAGATCCAGAGGATTTGAATTTTACGGCGACGAACCTATAAAATTCACCATACGCACAAAGTCTTACGGTTATTACGGTTATGACTTTGCAAATATTCTTTTTAATAAAAATATAGTATGCGAATTTTCCGATCCCGATTTTACGGTTATGATGCTTACTCCAGAAATTGGAGAAGACGGTCTTTTGAAGCTTGAACAAGCTTTATGCTCTATTCCACAAAAACCGCCTATTATTGATATCCCGCCGGCTGTATGCCGCAATGAGCGCGCAATATCAGTAAGAAATGCAGTTTTAAGCCCCAGCGAAACTGTACCGTCAGACAGCTGCTGCGGCAGGGTGCTATCCTCCGTTTCTGTAGGATGTCCGCCGGCAGTACCGATAGCTGTGTCCGGTGAAAGATTAAGTGAGCAGGCAGTAAAATGCTTTAAATATTACGGAATAAAATCCTGCGAGGTTGTAAAAGAGATTTCTTTTTCTGAAAAATCATAACATTAAAAACTAAAAAATGCGTGGCACTTAATAAAAGTACCGCGCTATTTTTTATATTTTATTTAAGTCCAAACTTTTTCCTGCAAATTTCAGAAAGATCAGGTTCGCCCCAACTTTTGTTATAGCCCGAAAAACCTATATCCTGAGGCATACGGTAGTCGGGTAGATTATCCCTTTTTGTAAGCTCTTCACGGATAGCCTCAAGATACTTAAAACCAAACTCATGGCTCGGAGAAACAAAATGCCCCTCATCCCACTCGTTCCAGTTATCTATCATAATTAATTTTCTTCCAACCGAATCTTCCGGCATCTGTTCGGCAAGCTGTCTGCAGTTGCGAAGCACTTTGCGGAAATCATTGGGGTAAATATACCATGGATCATCTATATATGACATAGTTTTTACACGCGGCTTCGGATCCCAAAACGCTGACGCTGTAGTATTAAATCCGTACGGAAATGCTTCCGCACGCTCTTTCTGTATCCTATACTGCTCCGCTATGCATTTTTCGGAAGTACGGTCCTCAAAATATCCCATCCACCAGTTATAAGCAAAATGAAAATCATATCCGCGCTCATAATATTTTTTAAGTTCTTCAATGTTCGAAGTGTTATCCTGAACAGCTATATAAAGACCTGAAAAGCCCGCTTTTACAGCATAGTTACGACAAGCGTCAAACGCCTTTTTCTGTGCCTCCGGAGTTTCAAACGCTTTCTCTATCTGTTTCTTAGTATCATAAACAAAAAGTACAGGACAATTATTTATAATAAGATAGTTGTCGCGCTTAAAATAATTTTCAGTCCAGAACGGCATAAGATTATCTATAAGATCTTTCTCATCTGTCCCGCCCCATCTGGTCTGCGCTTCGTACATTATTGCAAACTTAATATATTTTCCGAAGCGGGCGTTAAAAAGCGCCTCATGAAGTCCATGACCGCATCTCAGGGCATCAACTGTTACAGGCTTACCCATATTTTCTTTTCTTCTGTACCAGCAGTGAATAAAACAATTTACCCCGTGCTCGACCGCCCATTTTATTTCCCAGTCGCACACTTCCGGGTTTTCCTCATCATAATATCCCATAAGCGGAGTCCTTTCGGGATATTCTTTTATATCGTAAAAAGCATTGTGAAGTTCCGCTGCGCCCTTCTTCCATGCGGAATAATAATGCGCCGCAACTATAAAATCCGATGACACCGGATCAGGCTCGGGTATGTAGTCTGTAAGTCTTATATTATACATATTTTTCTTCCTCCCAAAAAATATTTATTAAATTGCTCCGATTGTTTTTTCAGCCACAAACACATGCCAAAATACGTTATTTTACTTTTATTCCCATCATGCGGGCTACAATTTCAGCCTGCTCGCCAGAAATTACCGCGCCGCGAAGTTCAAAAAGACTGTCGGAAAAAATTATGCCTGCCATAGAATTTTCTCTCATGTCTATGCCTTCAAGCTTTGTTCCGAAAAAAGAACAGCCATTGAAATTGCAGTTTTTAAAAGCCGTCTTTTTAAGCTTGCATTCAGAAAGCGATCCCTCTGTAATGTTGCATCCCCTGAATTCTACTGCGTCAAGCTTTGATTCGGTAAAAATACAAAACGACAGATTGCTTTCCGAAAATCTGACAGTATGCATTACGCTGCTGAAAAATTTCGCCCCCAGCGCCTTGCAGTTGTAAAATATGCAATTATTATAAAAAGTATCGGTCAAATCACAATTTGAAAAGTCACAAGAACTGAAAATACAGTTTGAAAATCCGCTTCTTGAAAAATCTGTGCCCTCAAATCTACATGAGTTAAACTCACAGTCAGTAAAAGAAACAGCCATAAGCTTTCCGCTGTATACAGCTCCGGATACCGACATTTCGGAATAAGGCTCTTCCGTCTCGATGACCCTTTCCATCGAACAAACAAAGTCTTTTTCGGTATAATAATTCTTTTTAGCGCTTTTATTATCTTTGCCGCTTATCAATTTGTTTCTCCCCGTATAATACGCCTTGTACGGCTTTTTTCGTCTTATACCTGACTTATTATTCGTAAAATATATATTATTTTATAAGCATTTCCTGCCGCCTGCAACAACACGCGAAATTCCGGAATAATCACGTATAATTTCAGTTTCAAATCCTTTTTCCGCAAGCATAAATGCTACACTATCCGCCGTATCATAGCCGGCCTCAAATACAAATATTCCGTTTTTCTTTAAATACGGCAAATAACGGTTTAATATCAAGCGGTAATATAACAATCCGTCTTCTCCTCCGTCAAGCGCAATATGCGGTTCCTGCAATACCTCGCATGACAAAGTTTTCATATCACCGCTTTTTATATAAGGAGGATTTGATGAAATTATATCAAAATCCCCGCAAGGGAAATATTCGCTTATATCACAACGCACGATCTCCGCGCGGCTTTCAAGCATGTGGTATCTGAAATTTTTTTCGGCATAATGCAAAGCTTCTTCTGATATATCCACCGCGACGCACGCCGCGTCTTCCCGGTGTTTCAGCACGGCCGCTGGTATACAGCCGCTTCCGGTGCAAAGATCGAGAAACCGGCCTCCCCGAGGAAGTTTTTTTATTATATATTCCGCAACAAATTCCGTTTCCGGCCGCGGTATAAGACATCCTTTCCCGCAGAAAATGCGGATGCCGTAAAATTCCCATTCGCCTATAATATATTGTAAAGGCTCTCCGGAAAGTTTGCGTTCTAAAGCATCAATTAGTTTTTTTTCACATTTTTCCGGAATATCTTTATCCCGTTCTAAAAATTTACATTCGGTGCCGGCAAAATGTTCTATGAGTACATCTGCTTCAAACTCTGCAGTTTTAATATCTTTTTTCTCATCAGGACATAATGGACTTTCATATATCTTTTTCGCAGCATATCCGCGAAACTGCCGTAAAGTCATTCGTCTTTGCCGTCTTCTTTTTGCTCTTTTTCAGCGTTGCCGCTTTTACTGTTTTCGTCCGAAGTTTCGCCGGATTCTATTTCCGTTTCGGATTCAGTCTGAGCTTTCTGCCGCTCAAGCACCTCTTTTATTTCAGGATAAATATCCGGCAAAGCAGCTTTGAGCGACTGTATTGCTACTTCAACCTGTTTTTCGTCCGGCTCCTTTGTCGTAAGCCTCTGTATCCAAAGACCGGGTGCGGCAAGAATCTTTACCGCCATATTGTCATGTTTCCCCGCATATCTTATAAATTCATACCCAAGGCCGACAACTAAAGGAAGCGTAATTATTTTAAGAAACGTCTGCAAAATAGTAGACGGTATATTTACGAAAAAGAAAGACACAAAAATTCCTATTATCATCATTACGACAAGAAAACTTGTGCCGCAGCGCGGATGAAATCTCGACTGCTTCATTACGTTTTCTACAGTTAGAGGCAATGATTTTTCATGGCAAAAAACCGATTTGTGCTCCGCTCCGTGATATTGAAATGTTCGTTTTATATCGGGTATAAGTCCAACAAGCCATACGTAAACGAGGAATATAGCTATTTTAAAAACACCGGAAAAAACACTTTTTCCAAGTCTTATGATTCCGTATGTCTCCTCCCCAAATATCCACTGAGAAGTGACTATCGGTATATACATAAAAAGAAATACCGACAGTACAATTCCTATAACGCTTCCTACCGCAGTAGCAACTGCCGTTATGCTTTTTCCGAAATGCTTATCAAGCCATTTTTCAACCTTTCCGGGCTCCATATCCTCCTCAAGTCCGAGCATCTCCACGGATTTATTAAGAATTCTTATCGAAAGTCTGAGCATTGCTATAAAATTGACGACGCCGCGGATTATGGGCGCTTTCAATATTTTATATTTGCTTCCAGGAGCCGGGAACTTCTCAACTTCGGTTTTTATTTCACCGTCAGTACTGCGTACAGAAAGCGCCACATTTTCTCCGGCGCGCATCATTACGCCTTCAAGAACCGCCTGTCCGCCTACGCTTCCTATTCTGTCATTTTTCTGCATTTGTTATATTAACCTCCGCAAAAAACACGTTTTTGGTATTTTTTCCCCAAATACGAAAATAATATTGATATATAACTGCATTAAACATGTTTTTTTATAAAACTCTTATTTTAGAAATCACTGAAAATCCGGTAAGCCTTTCACTCAGTCTTGACTCTTTATCCTCATCCGTTATAAAGGCATATTCTCCGTTTTCACTGTCGCAGAATACACAGCCTGGGAAATATTCCTTTGCGCGGGGATCTTCAGTGCGTACAAAAAATCTTGTTTTTGCACTGCGGTAATCGGTAACCGGATTATCTTTTGAAAAACTCCATATAATATTCTTTTTGCACTCGCGGGCGATATCAACTATATCCGCCACAACTGCGCTTGCCGTAGGAAGCTTTCCTGCTCCCTTACCGTAAAACATTATATCGCCCACCGCATTGCCGCATACGGTAATAGCGTTGTAAACATCGTTTACTCCTGCCATGGGATTATCATATCCGACAAGAAAAGGAGCTGTAATAACATATATTCCGTCATCCGTGTTTTCAGCTCTTCCGAGCAACTTTATCGAATATCCCAGAGCCTCCGCGGCTGTCATATCCTCTAAAGTTATATCCGAAATGCCTTCGCAATGAACGTTTTCCGGCAAAACAGTTTTTCCGAACGCGAGAGAGGCAAGTATGCAAATCTTGCGGCAAGTGTCAATTCCTTCTATATCCGCCGCAGGATTTGCCTCGGCATAGCCTAAACTTTGAGCAAGCTTAAGAGCTTCTTCAAAATCCATTCCCTCGCTTATCATTTTTGTGAGTATAAAGTTTGTAGTTCCGTTTAAAATACCGGTGACAGACTCTATCTTATTTGCGGCAAGACATTGCCACATCGGACGTATAATCGGTATTCCGCCTCCGACACTTGCCTCAAAAAGATAATTTACATTATTTTCCCGGGCTATCGATAAAAGTTCTGTTCCGAAATTTGCAACAACTTCCTTGTTTGAAGTAACAACATTTTTACCGGCTTCAAGCGCTCTTTTGGAAAATTCATATGCAGGATGCGAACCGCCCATAGTTTCAACAACTACAATAACCTCAGGGTCGTTAAGGATCATGTCAAAATCCATGGTAACACGGTTTCCAAGCGCATGCTCGGGAAAAGACCTTTTATCTAATATGTATTTTACACAGATTTCTTCTCCACTGAGTTTTTCAGAGAGAGAATCCGAATTTTCACTTATAACTTCGGCGACACCCGAACCGACTACTCCAAAACCGAGTATTGCGATATTTATCATGATTTATTCCTTTCAAATCATTATTTTTATGAATATCATCAGTTTACAATTTTTTCAATACATTTTATCACAAATGCATATTAAAATCAATATTATTTTATGAAAGGTATTTATAAAATGAGCTTTGATATAAAAAAAGCAGAATATTTTTTTCTTATAACTGCCGGAATTGTCGGAATATGTTATCTTTTATCACAATACGGAAACCTTGTGTTAGGAATACTTTTTCCTTTTATTGTTTCTGGAATATGCGCTCATTTTCTATCTCCCCCGGCAGAATATCTGCGTGAAAAGCTTCATATGCCCAAATGGGCGGCATGTATTTTTATAACTTCCACTTTTTTTGCCGCGCTTTTTACTTTTGCCTATATAATAATTTCCCGTCTTTTAAAGGAAATTTCCGGTCTTTCACAGTATGCGTATATCCTAAGGGATAATATTCCGGGATATATAGATGATTTAAAATTATTTGTATCGGAAAAATTTCCGTTTTTTCAGGCTGGAGATGAAACCGGAGATTTTATTATAAGCAGTCTCGGACAAATAGCTTATTCCGTTGCCGGAGGAATAGCCGGTTATATTTCAGAAGCGCTTCCGGCAATATTTTCATTTATTCCTAACTTTTTTATTTCCGCAATAATAACTATACTCGCCACATATTATTTTACGCTCGATCTTAAAAAAATAAAAAGATTCTTTTTATTTCAGCTTCCAGAAAAGCTTAAAATAATCCTTTCGGAATGCAGAATACAATTTTTTAATACCATATCAAAATATTTCGGCGCTTATGCCGCAATTGCCATAATAACCTTTGCTGAACTTCTTGCCGGTCTTATGTTTATAAGACGTGACTATGCTTTTATAATCGCGCTCGCAACCACTCTTGTCGATATTTTGCCGGTATTCGGTTCAGGTGCGGTTCTGCTTCCGTGGGCAGCTGCAGAATATGCTTTCGGCAACGGCTCTGACGCTTTAAAAATATTGATATTATATATAATTATAACAGCCGTGCGCCAGATAATAGAACCTAAAATCCTAGGCACTTTTACTGGACTTGATCCGCTTACAGCTCTGCTTGTTATTTTTTCAGGCGCTAAAATTATGGGCATTCTCGGAATTTTTATTTTCCCCGTAATCGCCATAATTATTAAAAACTTAAATGATAAAAATATTATAAAAATTTTTAAAACTCCTCCTGAAGATACTACCGAAAAAATATCATCGGCACGTTTAAAATACCGCCGTTTCAAAAAAAACAAATAAAAAGCAGAAACGCATAAAAAACGTCTCTGCTTTCTATAACAAAAGATATTCAGATTCCGAAAATCCTTTCGGCATTTAGGTGAAATATCTTTTCATATACGCTGTCAGAAAGTCCGAGTGATAAAAGTCTGTCTACTTCTTTTTTGGGATCCCACATCGGATAATCGGTTCCGAACAAAACGCGGTCTTCTCCGAAAGCATTTATCATTCGGCGTATTTCTTCATCACTCATTGCAAAAAAGCTCGATGAACAGTCTACAAATATATTAGGATATTTCGGCAGCATCCTGACAGCATCCTCCCACACCGAATATCCTCCGAAATGCGCTCCTATAGCCGTAAGATTTTTGTATATATCAAGTATCGGCACCATTCGATTCGGGTTTGACATGTCATATCTTTTGTCTCCCGTGTGAAATAGTATCGGCAGCTTACCTTCGCAAAGCTCGTATATCTTAAGACACCTGTAATCATCAAGCTTAAAACCCTGTATGTCGGGATGAAGCTTGACTCCGCGCAGCCCAAGGGATATAAGCTCGTCTATATCTCTTTTAATATCCGCGCTGTCTGGATGCAGCGTGCCAAGTCCGGTCATTTTCCCGCCGCTTGCCTTCACTGCCTCGGATATGAAATGATTTATAGAAGAAACCTGCTCCGGTTTCGTAGCAACAGATTGAACTATATAATGATCTATCCCGGCTTCCGTTCCGACCTTAAGCAAAGTAGACACTTTACCGTCGTAAAGCATATCTATATCATAAAATTTTCCGGTGCTCTTCGACGCCTTTTCGGCAATTTTATCCGGGTAAATATGACAATGCGCATCAATTATCTTATATTTTTTCAACAGAAAAACCTCTTTTTTACCATTTTATTTAATTATTATAATAAAAATTTTTATGTCAGTCAATAGCACAAGCCCCTTAATTTTACTTTTATGTGCAATGTTTTTTCATTTAATACATTTAAATCTTCAAATATATATTTTAACCATTATTTTTACATAACTTCTTATTATATTTTTTATATTCATAAAATTAAAAACTTTTGCATTAAATAAATTATACCATAAAAAATATTAGTGGAAACCCCGCTTTCAGGCTCTTTTTCCTTGACATTTTCCATTAAAAATCTTATACTATAATATAACTGTATTTTGGGATATTTTTTAAAATATGAGCCCGATTATATTTTTTATATCAATATTTTTATAAAGGGATGTGCTGCCCATGCTCTTGACCGTGTGCGGTGAAGAACTTAATATTCAATATATAGACGAAGGTTCAGGCGACATCGTGCTGCTTCTCCACGGCTGGGGAGCGCGCGGCGAAACTTACCGCTGTATAATAGATATGCTTACACCTTATTTCAGGGTTATCGCCCCGGATATGCCGGGTTTCGGCGGTTCTCAAGAGCCGTCTTTTCCTTATACCGCGGAAAATTACGCTGATTTTGTAAGATGTTTCTGTGAAAAGCTTGATATAAAAAAAGCCATACTGATTGGACATTCACACGGCGGAAGAACTATCGTAAAACTTGTAACATCAGATAAAACTAAAATATCAGTTCCGAAAATTATCCTTATTGACAGCGCAGGTCTTATACGTAAAAAGACTTTAAGTCAAAAAATAAAAATTGCCCGGTTCAAATTAGCTAAAAAGTTTTTCTCGGCAAAACTTTTATCAAACATGTTCCCGGAATATATCGAAAACCTGCGCAGGAAAAACGGCTCGGCAGATTATGCTGCCGCTTCTCCGATCATGCGTAAAAGCATGGTTTCCGTTATCAACGAGGATCTTTCTCCTCTGCTCCCTCATATCAAAGCTCCTACGCTTCTTATTTGGGGTGAAAATGATACCGATACCCCTATGTATCAGGCGGAAAAATTTAATAAATTTATCCCTGACAGCGGTCTTATTACTATAAAAAACGCCGGGCATTTTTCCTTTCTTTCTGATCCCTTACTTATACGCAGAGTTCTTTATTCTTTTCTCGATATCGGATAAAATATATATTTCAGCAAAGTTTCTTTGCCTATATCGTAAAAATCCTTACTCTTTAAATAAAACTTTTTTAATTACCGAATGATCTGAAAAGGAGATACATGAACAGCTTTATTACTCTTATTCTCACAGCCGTCTCATATATATGCTTCTTGTTTGCTTTTACAAACCGCGTACATATGTTTCAGCTTAACGCTTATAAATACGTTTTTATGCGGGATTGGATAAAAAATAATCTTGCTGTAAATTTCGCGAAAGCTATCCTGCCCATGCTGTCGGCAGTTATATGTTTTATTTTCGGCGGCGGATGGCTTGCATTGCTTTCGCTTATACCAAATATTGCTTTTTTACTTTTGCATCTGCCTAAAAAAGCTAAAAAGCCTTTGGTTTTTACGGCAAGAGTAAAACGTCTGTATATAACCGCAACAATATTATTTATATTTTTAGGAGTACTTTCGTTTATTTCCGCATCTCACGGAATATACTTGCTTATCTGTCAGTTAATGCTGATTTTCCCTTCCTATTCCGTTATTGTTGTAAATCTTGCAAACAGACCTGCTGAAAATGCTGTCCGCAGAAAATATATAAACGAAGCAAAAAGAAAAATAGCTTCACTTCCTAATCTTATCGTTATAGGTATAACAGGAAGTTACGGCAAAACGGGTACAAAATATATTTTGAATACACTTCTCTCTGAAAAATACAATACCCTTATGACTCCTGCAAGTTATAATACAACTATGGGAGTTGTAAAAGTTATACGTGAAAATCTCACTGCCGCGCACGACATATTCATTTGCGAGATGGGAGCCAGAAGCCGTGGTGAAATTAAGGAAATTTGCGATATTGTAAAGCCGAAATACGGTATTATAACCTCAATCGGTCCATGTCATCTTGAAACATTCGGAAGTATAGAAAATATAATAAAAACAAAGTTTGAACTTTATGACGCTTTACCTGAGGACGGAATAATATTTTTAAATGCCGACAATGAATATTTAGCCTCAAAAACAGAACTGACAAAAAAGGCTGTATATTACGGAATACAAAATAAGGAAAAAGCAGATTATACAGCCGACATATTGTCATTGTCTGAAAACGGCACCTCGTTCTCAGTTTGTTACGGTGGGCAAAGCCTTAAACTTTCTACAAAACTTCTTGGCGCTCACAATATTTTAAATGTTACGGGATGCGTAGCAGTATCCAAAGCTCTCGGAGTTTCGGACGACAGTCTGATACTCGGAGCAAGACGCATTGAAGGCGCACCTCACAGACTTTCTTTAATTAAAGGTCAGGGATTTGTCATAATTGACGATTCATTTAATTCTAATCCCGGCGGCGCCCGAGCCGCTCTTGAAGTTTTAAACGGTTTTGAAGGCAGGAAAATTATAATAACTCCGGGTATGATAGAGCTTGGGGAAAAACAGGACGAATACAACAGAAAATTCGGTGAGGAAGCGGCACAAATATGCGATTATATATTCCTTATCGGAGAAAAGCAGACCCGAGCGATAAAACAAGGAGTTTTATCCGCCGGATTTGATCAAAACAAGCTTATGATATTTGAAAATGTCATAACAGCAATAGAAACTGCAAAAACTCTTCCGGGCAGTTCAAGAAACGTCATTCTCATTGAAAATGACCTTCCGGATAATTTTTAGATATAATTTAATATTAAATATTATATTTCTTAGGAGAAAGCTATGGCAATAAAAATAAAAGCAGGGGTATTATTTGGCGGAAAAAGCGTCGAACATGAAGTGTCGGTTATTTCAGGTATTCAGGCATACCGCAGCCTTAATACCGAAAAATATGATCCTATAGCCATATACATAAGCAAAAAGGGAGAAATGTTCACAGGCGAGAAAATCTCCGACATTTCATCATATGGCGGAGATATAAACGAGCTTATTTCACAAAGCACACGCATAACTTTAGTAAATGACAGCGGCAGGATAAATCTTGTAAGATATCCGTCAAAAATGTTTTCAAAGGATATAGTCGACTATATTGACGTTGCCATTCCCGTAGTACACGGAACAAATGTTGAGGACGGAACTATCGCCGGATATCTGCATGCCGTCTCATGCCCATATGCCGGATGCGATATACTTTCTTCAGCACTCGGAATGGATAAATATGCATCAAAAATAATAATGAAAGCAGCCGGCCTTCCGGTGCTTGACTGCATAGTAAAAGGCAGAAGAGAATATCTCCTCAATACCGATTCCGTTATTTCGGAAATAGAATCGGCTACACGCTATCCTGTAATAGTAAAACCTGTAAACCTCGGATCAAGCGTAGGCATAAAGAAAGCCGCCGACAGAAAGGCACTTTCAGATGCTCTTGAATATGCATACGAATTTGCCGACCGCGTACTTGTGGAAAACGCCGTAATAAATATGCGGGAGATAAACTGTTCCGTACTTGGGGATTCGGAAAAAGCACAGGCTTCGGAATGTGAAGAGCCGATAAATCACGATGAAATATTAAGCTATGCGGACAAATATCTGTCAGGCGGAAAAAACGGAGGAAAAACAGGCGCAAAAAGCGGTGGAATGGCAGATACAAAAAGAATACTTCCCGCCCCATTGTCAGTAGAGGAGAAAGAAAAGATACAGCAGTATGCAATAGGAGCATTCAGAGCGCTTGGATGCTCAGGAGTATCGCGTGTTGATTTTCTTATAGATAAAGATACCGGAGATATTTATATAAATGAAATAAACACTATTCCCGGTTCTCTGTCTTTTTATCTTTGGGAAGCAAGCGGAATAAAATATTCCGAACTTCTCGACGAGCTTATACGTCTTGCATTAAAACGTGAGCGCGAATCCGAAAAGCTCAATTTTTCATTTGATACAAATTTGCTTTCCGGAGTTTCTTTCGGAGGCTGCAAAGGCAAAGCTTAAATAAAATCAAAAAACTGTCATGATAAAAATCATGACAGTTTTTCAGTTTATGCCGTCAACGTTACTCTTGAACACATCGACAGATATTTTTTATAAAGGAGACCTCTTTTTTTAGACTTTAAATTTAACAATTGATATCGTTGTCGTACCTTATAAAATATCCGCGTCCGTAAGAGCATACCGGACACTGCTCCGGAGCGTCTGAGCCTTTGGCAACATATCCACAGTTAGTGCAGAACCATTCTGCGTTTTCGGGAGCTCCTCCGTAAAGGGTTCCGTCTTTCAGTTCGGTGAGAATATTCTTAAGTATATCTCTGTGATTGTTTTCTATTCCTGCAACCAGACGGAATTTTTCAGCAATATCATCAAAGCCCTCTTCTTCAGCAACTCTTGCAAATTCAGGATACAGTGAATCAGCCTCATATGCTTCCGATGCCATCGCCGCTTCAAGATTCTGCTGCGTAGTCCCTATTTTTCCGAGATAATCATACCATATCTCACTGTGTTCCTTTTCCTGATGTGATAAATTCCACAGGCTGTCTCCAACTGTCGCTAGTCCTTCTTCATATGCAACGCCTGAATAAAGTTCATATTTTGTGTGTGCCTGAGCTTCCTGAGAAGCTGCTGATGTGAGATTTTTTTCAGTACGCGTGCCTGTAAGTTTATTTTCAGTATTCTGTTGGTTATTCATATATTTATCTCCTGACAGTTCTTTATTGTTAAATGGATACGCTCTGTAAATATAAATACACAGGCGCATCCGTTGTCATTATATGACCGAAATAAAAATAATGACAGCAGATATGTTTTTAAAATATACGGATATACCTATATACCTTCACGTTATACCGAAATTTCTTTATATTTATTATGATTATGCCGGCTTTTTAAAAATCAATTCTCTTTTTGATCATTTTATCAAATATTCTATATAAATGTATATCGTTACAACCACACTTTCAGTTCGGTATATATGCATATATAAAAATGATCTTTACCATAAGGTTTTTATTCATGTATTAAGGTCTTTGATAAATTGCATTTCTTCTTTGGCAATTTCAGCAAAATAATGATCATAGTAAATTAAATTATACTCGTAAGAAAAGTAATACACAAACTCACTGTCAGACAATTTGAACTCACCGTCAAAATAATATACTACACGGTCAACTAAATAGTCGTCAACCCATACCTCTACATTATCAAGTATCGATTTTATTTCTTTTTCCTGCTCTTTCGTCAATTTAACTGAATCAGCTGAAACAGGGGCGGTAAACTGTTTTGCAGGCTCAGAGTAAAACTTTATCGTTCCTGTTATACCTTCTGTTTCGGTTTCGGAACAGCTTATCATAACTAATACACAAATAAATGCTAAAATTAACGCTGAATACCTTCTCACAGAAAATTCTCCTCTTAAAATATATTTCTGTCTGTATAGACGAAAAAAACTTCTAAAAGTTTCTAATACATGAATTTTTGGGTTATTTAAAACATCAAAAAGGTTTTATTACACAATGCACCTGCACAATAAAATATTAAATCTATAATTCTAAAAACCGGCGATCGATGTTGAGCCAATCCGCCGGATTTCACATCTCAAATACTTATCCGAAAAGATATTTTAAATACTTCTCCTTGACTTCTATAATACAAAATGATAGAATATCAGCATTAAAAATCCCCGTCTTATAACAATAAGTCTTTTTTTATAAATTATAAGTCGTATTTCTCATTTATTGCCTTATTATAAAATATTAAAATGTAAATATGCCTTATAATAGTTTTAAAAGGAGATTTTAATTATGTCAATAATAATAAATGCTGGAAAAATGATAAAAAAGCAGAGTAATTTCTGGAATAATATCCATTTTCATCCCACGGATGCAATAGAAGACGACTGGGGAAAGCGGATCCTTGATACAATAGCTGAAGAAAATATAGCCGATACCGTCAGGATGTACTCTATGCTTGAAGATATAGTAACGGAAAGAGACGGAAAGCTGCATTATGACTTTTCACTCAATGACAAGAGACTCGACTATATGACCGAAAAAGGATTCGGAATACTTTTGTCATACAACTTTCTTCCTCCGTTTCTTGCAAAAAATCCCGATTTGAAAAGCGCTTCGGCAAAAAATAAAACAAGATATAAAGGCAAAATGATAGTTAATTCCATACCCGCTGATTATGATATATGGAAAGAAATTTGCCGCGCTTATACAGAACATATAATAAAAAGATACGGAGCAAAGACCGTATCAAAATGGTATTTGCAATGTTACAACGAACCTGATATTCAGCCGTATTTCATGGGAGAGCTGGATTCATCTGAAGAAAGCGCCGAAATACGCCTTAAAGAATACATAAAGCTTTACTGCGGTTTTGCCGATGGAATAAATGAGGCATGTCAGACGCTCGGCGCAGGCAAAATGAAGATAGGCGGTCCGGCGCTTGCGGTGCATATGAATTTTTTTGAAGGCTTTATGAAATATGTTAAAGAAAACAATGTACAGCTTGATTTCGTATGCGCGCACGATTACGGAACAAATCCCGGAGCATTAGAAAGCGGTGAAATTCCGCTTGATGTAGAATTAAACTGCAAGAAATATGAAAACTACCGAAAAGCCATAGACAAATATTTGCCGACATCAGTTGAGTTTGTTATCGACGAATGGGGAGCAAGCACGGGAGGCTTTGCCGATTGTGAACATTTTCCGTCTCTGATTTTCAGGGAAACGGAAATTTATGCTGTTTTTTTTGCAAAAATGATCACTCGGCTTATAGAGAGAAACGCGATAATTTCAAAGCTGATGATATGTCTTTCCGGACAACATGAGATGACCGAAGATTTTTCTGGATTCCGGAATTTCTTTTCACTCAACTTTATAAAAAAGCCGATTTACAATGCTTTTGCAGTTTTAAGAAAACTAAAAGAAAATGTATTGTATTACGAAAAAGCTCCCGAAAATACAACTCTGCTCGCCACTTCCGACAACTGCGGTAATTTTGCGCTTGTTTTAACTTATTCTTCCGAAAACTTTAACAAAAGTCTCCCCAAAATTTCACAGGAAATAATAATAAACGGAATTAGCGGAAAAACAAAGCGTGTTATTTTTTGGCGCATAGATGAAAAAAATATAAACCCATACCGTGTATACTGTGAAAAAGGATACGGAAAAAATCTGACCGTTGAACAAATCCAGGAACTTCGGGAAATTTCACAGCTAAGACCGGCAGAAGAATTTGAAGCCGAGTGTATCGACGGCGTATGCAAATTTGAAGTCGAGTTGTACAATAACGGGCTTTTACTTATAGAAATACTGTAATAAAAGAAAGGATCTGCTCATGAAGAAATACTGCGTTTTTGATCTTGACGGAACTCTTGTTGATTCCATGGATGAATGGGCAAAAAAAATGCTTCAAATACTTGATGAAAGCGGAATAAACTATCCTGAAAATATTATTCAGATAATAACTCCGTTAGGCGACTTAGGAACAGCAAAGCTATTTCGCGAAATGGGTGTGTCCGGAACTGAAGAAGATATTATAAAACGCATGAATTCCTATGCCATTAAGGCATATTCAACAAGAATTAAAACCAAGCCATATATTCCGGAATATCTTGCAACGCTCAAAAATAACGGTCATGTTCTCGCAGTGCTTACTGCAAGTCCTCATATTACGACCGATGTATGCCTAAAAAATAACGGAATATATGATTTTTTTGAAAAAATATGGTCCATAGACGACTTCGGCCTTGTAAAATCTGATCCTGAAATATATCGTCAGGCAGCTGACAGACTCGGAGCCGACATTTCCGAAATCGCACTTTTTGATGATAATTTTACAGCTCTGTCAGCCGCTAAAAGTACAGGATTTTACTGTATAGGAGTTTATGACGAATCATCCGAAAAAAGCGCTGACAGCATAAGAAATATCACTGATATTTACATAAAATCATTTTCGGAACTTATCTGATTTTATGTAAAAACATTAAATAAAAGGCTTTAGAAAAAATCAGTAACCGTATTTTTTTCTCATCGCAATAATAAATACAGCCGTCACAGCGGCCGCAACCGTTTCGGCTGCCACCACAGACAGCCATATTCCGTCCATCTTTAAAAAAAGTGGTAGAATTAATACAGCTGCTGTTTGAAAAAGCAACGTTCTTAAAAAGGATATTAATGCAGAAACTATCCCGTTATTCAATGCTGTAAACAGCGAAGAACCGTATATAGCTATACCCGAAAACAAAAAAGAAAATGAGTAAATAAAAAATCCGCGCAGAGTAAGTCTGTACAGTTCTTTATCATATCCCACAAATATTCCTGATAACGGCTGTGCAAGAAATTCAGCAAATGCAAGCATAAAAATTGACACAATTCCTATTATGATAAGGCTTTTTCTTAACAGATTTTTTAATTCAAATAAGTTCTGTGCTCCATAATTATAACTTATTATCGGCGCTGTTCCAACTGAAAAGCCTATAAAAATAGCGATAAATATCATACTTACATACATTAATACTCCGTATGCCGCAATTCCATCCTCTCCGGCATATTTGTTAAGCTGTATATTATAAAGCATGCTTACAAGCGACATCGATAAATTTGACATAAGCTCAGACGAGCCATTTGTACAAGTCCTTAAAAGTGCTTTCCCTTCAAAATGAGCTTTCGTCAGCCTAAGATCACCGGTAGATCTGCACGCAAAGTAAATTAAAGGAGCAAATCCTCCTATGCACTGACTTATAGCCGTAGCTGCCGATGCTCCGGCTATTCCCCATTTAAACACCGCAGTGAAAAGTGCGTCAAGCACCATGTTTGCAACTCCAGAACATATAATTACCGCAAGTCCCATATGAGGTTTTTCTGCAGCAATAAAAAAGCTTTGGAACTCATACTGCAAAATCAGCGCCGGCATAGACAGCAAATATATCCTGCCATATGTCACGCAATAATCGAGCATCTCTCCCTCAGCCCCTAAAAACGCCGCTGCGGGACGAATAAAAATTATTCCCAAAATTGATATTATACAACCTACCACCACCGAAACATAAACTATGAGTGAGAATATATTTCTCGCTTCTTCTTTTTTCCCTTCTCCTAAAGTCTTGGCAACAAGTGCACTGCCCCCTGTACCAAACATAAACCCGGCAGATCCTAATATCATAAGAAAAGGAAAAATAAAATTGACAGAGGCAAATTGTGTTTTTCCTACAAAATTTGATACAAAAAATCCGTCTACTACACCATATATCGATGAGAAAACCATCATTATAACCGACGGCAAAGTAAATCTCAGCAATTTTTTGTATGTGAAATGTTCCGATAATTGTATATTCATAAAAATTCCCCTGATTCGATTATATTTATGTCTTTTTAATATTCATATTTTTCTGCCTTTTAAGCTCTTTTTTGAGCCCTTGTGCAAAATTTTCTATATCTTCTGCAAAATTTTCTGAATCTAAAAGCGTTTCGCAAAATGCCTTTTCTTCCATAAAATATATTTGTCTGAGCACTGATTCCGCATATTTCTTCCCATCTTCAGTAAGACAAATTAATTTTTCTTTTGTATGTCCTTCGGGAACAAGCTTTATATATCCTTTAGATATAAAGTCCATTACAATAGAGTTGAGTGTTGTTTTCGGAATAAGCCATTCCCGGCTTATATCTACCTGAGAATGATGTTTTTCATCGTCGAGCGCATATATCAATGCAAGCGTATTCTCGCTTATCCCTATTTCTTTTGCAGCCTGTGAATAAATTCCGTCAATAATATTTATCGCCGTCATTATCCTTCTTATTTCTCTCCGATGTTCCATATATTTTTTCTCCATAAAAATAAAAATCCGAAATCGAACTTTAATAGTATAGTACGATTTCGGATTTTTGTCAATATGCTTTTATTATATGAAATAATTAAAGCAGCTTTTTCTTTGCTACAGTTCGGTATTCAAGAGGAGTCATTCCGTATTTTTTGTGAAATACCCTGTAAAAATGCTCGAGAGTTTGCCATCCCGCTTCAGCTGCTGCATCGCGTATAGGTTTATCAGTCAAAATCAGAGTTTTGCATACGTTGTCTAACCGTTCATTTGATAAATATTCTTTATAAGTCATTCCGGTATGACGCTTTATTATGCGGCAAATATATGAAGGCGTGTAATGAAATCTTCTGCACAGCTCCTCAAGTGTAATATCTTTAAATTCCAATTGTATACATCTTATAATACGGTTTATCGCCTCAGTACTTCCGGTATACACTGAAGAAATCTCGACGGTATAGTTTGCCGAATGCTTAAGATAACTGAATATCAGCGCACTTAAAAGACACCCTGCCGTATACGGCGGATCGTCTTTTTCCGCTGATGACATTATTTCTGTAAATAAAGCCTCAGCTATATCTCTGGTAAATTCACCCGGAGTACGAAGCACCATGAATTCAGGAAAACTTTCCTTATAAAATGTATTATAAAGATATTCAGAAACCTCATTTTTTCCGGCGAAAACTTGATAAAGTATATCTGTAACAGCCGAAGATCTTACAAGAATATTTACCATAACCGTATCAGACGTATCCGCCTTACTGTAATCTATCGTAAACTTTTGAACAACACCCGGAGGAACTATGCAAAGAGAACCGGCATTAAGCCTCGTCGGCTTGCCGTCGGTATATATGAGAAATGAACCGCTGTGAATATATGCAAACTTATATGTCTGCAGGCTGTGGTACATCGCATGCATTTTCCAGTCATGTTTACTTAAAATTATATCTCTGCCGTTTAAAATTTTTTCTGTTAATACCATACTGTCTTTATCACATGAAAAATCAAGCGGATCGAATTTATGTTCAAGCTCCACAGGAAGAAAAGTGGTGAGTTTTTTTATATAACGGTTTTGCATGCCATCTTATCCTTTTACGCTCTTTGCATATTTTATCAAGTCAATTATAAAATATTGTACTAAAAAAATCAATATATTATAGTCATAAAAAACAATTTTAATAACAAAACGACATGATATAATTAAGATATAAAGGAAATTCTGCCGATTTTCAGGCAGAATTTGAAAATCCTTTAATAAAAATTATTACGGAGGGATAAAATGAAACGAAACAAACTGCTTGCATTGTTTCTTGCCGCATGCTTTTTGTTTACCGGAAGCATGAGTATTTTTTCTTATGCGGATGAAGGAATTTCTGACAAAGCGACGGTACAAGGAAGCTATACCGTGCTTTCCGCTTTTACAGGAAATTTATCAGGCGCAAAAATCACTTTTTCAAGAAGCGACGGTATGCGGATAATCACAACAGCGCATGAAATCGGACCTTTAGGCAGTTTTAGTGCTGAACTTGATCCGGGGCAATACGATATAACCATATTGCGAGACGGATATCTTAAAGCCGGCATAAACAATGTTGTTGTAGACAACAACAATATAATTCTGCCTCAAATAGAGCTTGACGCCGGAGATTTAAACGGAGACGGCGTAATCAATATAGACGACATAATGGTATCGAAAAGAAACTTTGACAGCCTTCTGCCTATTATTGATATAAACGGCGACAAGATTGCAGATGAAAACGATTTTAACACGATAGTGAGAAATATGATGAAAACAAACTCTGAACTCGAATATACAAATATCACAAATCTTTTATGCGATTTCCGTAAAGATCCGCGCGGTATAGACTATAAAAATCCATATTTATCATGGAATTTTAGTTCTGCTGTCAGAGGACAAAAACAAACCGGATACAGGCTTGTCGTTTCATCAAGTCTTGAAAATCTGAATTCAGGCATATATGATGTCTGGGATATAAATAAACCTGAAACCAGTGAAACCGGTATTTATTATTCAGGTCCAGAATTGCAGCCGCGCACCGAATATTTCTGGACTGTTTTCGCATCGGACAAAGACGGAAAAATTATATCACCCGGTACTATAGCCCGTTTTGAAACAGGTCTTTTCGGAGATTTCGGCACCAATAACAAATGGATCTCAGCCGGCACGGCGGATTTTAATTACACTTCCGGCAAAATCAAAGCCGAGCTTGTGCTTATCTCCGGCGCTGTAGGAATCAATTTCTGTCAGTCAGAAGACGGCTCGTCAAATCTTATGTGGCAGATAAACGTCACTTCCGGCAAACCGTACTTCCGTCCGCATTATCAAAAAGACGGCGGTTACGGCATCATTGAGGAAGTAGACTTAAGCTCAATATTTCCAAGCGTAAGCGATATGCTAAATGTTCCTTTCGAAATGACTCTTGAAATAAACGAAGGAACGGTTGTGACATATATTAACGGCACAAAGGTCCATACTTACACAAATTCTGAATATGTCAGACGCATAGGTCATGCCGAACCGCGCGTTGCAGGCGGAGAATTCGGATCTCTTAATAAATGGCAGCTTTACGGCACCGACGATTCACTAATATATGAAAACAGCAGTTCATCTCCGTATGCGGCACCTCTTTTCAGAAAAAGCTTCTCTACGGATGAAGGAAAAGCAGTAGAAAAAGCGCGCCTTTATGTAACCGCCGCCGGAACTCATGAAATGTATCTTAACGGAAACCGCTGCAGCGACGATTATCTCGCGCCAGGGAAATCCGAATATAATCAGGTGCTTTATTATCAGACTTACGACGTTACCGATCTTGTCAGCTCCGGTGAAAATACACTTGCCTGTCAGCTAGGTATGGGTTGGTACAACGGTGGTCCTATAGGTTCTGATTACGGCACAAAAATAGGCCTTAAGGCAAAACTTATTATAACTTATGCCGACAGCAGTGAACAAGTAATTGATACAGACGATTCGTGGCTTTCAACAACAGACGGTCCGGTAATTACAAACCGCTTTTATATCGGTCAGTATATTGACGGAAGAAAAAATATTGACGGCTGGAATGAAAACGGTCTTGACACATCCGCCTGGAGCAAATGCACGGTAACCGATACAATAGGAGGAATAAAAGGAGATATCGTCGGTGAAAATACAAATCCGATACGAGTAATAAGACAGGTTAATCCTATAGAAGTTACAAATCCGGAAGACGGAGTATATGTATATAAATTCCCGACAAATATTTCCGCTACGCTCCGTATAACTGCTCAAGCTCCCGAAGGAACGGAAATAAACCTGCGTTACAGCGAAATGCTTGATTCAAAAGGCAGAACTGACGTGACTCCTTACATAGTAAACCAGGGAAGCGGAGATCAAAACGGAGAAGATAAATATATTTTTGCGGGCGACGGAATGGAAACCTTTGAATTTTCCTTTGTATATCACGGATTTCAATATGCCGAGATAAGCGGTCTTTCAGAACCTATTCCATTATCCGACATCACGGCTCTTGTACTTTCCACAGATAATATAAGAACCGGATATTTCGAATCGTCAAACGAACTTTTAAATACATATTTTGAAAACACCATACGCTCTCAGGAAGGCAACTTCATAGGCGCTATAACCGACTGTCCTACGCGCGAGAAAAACAACTGGACCGGTGACGCCCAAGGCTTTGCATACACGGCAAACTATAATTTCAACGCTTATAATATTTACAGAAGCTTTCAAGAGATGACGCGCAATGCTCAGGGACCCTCTGGCGTTATTCCGGAGATTGTGCCTCTTCCGTCTCTTCCGTCCGAGACGACAAAAACTCCAAGCGGCTGGAGCGACACCGTGATTATGATACCGTGGCAGCTGTATTTCCAGTACGGAGATATATCATTCCTTCAGGACAGCTATGATGAAATGAAAAAATGGGCGGATTACCTTATACGCACCTGCAAAAACAACGGATATGTACGTGCCGACGGCTGGTACGGCGACAATGTTGCATACGACAGAAGAATGGCGTCAAGTGAAAACTATCCGGAAATAGGAACGGCTTACAGCGCATACAGTATAGGTATACTTTCTAAAATTGCCGGTATTCTCGGCTATACGGAAGACGAAAGCTATTATCTTGCTGAAAGTGAAAAATTTGCGGCGGCATGGCGTGAAAACTTCCTTGAGGAAGACGGCTATACCTGCAAAACAAATACTCAGACGTCATACGCCATGGGAATATACTACAATCTTTACGAATCAGAAGAAAAGCGCCAGCTTGCAGCAGATCTTCTCGCCGAACTGATACAAAACGGAGACAGCCAAAACGGAATCGCTCCAAACGTGCAGACAGTAGGCTTTATAGGTTATCCTATCCTTTATTATGCACTTTCACAGCACGGCAACGCCGATACGGCTTTTACTCTCATAGAACAAACCCAATATCCCTCTATACTTTATCCGGTAACCCAAGGTTCTACTACTACATGGGAATGTTACAGCCGAGTAAATTCTCTTAATCACTTCTTCTCAGGATGTGTAGCATCATGGCTTTATACCGATATTCTCGGCATCACTCACGGATATAAGCAAGAAAACGTCGGTTATCAGCATTTTATCCTTCAACCGACATACGGCGGAAGCCTTACTTATGCAAAAGGCAGTTATAATTCGCGCAGCGGAGAAATAAAAAGCGAATGGAAACTGTCGGATGACGGAAAAATATTTACTTACAAATGCACTGTCCCGGCAAACACAACGGCAACTTTAGGTTTGCCTATTGAAAAAGAAGCTGCCGTGATAACCGAGGGCGGCAAGGATGTTCTTTTATCAGAAGGCGTAAGCTTTATAAAATATGAGAACGGACGCGCATGGTATGAAATAACCTCCGGTGAATACGAATTTACGGTGAACAATAATTAAGCGGGAGAAAATAAAATGAAAAAACTAAGTTTTATAATATTATCATTGCTTTTTGCTTCTCTGCTCGTTTTCAGCGTGAGTGCCGATGATCCTTCGGCTTACGTTATCGACGGAGAAAAAACCGTTTTTCTCTCAAATGACGCAAGCGTCAGCTATAAAGGAGAAACATATATTCCGTTTTCGTCTCTCGCGCAGGCATTTCAGGCGCTTGGAGCAGACGGAGGCAAAGCTATAGTATGCGGCAGCTTTTCGCCGTCTGACAATGTTAACGATTCCGATTTCATTGATCCTGCAGGACGCGGTCCGGTTACAATAACAGGAGCTTCCGGAGCAGATACGGATTCACTTAATCAGAGTGCGACACTTGATTTCAAATCAGGCAGGATAATATTTGACGACATAACCCTCAAAATGATGAAAACCAAATATTTTTCCGCCCCGGATCTTGTAATGACGGAAAACTTTAAAGTTTCAAAGTCAGGCGGATCGCTCTTCATGACGGGAATGATCTCCGGGAATACCAATCGTATTACACAGGTAATTTCCGGCGGAATATTCGATCAAATGAATATAATAGGAATGTGGCAGGCAACGCTCGGCAGCACATCCGCGCCGGGATATGCCTCTATAACCATAAACGGCGGAACTGTCAACACTCAGATTAACTTTGGTAGCGGCTATTCTGATTCAACCGTTTACGGAAATTTATATTACATAATAAACGGCGGCGACTTTACCACTAAAAAAATAGTTGAAAGCAAGCTTATACATGCTTCCGGCAAAAAAGTAGTTATTTTCAACAACGGCATGGCTGACGGTTTTGAAGTCATTGACAGCGCATATATAATACGCTCGTCTGCCGGAGGAACCGTGTCAATAGATGAAAATTCTGCTTCTGATGAAAACCCGGTGCTTATTTTCACTCCGGAAGAAGGAAAAATCCCGGCGGCAAACGGAATAGCAATATTTGCAGGTGCCGACGGCAAATATTCCCTCCCGTTAGACAGCACAAAACAATATGACATAACCTGGGTTGAAGAAATATCCGGAGGATGTATAATAGACGGAGTAAAAACCGTATTTCTGTCAAATGACGAAAACGTAATTTACAACGGTATCTCATTTACTCCGTTCACTTCGCTCGGCGAAGCTTTTGCCGCCCTCGGCGCCGAAGGAGGAAAAGCGATAATCTGCGGAGATTTTTCGCCTTCAGACAACAATACGGATTCAGATTTTGTGGATCCCGCAGGACGCGGACCCGTGACAATAACGGGTATCGCCGGTGCGGATACGGATTCTCTGAGTCAGTATTCCCTTCTTAATTTTAAATCAGGCAAAATAATTCTTGATGATATCACCCTTAAGGTAAAAAAGCTGAACTACATTTCGGCGCCCGATCTTGTAATAACCGAAAAATTCAAAGTTCAGAATGACGGCGGAGACCTTTTTCTAACCGGTCTTATATCCGGCAATACAAATAAGGTGACTCAGACAATATCAGGAGGTATTTTCCACCAAATAAATCTTATCGGTGTAAATTCAGCCACTTTAGGAAGTGAACCGGCCCCCGGATACGCCTCTGTAACAATAAACGGCGGAGATATAAACACTCACCTAAACGGCGGAAGCGGATATTCCAATGTTAATGTTTACGGGAACTTATACTTTATAATAAACGGAGGCAATTTTTCAAATAAAAATATTACTTACAACAATCTTACGCATGCTTCCGGCAGAAAAATAGTAATATTCAACAATGGTACAGCAGAAGGATTTAATATTGATTCTGACAGCGTGTTTGTAGTAAAATCCTCTGAAGGCGGCAGCGTTTCGGTCGATGAATCTTCCGCCGCGGACGCTGAACCAATACTTGTATTTTCTCCCGAGGCAGAAAAAGTTCCTTGCGTCAACGGTGAAGAATTATCTTTGGGAGACGACGGCAGATATACGCTTAAAGTTTCTGAAAACGGAGTATATACTGTCAGCTGGTCCGAAAGAACAGCCGCAGTTTATGAGATAGACGGAGTAAAAACCGTTTTTGTATCAGATATAAACGCCGACGTTGAATACAACGGCGAAAAATATATACCGTTCACATCTCTGACTGAAGCGGTTTCAAATCTGAAAGACGGCGGAACAGTCATTATCGGCAGAACATATACTCATATAGAATTCAGCGACACTATACCAAGAGGTACTATAACAGTTAAAGGCGCTGATGACGATTCGGTATTAAAGATAAGCGGCGACGCTCAGCCCTTCACATTCAACGGCGGGCCTACCGTTATGGACGATATTACAGTTTTCGTCGAAACCTCAAACGGAAAGTATATTCACGGAAACGGAAATATAATCTTTACCAAAAACTTCTCTTCAAATTCTAATCTTTATATTTCGCCCATATATTCCACAAATGAACCGAAATCGGAAATTATTGTCGAAAACGGCCAATTTGCCGTAATAGACGTTATAAGCTCTAACGCTCAGGTGGGGACTGAAGAAAATCCGTCTCACACCTCCGCACATCTTAACGGCGGATCATTCTACAGCGTAAACGGCGGCTGGGGCTGGGCTCCGAAAACTATGTACGGAAATCTGTTTATATATGTTAACGGCAGTTATATAAGCGGAGGCGTAACATTCTCAGATCAAGGTACCATTACCGGCAAAAAAACCGTTATTTTCAACAATGAAATGTATAAGCGTCCTGACGGTTCGGAAATTTCCGTTGATCCGGCTTATGATTTCGTAGTTTATTCTAAAAAAGGCGGCTTTGTAAGCGTCGAAGATGAGGATACGACCGGCAATCCCGTATTTATACTTACACCTGAAGGCTCCGGTATTCCGTATATCGGCGGAAAACCTGTTGAGATGACTGACGGCGTATACCGCTATGCTCCTGAAAGCTCTTCCGAAAAAATAAATGTCGAATGGAGAAAAAACTATACCATAACATTCGATCCCAACGGCGCTTCCGGTGAAGTTCCGCAGCCTATAACAAATATATCCGGTGAAACATACCAGCTTCCGGATGCGTCAGGCCTTACAAAGGAAAACTGCATATTTATCGGCTGGAATACTGATCCAGACGCCGATTCCGGCTTTACTTTCCTTACACTTACTGAAGATATTCAGCTTTACGCCATATGGCTTGAAAAACTTCCCACGCTTTACGGAACACCTAATTTTGATGCAAACGGGGTTGTGAGAGTCGAGATAAATCATGTCCCGATAACCGACGGATCTATCTCGGATTCCATAAGCTCGGCTCAGAATGACCCGGTATTTATTTCAAGTTCGGCTGCTGTTTATGCCTTTGAAATAAACGCTTACGGTTCTGACGGAAACATCCGCGGATTTGAAAACGGTATAGATTTTATAATACCAGATTATGCATATTCGTCAGATTCAAATCCGGGCGAATTTCTGAGGCTTTACCGTGCAGACGGACTTTCTGCAGAGTTTATCTGCAATCTTGACACGGAAGACGGCGGAATGAGATTCAGCGCATATGAATCGGGAAAATATTTCCTTATGCTCAATACCCCCGATACCGCAGAGTACATATATACAGTCTCTCAGTCCGAAAATAATGTAAAAGTAAACGTTTATTTCCGCGGAGCTGCAGCTCAAAGCGGTTTCTTCGGAATAAAATATAATTCCGGCTTGCTTAATCTTGAAAGTTTCGATTATGCCGAAGGATTTTACTCGGCCGGAAATATACCTAAAGAACAGGGCGGATATGACTGCTATGTAAATGAGCAAGGTTTGTTCGGAGACGCATGGGCGGCAAAAACTTTTGCCGACGCACAAAACTCATATGTTCTTTTGGGATGCTTCAATTTTACTGCCTCAGATAATGCAGGATACGATGACTTCGCATTTTCCGCTCCGTCTCCGGACGAATACGGAGCGTCAGATCACAAAGACTTTCCGGCAGGAGCAGACAGTGCTTATCTTCCTTATTATGAAAGCTATGAGTGTTTCTATCAACCGGCTTTATATATGATATCCGACAATATCGCCTTTATAGAAGGAAACGGATATCCCTCTCTTGACAGCGCTTTTACTGTCGCGCAAACCGGCGACACGGTATATCTCTTAGGAGAAGCTGTTGTCTCGCCCGGCCTTGTTGTTCCCGGCGGATGCGTTTTGGAAATATGCAAGGGTGCTTCAATTTCAGGTGAAAAACTGCTTCTTTCTCAGGATTCCGTCGTTATATCATACGAAAGCATATATGATTCACTGCATGCGGATACGCTTGTGGCTGTGCGTTCTGAAGGAGAAAAACATATATATAAGCCGTCCGGCATAGCTTCTGAAATTGTAATGCTTGACGGAGTTCAGATACGCCTTTCCGGTGTTCAGGGATTAAGATTTATAGCTAAAATATCCGCAGAGCTCGAAAACAACAGTTTCAGCGATTACGGAATAATCGTAATACCCTATGATTTATCAGAAGGCGGAAACACTACTCATGAAACTGCACAGTGCGGAGATATATCAATGTCACTTTTAGGAGATGAGTTTAAATATTTTGAAATAACAGATAACAGTTTCAGCTATACCGTATGTATTACCGAAATTGCCGTTAAAAATTACATCAGAGATTTTACGGCAAGGCCATATATAAAATATGTTTCCGATGACGGTGAATATACCGTATATGCTGATTACAACGCCGACTATAATCTCTCGGTAATAGACGTAGCAAACGGTCTTATTGCCGAAGGAAGCGAAGACAGTGAAGAGCTTCAGAAAATAATCGACGAATATGAAGAATATACAGCTCAGCAGTAAACCTTAATTTACGTCACTTCTCGGAATTTTCAGTATTTCAAAATTAAATATAGTTTGTCTTTGAAAATATAAAAAGAGGCTGATATTAATATCAGCTTCTTTTTATCTTATTAAATCATTTTTTTAATTAAAAATTTCGAAAAAATCAACATTTATTTTTTCCTTGTTCGTTTAATAAAATCGCTTGAAAAAACATTAAATAAATACTATAATTATTTAGAATAAAAATTTTTTTTAAACACATGCAATAAAACAATAAGTAAATGTATTATTATAAATGAAAGGAGTCAAGCTATGATTTCTGTTTGTTTGATATCGACAAATATGTTTGAATCTGAGCATGACAATACTGTGTTAGACAGGTGCCTTTACAAAATCGCAGAAAAGGATACAGCAGCGCTTGAGGAACTGTATCGGCTTACAAGTGCATCTGTATACAGTTTTGCCCTTTCTATTTTGAAAAACCGTCATGATGCGGAAGATGTGCTTCACGATTGTTATGTGTCTATATATTCATCGGCCGGACAATATCAATCTAAAAAGAAACCTATGGCATGGATTATTACTATCGCAAAAAATTTATGCCTGCATAAAATACGCGAACGCGGCAAGTCTGCAGATATATCGCAGGAGGACTGGGAACCTTTTATCCAGTCTCATGAAGGTCTTTCCAACGATGACAAACTCATTCTTTATCAATTTATGGGAAGCCTCTCGGATACCGAACGTCAGATCGTTATCCTTCATGCCGTATCAGGCTTTAAACACAGAGAAATTGCAAAACTTTTGCAAATTCCTTTGCCTACGGTTCTTTCAAAATACAACCGCGCATTGACAAAATTAAAAAAACTCTATGAAGGAGAGTGACACGAATGAGAGAAAGCGAGATAAATTCAAAGTTAAAACAGGCTTTTGAAAAATCCGTACCCGATGTGCTTGAATCTGTCCTCTCTGACTGCTCGGAGGAGAAAGGACAGGTTATTACCATGAATTCAATTAATAACAGCAAAAGAAAATTCAATTGGACAAAACGCGCTACCGCCTTGGCAGCATGTCTGCTCGTATTTATCGGCGGTGCATTCGGCTTCGGTTTTTATTATTCCGAAAACTATAAGGTAGCTTCTATAATATCCTTAGATGTTAACCCAAGTATTCAGATTACTGCGAACCGCAAAGAAAAAGTTATAGATGTTAAAGCTCTTAATGAAGACGCTGAAATTGTTATCGGAGATATGGATTTTAAAAACAGCGATCTTGATATTGCCGTAAATGCTATAATAGGATCTATGCTCAGAAACGGCTATCTTAATGAGCTTGCAAATTCTATTCTTATAAGTGTTGACGGCAGCGATCAGGCGGAAAGCGAAAAGCTTCAGGCAAGATTAACTGAAGAGATCAACTCTCTTCTGCAAACCGAAACCTTTTCCGGAGCTGTTCTCAGCCAGACTGTTGCAGCAGATAAAGAACTGTCTAACATTGCTGAACAGTATGGTATAACTGTAGGTAAAGCAAGACTTATACAGGAAATAATGAAATACAATACACGCTACACCTTTGAAGGGCTCGTTCCTTTATCTATAAATGAACTTAATCTTCTTATGGAATCTGCAAACATATTGCCGGAAAGCATTGAATCTGTCGGAACCGCAAGCAGTAAAGCTTATATAGACAAAGACTCTGCATCTGATATTGCTCTTTCACATGCCGGAATTTCCGATATTAGCAGCGTTTATAAATTTGAGACCGAACTTGATACTGAAGACGGCCTTATGGTATATGAGATAGATTTTGCTTTTGACGGATATGAATATGAATATGAGATAGACGCGTTAACAGGAAATATAATAAAGAACTCAAAGGAAAAAGATGACGAATACAAATTCACAAATCCACAAAACGGGCAGGATTCCTCATCTACAGGCAATATCATAAGCGAAGCTGAAGCTAAATCCGCAGCTCTTTCTCATGCCGCTGTATCGGAAGCTGATATCACAAACTATAAGATAAAACAAGACAGAGACGACGGTATTTACGTATATGAAATAGAATTTGATTCTAACGGATATGAGTATGATTACGAAGTAAATGCTTCAAACGGCAATATCGTAAAAAGCAGCAAGGAAAAAGATGATGATTATAAATTTTCTTCACCTGGTTCCTCATCTTCAGACAGCTTTATAAGCGAAGCCGAAGCTAAATCCGCCGCGCTCTCTCATGCCGGAATTTCCGAGACCGATATTACAAACTATAAGATAAAACAAGACAGAGACGACGGTATATATGTATATGAAATCGAATTTGATTCTAACGGATATGAGTATGATTACGAAGTAAATGCTTCAAACGGTACTATAATAGACTGGGAAAAAGATCGTCGCGACTAATATGAATTTATACTCCTAATATTATAACAAAAAAGCCTCAGCTAAAAGTATTTATCTGAGGCTTTTTCTTTAACTGTTGTTTGATATCTTACAAAAAAATCAATTTTAAATATTTGTTTTGATATAAAGGCTTAATTATGAAATGTTGACAAAATAATATATTCATGTTACAATATTTTGTAATAGTTATATTATTTCAATTATTTTGGCAACTCTAAAAAAATCTGTACAATAAGTATAAATTTTTTTGGATATGCGGTAATTTATATAAATCAAATTGCAGGGCGAAAGGCTAAGTTAGCATTTAATTATGGAGAAATTAAAAAAGCGAATACTTCTTTCATCTCCGACTACCCATGGAGAGGAACTATTCTATATAAAAGAAGCTTTTGAAAAAAACTGGTTAGCTCCGCTTGGTTTCAACTGCGATATTTTTGAAGAAGACATAAGCAATTACATAGGCGGCAGTATGCCGGAAAAATACTATTCGCTTTCTCTTAATTCAGGTACTGCTGCACTGCATCTCGCAATAAAACTCGCGGGAATAAAAAGCGGAGATATTGTACTCTGCAGCGATATGACTTTTTCAGCAACCGTCAATCCCATAAGCTATGAAGGCGGAATACAGGTATTTGTAGATTCAGAAAGAGATACTTGGAATATAGATCCTTCCGCGCTTGAGAAGGCAATTGCCAAATATCCTCAGGCAAAAGCGCTTGTTATGGTGCATTTGTACGGAACTCCCGCAAAAATGGACGAAATACTTGAAATATGCAAAAATAACAATATCCTTCTTATCGAGGATTCTGCCGAAGCCTTGTCTTCTTCATACAAAGGAAGACAGTGCGGATCCTTCGGTAAATACAGTATTATAAGCTTTAACGGAAATAAAATAATCACTACATCAGGCGGCGGTATGTTGATTACCCGTGATAAAAATGCTCGTGAAAAAGCTTTTTTTTGGGCAACACAGGCGCGGGAAAATACTTTGTGGTATCAGCATGAGGAAATAGGTTACAACTATCGTATGTCAAACGTCCTTGCCGGAATAGGGCGCGGTCAGATGAAATATCTCTCCGAACACAGAAACCTTAAACAAAAGATATATAACAACTATAAGGAAGGGTTTATAAAAGAAAATCTTCCCGTTACAATGAATCCTTATTTGAATTATACGTCGCCAAATCACTGGCTTTCATGCATGCTTATAAATAAAAACTGTAAAAAAGATCCTATAGAAATAGTCAAAAAATTAAACGAGCTTAATATAGAATCCCGTCCGTTATGGAAACCTATGCACATGCAGCCGGTATTTTCAGGATGCGATAATATATATACAGAAAAAATCCCGGTAAGCGAAGATGTTTTCAGCAGGGGCTTATGTTTGCCTTCAGACATAAAGATGACGGAAGAAGAACAAAATTATGTAATTAAAGCTATAAAAGCGTGTTTTTAAGGAAATACACAGATATGTATGTTAAGTTTTTTAAGCCCGTCTTTGATATTTGTCTTGCCTTTGTGCTTCTTGTTGTTTTGTCCCCGCTGTTTTTAATTCTTACATTATCAGGCTTGTTCATGATGAAAGGAAATCCTTTTTTTGTTCAAAAAAGGCCGGGGAAAAACGAGAAAATATTCAAAATGATAAAATTCCGTACTATGACAAACAAACAAGATAAAAACGGTATATTTCTCGCTGACAATAATCGCCTTACCTCATATGGTAAATTTCTCAGAGACACATCTCTTGATGAACTTCCGGGAATAATCAATGTTCTTTTAGGCAATATGTCTTTTGTCGGACCGCGCCCGCAACTTATACTTGATATGGTTTTTATGACTCCGGAACAGAGGAAGCGTCATACAGTTATGCCCGGTATAACCGGTCTTGCACAGTGCAACGGACGCAATGCAATATCATGGGAAAAAAAATTTGAATATGATTTAAAATACATACAGCATATATCGTTTTTGGGAGATTTAAAGATAATACTAAAGACAGCCGCAAAAGTAGTTTTACGTGAAGGTGTCTCCTCCGACGGCATTGAGACTTCTGAAGATTTAGGAGACTATCTTTTAAGAACCGGAAAAATAGGACAAGACGTCTACAATAAACTTCGTGAAGAAGCAAAAAAAATTTCAGATGTATAAAGTAAAACGAAAAAGCAAAGCGGCGAAAATTTTTCGCCGCTTTTTTTACTTGCAATTCGCATTATGCATAACTCGAAATTTTTATACTTATGAATAACAATTATAAAATTTATATGTAAACGACAATTTGCCGGATATTTCTTGAGAAAAGCCATACAATATATAATTTTAAAGGAGTATACGTATCATGACTGTATCACAGATATTTTTTGCTCTTCTTCGCAGTGAAGTCTGCGGTGAACAACTCGACGGCAAAATAAAATCTGAAATAAAGCCTGATATTTTCAATAGCTTATATGCGTTTTCAAAACGTATGGAACTTGCACATCTTGTCGGTGCGGCACTCTTTAAAAACGGACTTATATCCGATACCGATGAGAATGCGGCGCTTTTCAGAAAGCAGCAGTTTCAGGCTGTTCGCAGATATGAACAGATGAAGTACGAACAACAGCTTGCCTGCGGAATACTTGAGCAGGAAAAAATACAATATATTCCGCTGAAAGGCGCTGTTATAAGAGATTTTTACCCCGAACCATGGATGAGAACAAGCTGCGATATAGATATACTTGTTCATCAGGAGGATTTAAAACAGGCAGTCAAAAGTCTCACCGAAAAGCTGGGATACCGTTTTGAAGAAGAAGGCGGACATGACGTTTCTCTGTTTTCAAAGAACAAAACTCACATAGAACTGCATTATGAGCTGGTAGAAGACAAATACGCGTCATCCGCGCATGATATTTTAATTTCGGTATGGGACAGTAAATATTCTTATCTGCCCGATACAAACCGCAGCTTGCGCATGATGACAGATGAAATGTTTTATTTCTATCATATTGCACACATTGCGAAGCATATTGAAGAAGGCGGCTGCGGTATTCGTCCGATACTTGATTTATGGCTGCTCGATAAAAATGAAAAAAAAGCAGGTCCCGGCAAAATTTCCGCCCGCGATATGCTCCTTGAAAAAGGAAATCTTCTTGATTTTGCAAATATTTGCCGCAGGCTGTCAGAAGTATGGTTTTCAGGCGCGGAACCTGACGATACAACATCCGAGCTTCAGGAATATATATTCAGCGGCGGCGTATACGGCACAGTACAAAACCATATAGCTATCCATAAAAAGAAGCGTGGAGGCGGAGCAATGTATGCTTTGAAAAAAATTTTTCTTCCTTACGAAATAATAAAGCATCATTACCCCATACTTCAAAAACATAAGTGGCTTACTCCGCTTTTCGAGATACGAAGATGGTTTAAACTTATTTTCTGCGGAGGAATCAAACGGTCGGTACGTGAACTTCAGATAAACAAAAATACAACATCCGAACAGTCCGAAAAAATCGCGGATCTTCTTAGAAAAATCGGTCTGTAACCCAAGGTAAAAACCCTTCTGAAAAATTTTCTTTTTCAGAAGGGTTTTGAATTATAACCGATTAAATGTAAACTAAAATTCCATATCAATATCTTATAACAAAATAAATAACATATACCCAGCTTAAAAGTCCGTGAAAAATAGCCCATCCGACGGATTTCCAAGTCGTATAACTTATAACCATGGCAAGCGCGCTGCCGAAAGTAATTCCGGTCTTTACAGTTTTATTTATTACAGTAAGTTTATCGTTTCCCATTTTCTATATCCGCCTTTTGTTTTATGATATAAAAATCAAATTTAATTCTTGTCTTCCCCAAGTACAGCAAATACCGAAACAAGAATTCCTGCAACCGAAAAAATTATTCCTGCAATAGTTACAATGCCCCAACGGGCTATTTCAGAAATATATGTGCAATAAAAACCAAATAAAATAAGCGCTATTCCGAAAAGGATTTTTTTCATATATTTTCCTTTCAGTACATTACATTTTTTATAAGCGGCATTGCAAATTTTTATCAATGCCGCTTATATCTCTTTTATAAAAATTTATCTATGTAAGGCTTTAAATCCTCAATACTCAAAAATCATATCCAGGTCTCGGCATATATACGACTGTCGGATTTTCCTCATTTGCAACCGTTTTTAATATTTCCTTTTCGGTTCCGTCAAACAAGTAAACCTTATCATACATTCTTGCGAATTTTTCACCCTTAGGATTAACATATACATTGTTCCGGAGTATTTCTTTTTTATGACCTTCGCAGTTTGCGAGTACGACAAGGAATCCTAAAGACTGATAGAAAATATTATTTTCCGCAATATAATTTTCAACGTCGTCGCACATTCTTGAACCGCAGTACATAGGAGTCGACGACTCTCTGCCCTTGCAGCCCCAGCCGTATCCGCCGAAACGACAGAAATTATTTGTCATATAAACATTTTTTACGCTCTGCGGATGTCCCTGGCAATCTCCGTTATAATACTCAATAAACCAAAAGCAAAATTCCATGAGATTGTCTTTATAAATCACATTATGCTGATGACACTCTGTAGGTCCTCCCGAGAACTGATGCGTAACCGCCGTATCATATATCTGATACATCCAGCAGTTTGACACCTCATAACCGTCGCATCCTCCATATATTTCAACTGCATTTCCGAATCGAACGGGCTTTCCGCTGCCCCTGAAATTTATGGAAAGGATAGATCCTCCAAGCCATGAGAAAACACAGTTTGTAACACGGCGGTTCTTTGAACCTCCGGCACTTCCCATACCGTGACATCCGGTATGAGTTATCCACAGATTATCAATCGTCACATTATCGGCTTTTCCTGCAAATATCGTACCTGCTTCTGCAAGCTCAATATCAAGGAAACGATCTCCGGGATTTTTTTCGCTGTAAATATAAAAATCGGCAGTATCATAATCAGAATAAAATTCAAGATCCGATTTCAGATCGCGGTAACCGGAAAAATCCCCGTCTCCTTTATATTTCATTGTGCCGTAAAGCTCATTGTATTCTCCGTAAGTATAGCTCGGATCAAAATGAGCAAGTCCGACATTTTTTATTTTATCTTTTAAATGCCAAATGTTTTCCGCATCTGTTTTTTCCCAGAATTCAGGATCTGCGAAATTTTTAGGAGATCCGTCAATAATGGGCTTTACGCCCTTTCCGTATGCTGAATATGTAACTCCATCATTTTTTACCGCTATGTGACCGCGGAAATGACTTCCGCGTTCAAAAAGCACGGTATCCCCGGGACAGGTAATCTCATTGACACGATCGCACGATGCTATTGCTGTTTCGGGAGTAAGTCCGTCGTTCGAATCGTTTCCCGAATTTGAGACATATATTACCCTTTCATTTTTCGGAATATAATTTTTTGCGGAAATTACCGAATTTTTCATATTCTGAGCTTTTATATCAAGTATCTCTTTAGCTTTTGCCGGAGACACAGTTTCAAGCTCTTTCATAAAATTATTTAGTGGCATTTTTTCACCTCCGAAATTTATTTGCAGGAAAATTAAAATCTTACTTCCGGCGCAGGCATAAATACAACTGTGGGATTTTCTTCATGAACAAGCTTGCGCAGTGTATCTTTCGCGCTATCATCGAAAGAATATCTCTTTCCGAAAATAGTTCCGAGATTTGCCCCTTTTGGATTTACGTAAACATTATTTTTAAGTTCAATATTTTTTGCTCCAGGATCGTCTTCAAGATGAATAATAACACCGAGAGTCTGACAAAAGATATTGTTTTCGGCAACAAAATTTGAAAGATTATCACATACATGAGAACCGCAGAACAGCGGAGCTCCGTGTTCGCGTCCTTTGCAGCCCCAACCATATCCGCCCATGCGGCAGAAATTATTTGTCATATAAACATTTTTTACTTCTCTTGTTGTTCCTGCACGCTCACCGTCATAAAACTCTATTGACCAGAAGCAGTATTCCATAAGATTATCACGGTAAAGCACGTCATGCTGAATGCAGTTTCCTTCAGAATACCAACCATACTGGTGAGTTACAGCGGTATCATATATCTGATACATCCAGTTGTTTTCTACAGTATAGCCTTCACAGCCTCCGTATATTTCAACGGCGTTGCCGTAACGAGTTGTGTTATATTTATCTCCGTTCATTTCACCGCCCAGCATAGAACCGCCGAGCCATGAGAAAATGCAGTTGCGGACAACACGGTTTACAGTAGTTCCCGAGCCCACTCCGTGAGAACCGGTATGCATTATCCATAATCCGTCCACTGTCACGTTATGCGCCGATCCGCCGAAAGTATTTCCGCCTTCGCCGATTTCAATATCGAGAAAACGCTCTCCGGGATTTCCTTTATCAGAGTAAAGATAAAGTTTGCCGGTTTTTCTGTCGCAGAAAAACTCAAGATCATTTTCAAGCTTTTTATAGTCAAAACTGTCTTCACGGCGAAGCTTCATATGGCCGTAAAGCTCGTTATATTGTCCATACGTATAGCTGGGATCGAAATGAATAAGTCCGGCATTGTTGAATTGCTCTGTACAGACATAAACATTTTCAGCGTCTGTTTTCTCCCATATTTCCGGATCAGCAAAATTGCGTCTTGATGAATCTATAATAGGCTTTATACCTTCGCCGTAAGAGGCATAAGTAACGCCGTCTTTGTTTACTGTGATTCTTCCGCGGAAATGATCCCCTCTTTTAAACAGAATAGTATCGCCCGGAAGTGTTATTTCATTTACCTTTTCAAGTGTTTTTATCGGTTTTTCCATAGAAAGTCCGTCATTGCAGTCACATCCCGATTCGGAAACATATATTACGCGCTCTGCTTTAGGAATATAATTAGGTGTAAAAATAACCGAATTTTTCATTTCCTGCGCCTTTAGGTCAAGAACTTTTTTTGCTTCCGCCGGTGACATTTTTTCAAGTTCGGCCATGTACTGGATATTTAACATAATAAAATATTCCTTTCAAAATTATAGTTTTAGTGAAAAGAGCAAAATACTCCTTACATAGCAACTATACCATAAACAAGGAATTATTTCAATAAAATCAAAAAATTTGCTTTCGTCATGTTGTTTGAATTTGTTTTGTAATTTTTGTTGATTTTTCACATAAAAAAAGGAAGGACAATTAAATTGCCTTTCCTTTTGTATTTCTGAAAATTAACCCAGTAAGTTACGGCATAATGTTGGCAGAGTCAGGGGACGGATTGTTGATACTTCCAGCGGACATATTGCTGTCCGTGTTGGCATTATTGTCATTTGTTCCGTTGACATCATTATCATTGATATTGTCATTCATATCATTTTCATTATCGTTGTTGTTATTTTTATCAGTAATATCTTTGTTGTCATCGGTCATGTCATTATTTACGCTGTTTGCATCGTCTTTATTATTATCGTCTCTGGTGCAGCTGCAAAAAGAACCGGTCACCGTCAGTATTAAAAGTGCGGCAAGAAGCGTTTTTTTATTTTTTATGCTCATTTTGCATATGGTCCTTTCAAAAATATATGCAGATACCCGTACATTATTGTGTCCCACAACATTTTAAATATACCGGAAATTATACTTATCCTATGTATTTTATACCGATTTCTTTGCAAATGGATTCTTTTTCCTCAACGCTGATATTAAATGTTTTAATTAAGCTTAGTATTTGTTCATCAGAATATTTTTTAACATATCCGTTACTTTTTTCATTAAATACAACCATAGAAGAAACTTTTTTTGCCAAATCAAGATATGCCTTATATGAATTTCCATATTTTATTTCCTGTACTGTACTTTCAGGCAAATATGCGGAAATATCTGAATTTTCTCTTTCATCCGACGATTTTTCATATTCAAATTTTTCGCGGTCAAGTGCAAGCTTTGCGTTATTCAAAGCCGTTTCCGAGTTAAGTTTTGAATTCTGATATTTTATGTCAGCCTCAAATTCCTTAAGCCATTTTTCATAATCCCTGTCATTTTCGCTTTTCGCAAGAGCAAGCTCTGCTTCCGCAATACGGAGATCGTTTTCAGCCTTAATTTGAGCAGCGGCGCGTTCGTCAGCTCTTTCAGCTGCGGCAATGTCAGCCTGTTGCTTTTCAAATGAGAAATTCTGCCACCATTTATCATCTTCGGCTGCGTCACGCTGTTTTTGATATTCCGCCTCTTTTTCGTCGGAAAGCAGCGCATTATATCTGTAATATTCATCCGCCGCCGACTGCATCGCATCGCCGCTCAGCGAGTAAAGCTGTTCTCTCAGAGATTCCTGTGCTGCGCTAAGATATGAATCTTTTTCATTTCTTAATTGTGTTATCATATCAAGCAGCTGCTCTCGGCTTTTTAACTGATCGGTCATCGTTCTTCCGCTGTATTCTGACGTTCCGTCATTTATACGCGCTTCCCTGTACAGTTTTTCATCTTTTCTGTACTGCTGTTGAAGTTCCGCAATTTTTTTATCATATTCCTCTGAAATTTTATCGGCATAGTTCTTATATGCCTGATTAAGGCTTGCGGCGCGTTTATTTATTCCGCTTACATAAGAATCAATAACCGATTTGGCAAGACTGTCTCTGTCATATCCCGTATAATCCTCGTAATATTTACTGCTTGTTAGCTTCTGAGGTGCTGACACGGAAGATACTTTATCTTTTGTTACACTTTCCGTCATATCTCCGAAAAGTCTTTGCGCATAGCCAGTTTTTGCTACGTTTTTTTCATCTATACCCATATCCGCCGCTTTTGAAAGATTATACTGATATGCTACTGAATCCGCCCACTTCATCTGCTCGTCTACATCAAGACCCGCGGCAAGTCTATTGCTTATTGCATCCTTGGTACGGGCGATTTCCTCTTTGTAAAGCTCATCATTTCCGCTTCTGAGCATATCAAGTCTCTGTGCCGCAGGAACCGTCGCATATTTCCATTTTGTAGCCATATATTTATAAATTCCTTTCTCTTTTGATCACATATTGTCTTTTATCCGCTCGGAAGGCTGCCAGTAAAACGCAAGCTCTGAAATACCGGTTCTGCCTGATATAAAAGAAAATTCCACTGCAAACGAACGTGCATAATATGGCGGCAATCTAAGCTTTATTCTACCTGATCTCAGCGGTAGTTCCGGATGAAATGTATAAAATTTTTCCCCGTCCCCGTAAAAGTTTATAGTAATATCTGCCTTTAAGTTTTCAAAAAACTCATAGTCAAATGCAAAATAAAGAAGCCTTTTCCTCACTCCTGAATATGAATCGCCGAAATTGTAATTTTTTGTCATAAAACAGCTTTTTACAGAAACATTGACCGTATTTCCTTCATCATCAAATTCAGTATCTTCTGCGATTGCGGAATTATACAACATTATTTCTGTTTCATCAGAACCTCTTAAAAAATAAAGCTTGTTTTTAAGCGAAAAAAGACTTATACATCCGTCAAAACCCGAAAAAATATACCATGCCAGTCTTTCTTCTGCTTTTCTTAAATCACCGTTTTCATAATAAGGTGTTCTGCCATAGTCCCACATATAAAGCAAATTTCCGTCAAACAAAAAATATTTTCTGTCAATATCGCATGATGAATATACGGCTCCGGCTTCATTAAAAAACCCGCCGCCGTTTTTGCCGTTAAGATTGACAGATATATGTCTTACGTTTAATTCTTCAAATATTTCGGTTGACTGAAGCAGATATATTCCCGATTCGTAATTTCCAAAAACAAGTGTATTGTCTACCGCCTGCACTGTGTTTTTCATATTGCAACCGATACCGGTGTTAACCTGTACAACATCGAATGAGGCTCCGTTATCAGCTGAAAATTCATATGACATAGCATATACATGTTTTTCTGTAAAAAAATACATCTTTTCATATCGTTTTTCCGCGCCGGTCACCTTTTCGCTCCCGTCGCCAAGCGTATCAGATCCCGTGTCCGGAAAATACAAAGGATTTTTAAGCTCGCTTCTAAAATACATGCCCGGATAATCATCATTGCTTGTAAAAAACGCACGTGTTCCGTCTTTGGAAGTTCCTCCGTAAGTAAACGCCGCGGTACAACCGAATATTTTTGCAAAATATTCGTCAAAATTGTCATCTTCGTCTTTTATGGTATATTCAAATGTGATTTCGTCGCCCATATCCAAACCTGTATCGTTTCCGTTTACGATTATTCGCTTTTTATCGGTTCTTGAAGCATAGCATACGTCGACTTCTTCTCCGTCCATATATATGTTTATCGGATAATTCTCATCGATATCATACGGAACGTTGTACATTTTTGAAGCTATTCCATCCACAATATTAAAGCTGCATTTTACTCTTCTTGTCATCATATTTAAAGGTTCGCAGACATCATATGAGGAAAGCGCCTGATTTGCATTTTCTATTATTAAAGGAACATATGCCTCTTTTTCGATACATGAAAAATCGTTTTCTATCTCATATATTTTGCCGCTTTTTAAATATAAATATACTTTTCCGTTCATACGCAGAAATAAACTTGATTCGTCCGGTATCTGTGTCTTCACGGATTCAGCCGCCTCTCCGTCAAATCGATATATGGCGGTCCCGCAATGAAAAAGAATACTGCCGCAAAATTCTTCACGCAAAATGCTGTGAAAAGTTCCTGTAATCTTTTCCCCGACTCGGCTTAATCCGCCCCTTGATATGATATTGCCGTCCTGAAAATACATATTTTCAATTTGCGATACCTGATTATCTGCCGCAACTTTTCCGGCTGCATTATATCCTCCGGACAGTTCGCTTACTGTAAACATATAATTTCTATACGAGCTTATATCAGCATGGTTTACGGGATTATATGCCATATATTTTTCCTCCTTATGCAGCCGCAAATATTATAAAACACACCTAAAACAGCTTTTGAAGTCCGGATAAAAACCGACATTTTCCCAACAGACAACAACAGTATTATATATATTTTTTTTAATATCATCTGAAAAAATTCCGTCCTTTTTTTCTTCTGCCGAAAAGGCCGCCCGCAAAAAAGCTGTTTTTTAAACTATAATTCTCTACGGGATACGTATTTGCAAGCATTTCCCTGTATTTATAAGTCAATCTTGAATACATTTCGCCGTCCTCTCTTGCGCATAGTTCTGCGGCAACGGCATATACTGCGGCGCCGAAAGCTGCCGGAGATAAAGAAAGCTCTGTATCCGGAGAAGCATTTTCAGGGATTTCCTCAGGATATTCACAGTAAGTTATATTATAATTACCAGAGTATTTTTCCTCGCAGGAAAGCAAGCCTTCAGAAAAATTAAAAATATCCGAAGGACAAGGTATTCTTCTTCCACGTTTTTCGGTGCTTACAGAGCATATTTCAGCACATCTTGGCGGAAAAGCACAGAAAACTCTTTTTCCGTCCGGCAAAAATTTTTCCTCAAGGCAGCCGCGGACCGACGAAATATTATATGAATATAAGCCGGATACAGATAAAAATTCTTCGGAAGAAGCTGTAAATTCAATACAAACGGCATTTGACTGAATTATTTTTTTACAGTTTTCTATATTGCCGTATTCTGTAGATAGCTTATGTTCCGAAATGATGCCTTCGCCGGAATCAAGAATAAAAAACGATCCGTTCCCGCTAAAATCAAAGCTTACCGCGCCGGAATTAAGAGGCAGCATAATTTTTCTTTTTTCATTTCCGGCAACAGAAAAATCACATATTGCCATTAGTTTTTCAGGTTTTTGTAAAGCTACTAAACATGTTTTTTCCTGTCTTGCGCTTGAAAGAAAAATAAGCCTTATCGCAGAATTTAATGCAGGGATAAATCTTTTGTCAATATCTCCGGTTCCACCCGAAAAAATTTCATGTCCCAGTCCGTTTGAACTGTATTCGTCAAGCGCGCGAAAAACTTCGGATTTAAGCCGTCCGAGAGTATAGACGCTTTTGTTCA
Source organism: uncultured Clostridia bacterium (assembly GCA_944375955.1). Lineage (GTDB taxonomy): Bacteria > Bacillota > Clostridia > Oscillospirales > CAG-382 > UMGS1052. Next base: position 27,126 of record CALWBE010000026.1, on the reverse strand, counting down.
TTTTTTTCTCCTTTGTATTTTTAAACTGCCTGTACAGGCCTTTAAAATATCAAATTTTTCAATACGAACGGCGGGGGAAAATAGCTTTCCCCGCCGAAAGCAAGTTTGCTTTATTACATAAAATCCATCGTTATAACCGAAACCGGAATTTCATATGTCGCGTCGTTATAAAATACCGCTTCTCCGGAAAAATCAAATGTTTCTCCGTTTTTAGCTTCATATCCTAAAGAAATGTCTTCTTTTCCGGACGCCATAAGTATTATTCCTTCACCGCCGATGCGCACACGGCATTCAATGCCGTCGCCCCCGATACGAAGTTCGTTTTTTGACGGAATATTATAAGTTCTCGCGGCAGTAATTCTGCCTGGCTGACTTGTTACATACATTTATATATTCCTCCCGTTATGCCGGATCAGAGAAGATTATAGGTCTTGCATCTCCGAATCCGAATCCGAAATCAACATATCCTATATAGTCTGTAAGCAAGGGATTTGACTGATTTGCCACAAGCACGGTAGGTTCGGTAATATATATAAGCTTAAGAATCTCCGGCATAAGCATTGAATCGGCTATCGCCCATTTTTTGCCGGCAAGACCTATTCCGCCTCCGCCGACAACAAGATACTTCATGCCGTAAATGGGGTTTGCGGCATTTCTCGGCGCATCGGCATCAGGATTATTTTCGGGTATCAATCTTGAATTTGGACCGCATATTTCCTTAGCTTTCGGTTCAAGTTCAGGACTTACAAGAAGCAGATCAAAATTTCCCGCAAAAGGCAGCCCGTCAGGTGTAACGAAAGCAGAAGCTTTGGTCTGAGCTGAAGTTATTGCGGATACAGAAAGTGCGCTGTGAATAACATTGGAAAAAGTTTCGTCAGTCTCAGAATTTATCTTATGCTGATCAGACGCCCAAGCTACACCGTCAGAACCGACAGTCTCGAACGCATTGCCGAAAAGGCGGTAAAATTCATTTAATACCGTCATATAAGCGGAATCTGCAAGTCTTGTTCCGACCTTTTCGGATTCTTTTGACTGATCGATCTTTGTCTTTTTATATGACATAGTTACTTTTAAAGCATGTTCTTTCGGCGTGATTGTAGTAATAAATGCCCTTTTCTGATCAGCTTCGGCTATATTAGAGCCGTCATATACAGGAATTTCCCCGTATCCTCCTACTCCTTCAAATCTGTAATCTACCGAGTCCTGAGTTATAACCTCCGCAAGATTGGATATCACATCCATCCTGTCGGCATATCTTAAATCAAATCTTTTTTTTACAAGCGGATATAAATCCTGGGGCCATGTATAGATATCGTTCATTATTTAATTCTCCTTTATTATATAGATCTGAAAATGCGGTACCGTATCAGTTAAAGAAAGTCTTTAAAAAACCGATTTCACAGTAATCATTTTCAGGCATACATGAAACAATCTGAGCAACACTGCTTTTTGAAGACGAAAGATCAAAGCTTGTTCCGTCAGACGCAAGAGCAATATATGAAAAACCGGCAGGCGGGAGAATGGCATATATATCTCCAGTGTTTGGAATACCTCCTGATTCAACGGTAAGAGTATCGCTGGATGAAGCTGTAATTTTGCGAGTTTTTCCCACAAAATCCGCATTTTCAGAAGTATCCGATTTATAAACAAGCTTAATATATCCGCCTTTAAACAAATTTGCTTCTGACGGAACTGTATGACCGTTTATTTTTAAAGAAGTTGCAGTTGCGTTTTCTTCAGCAACGGTTTCATATAATGGCTGACGGCATATAGTGCCGGGCGACACAATAATTCTTGCTCTGCCGCTTCCGCTTCTTGGATTAAGCTGATCTTTTTCGGTATTATAATCTTCTGCAAGAATACCTAAAACCGTGTCGCTTCCGGAAGCTTTTGCCGCTGCTCCGGAAGATAGTGTCATAATTGTTCCTTTTTTCAGATTCTCATCGGTTTCAATTTCATATTCTCTTATGCAGGGAACACTTATCCCTGCGGAATTCATAAAATAATCCATATTTTTTCTCCTTATTTTAATTTGTATTTTGCTGCAGACAAGCCCGTGTTTATTAAAAAACTCGGAATATTTGATTCAGAGTCTCATTTTAAATGCGCTTTTGGTTATTTTCGGTATCAAACCTTTCTTGTCCCCGGCATTTTTGACGGTATCTGTTCAAGTAATTCGGCATACTGACGGTAAGACATTCCGGCAGATGCGGCGATACGTTTTTGATTTTCCGTCAGCAAACTGCCGTAATCCGCCGACGGCGAGGCGTTTCCGGAGAATCCCGTGGAAGCAAGCCCTTGTTCAGCCGCTCTGTATCTTTTTGCTGCCGGACTTGAAGAAAGCATTTCAAGAAAATTTTGATAGCTTTCGTAAAGAGACATTATATCGCCGTCTTTACCAGCACAAAATTCTCTGAAAGCCCGGTCTTTAAGAGCATTTTCAAGCGCGCTTTTTCCGTAAGAAAGACAAAATCTGTCAATTTCATTAAGTCTACGTATTTTTTCGTTATCCGCCAACAAAGCGTCGGCAGGCTCTGTGTCTGATCTTAAATTTGATCCCGGCAAGCCTTTTCCGGTATTGTCAGCGTTAAAAGTCTCAGTATCCTTTGCAATTTCCGTAATACTGTTCTCTGCCGCGTCGGGATTCGCAGCTTTTATATCAGATTCGGCTATTGCTTTGTTTTGTTCCGCGCTGTTTTGTGCCAATATTGCTATTTTTTCCGCTACAGCCGCGTTAGATAATTTTTTAAAGGGCTCGGTACGCCTCAGTATTCCTATTAATTCACGTATTTTTGCATAAGACTCATTATTTTTCCGCTCACGGGATAACCTTTGTTCAACAATATTCTCAAGATCTTCGCTTGTATAAAGTCTTTCTTCTCGCTTTTCTGGTTTATCTCCTATTTTATTTATATTTTCATCGTACATAGTTATCCTCCGAGACATTATTCAGCAATGATTTAAAATCACTTTTCACATCTGAGCTTTCTTCTGCAAGTCCGTATTTCTTTTCCAGCGCATCGCATATCTGACCGCGCATAGGCAAGCCTACTAACTCAACATAACTTTGAACAAGCCTGAAATTATCCGCATTTATCGGAACCTTTATAAGTTCACTCAGAGCCTGTACGGTAAACGCCTTTGAGTTGGCTATTCCGTCTCCTATATGTATTTTTACATCTATGACAGGCATATAAGCTTCGCCGGTACTGTCAGGATATTCGGCATAATCTTTAAATCCGTAAATTTTTTCTCCTTTTTCAGCCGCCCCTATTTCAAGTATTCGGTCGTCATCATAATACTCGAGCGCCGTACGGTCAATAAGCTCGTATAATCGCCTGAAGCCTTCCGATTTTATTACCTTTTTCATCATCTGGCGGTTTTTAGCACGTTCATTCAGCAGCGCAATTCCTGACGCGGTCGTAACTCTTGTAGGCTCGACACCTTGATTAAGCTCATAATTTCCCGTGGTATCCTTCATTATATCCCGCCAGTAATTACTGTTTGAATACTGGTTGTTTTCGGAATATGCGCCGTTTCCGAGTCTTTGTATTTTTCCCATCATTCCGGGTCGCAATTTCCATACCGCTCCGGGTGAATTGTCAAGTTCTCCGTCATCTGCAAGCGCGTTTTCTTCGGCGACAATTATATCGTTTGATGAAAAAGCCGAGTTTAACTGCGCATAAGCAAGTTCTCTGTCTGATGCGTCAATAAGCGGAATTATAGCTTCAAGCTCACTTTTTCCCCATATGCAGTCTTCCTTAGGAATCTTGCTGTAAATAACAAAAGGAAACATTGAGCAGGCGGTATTTTTCCAGTATTTGGGTATATATCTTATCTCTTTGTCGCCAAGAAGAATAGATAACGCGATATCTCCTGCTTTCCATTTGTAAAATACGTTCACCTGTCTTCCGTCGATATTGCATTTTATTGTGCACTGACCGTCATACGGCTGCCTGAACCACCATTCTGTTACGGTTATAGTATCTTCCGCCATACCGTATGAATTTCTTTCTTCTCCCGTATATTCATAATAACTTAAACCGGATCTATAAGCGTTTATATAATCAGACATATCCGAATCTGAGTTTTTAAAATCATTTTCAAATATTCGCTTCGCCTTTTGCTTATGCAGGCGGTAAGTATATCCTATATATTCACAACCGTCGACAGTAGCAGAACACGGATCGGTAAAAATCTGTTCAGGTTTAGGTGTATCTATTGAGATATCTCCCTTGCGATATCCGTCAAAAGCCGCGCTGTCCCAGCAAATTTTATATACCGCGGAACCGAGAATATTAAGCCGGCGTTCATTTACTGCATTTTTGAGTTCAAGCCTTCCTATATCGCAGATATAACGCGTAATTTTTTCCCGCTGTTTTGCAAGCTCATAATCCTTTGATGCGCGTGGAGAAAACTCAAAGTCGGGAACGTTTGTATCTACCTGGCTTTCAACGTGAATAAATCCGTCTGTTGCCTGTGCGGGTTCCCATGGTATATCCTGTTCGGCAGTAAAAGCGGCATTGTGAGTTCGAATTTCATGGTCACCGTCATAATAGCTTCTCATTTTCTTCCAGTATGCCGTTATCGGACTTTTGCTTTTTTCTGCAAGCCTTATAAGACCGGCAATGGTTTTTTCTCTTTCAGACTTTTCGGAATAGTCATAAATACCGCCGGCTTCATTCCGGCTGACTGTTTTTTTCATCATATGCTCCTTTTCAACATAATTTTGTATAACTTCGGACAGATTTAATATATACGATTACCTGAACTGACTATTTATTTATCTTATATGAATGTTTTTTAAGCTTTTCCGCAAGCTTAACCTGTTTATCGGTACCTTTCGAAAAAGATTTAAAAAATGCCCTTGAAGACGCGAAATATCTTAAAGCGTCGGGAGCATGGGTTATTTCATGAGGCTTAGTAGAGGCATCCCCGGGATTTCTCTCATCGTACAAAAGCTGAGGGAGACAGCGTATCAAATTTGTACAGTTACGGCAGATTTTCATGCGGCTGTCCCTTTTGCCGTCTTTTTCATAAGGCTTAAGCCATTCTTTAAGACAAAGCCAGCCCTGTATTCTTTCGGGATTTATCCTTGTCAGGAAAACTCCGTTTTCAGCAAAAAGCTCGTATATGCTTTTGCCGGAATCCTTTTGTCTGTTCCATAAATCGGAAGGGGCAATAAACTGACATACCCCGTTGGATTTTTCTAAAATGCGTTTTGCCGCCTCGCTTACTATAAGCCCGCTTTCATAAACCTCATCATATACAATAGCGCTGCCGTCCGGGGATAGCGCTACAAAAACAGCGGCAAGCATATCAAGGCCGTAGTCTATCGCGCAGTATTTTGAGAACGAACTGTCGGGAATAAAAGACTCGACTGTGTGCATCGCCATATCAAATTCAGGAAAAAATTGGCCTGCAAATGCGTCCCATTTTCCGTACAGCCATGCGTCACGAAGCGCCGGAGGCAAACTTTCAAGTCTGCGTAGATAATCCGGGTCATATTTTAAAAGAATTTTATTGTCATATACACTTGCCGGAATAAATTTATAATCCGACGCGTTTTCTCCGCTACGGTATTCCCGGTCGATAAACAGCCGCTTTACCCACCCATGTCCTATACCGCCGGGATTGCAGGTTATGTACATTCTCTTTGGAAATTCGTTTGCACCTCGCAGACAGGCTTTAAATGTCTGAAACTGATACTCGGTAAGCTGTGTGGCTTCGTCAAGTGCTATTATGTCAAATTCCTGCCCCTGATATCTGTCAACGTCCGATTCTGCGTCGCAGTAGCCCATTTTTATTCTCGATCCGTTTGGAAACTCAAAGGTTTTTCGTGAATCGGTATACTTTACCGCATCTCCAAGTTCCGCGCGAAGAGGCCTTATATGATTTTCCATAAGCTCAGCATAGCTTTTTCTCACAATCAGCACCGATAATCCTTTATATCTAAGACACATAAGAACCGCTTTTCGCCTGAGCGCCCAGCTTTTACCTCCGCCGCGAGCCCCTCCGTAAGCTACATATTTTTCAGATGCCCGAAAAAACTGCTTTTGACGTTCCTGCGGACTTCCTTTAAGTACAAGCTTCTTTTTCTTAGCACTCATGCTCCAAGCTCTTTCACTTCATCTGAAAGCTCTACCGACAGCCTGTCATACATAATTCCGCCGTTCTTCTCATTCCACCCGAAGTGCTCTTTTAAACTGTTTATCGCTGCTGTCGGCGAAAGACGTCCGTTTAATGCGTTCTCCTCAATATAAGCTTCTATTTTTCTTTTCGCGCTTCCTATTGTGCGCGACAGCTTTCTGCTTTTTGACAGTTCCTCAAGCTCGTCCGCACTCATATCAAGATGATACAGCAGCCCTGTAAGTGTATACGGCTTTACTGATTTCTTTTCTTTCTCATCTTCAGCGTTTTTTTTGTCGCATAGTTCAAAATATTCTTTTATTTTAAGCTCTAAAAATTCTCTGCCCTTTTTTGTACGGTAATTCACCATCATTTTCTCCCCCTCGTCTCATCTATATTCGTTCTCCGAGCGGCAGACAAAGTTCTTCTATATTATCCTCCGCATAGTCTATCCAGCATTTTCTGTGTATAATATCTCCAGTAGAATATACTTTTACCGCTTCCTCCCCTTCTAATATGTCATATCCGCAGTACATGCACTTTTCACGGTCGCGGCTGTCGTCAAAACAATACAGCCCGTCAATAAACTCCTCTTCTCTCAATATTTCCCTCTCTCCGCAGGAAAAACTTTCTTCTCTCATGCTGTCATACACCTCCGTTGTAATTATTGAACATTTGTTCTTTATACGTCTCAAAAAAACAGCAGAGCAAATATGAGAACTTTTGTTCTGCTGTTGTGCCATAATTATACTATATTTTTAACAAAAAGTCAAGGAAAATCGAACACAAGTTCTAATTTTTGTGTATATGCACAATATGCTTATTAAAAAAATGGGAATAATTTGAAAAATTTGTTAAAAATTACCATTGACAAACCGTAAATATGACATATGAAGAATACTGGATAAACAAGTAAGTATCTTAATTAGTACAATTGTTATATGACCAAGCAGAAAGGCAAGTAATATATAAGTATACATATTTTCCGGCAAACAAAAATAGAATAAAATGTACGGCAGAACGCGGGAGGGAAATTAGGGGAAATGGCAACACAGCCGCGCATATATGAAAAAAAAGACATAACCCGCACTGACGCCGCGGCAAAAAACCTGAGGGCATCGGTTGCAGGAATATTTATAAATCTAATTCTGAGTTTTTTTTCAAGAAAAGTCTTTGTGCTTGTATTAGGCAAAGAATTTGTAGGATTAGGCAGTCTTATCGGAAATATGACCGCTGTGCTTTCGCTGCTTGATTTCGGAGCATCATCTGCAGCGATATACCGTCTGTATAAACCGCTTGCACAAAAAGACTATTATTCGGTATCGGCATATCTTGCCTGTTACAGAAAGCTGTGTTTTATATCTGCCTCAATTACGATGGCGGCAGGTCTATTCTTAATGCCGTATCTTCCGAACATGGTTGAAGATTTCAGAGATACAAAGACTCTTTACTCGGTGTTTTTTATATATCTATTGTCAAATTCAATAGGTTATCTTTTTTCAAGCGAAAAACTGCTGGTATTCGCAGATCAGAAAAACTATATCAGTCAGATATTTTCCTATTTTTTCGGAGCAATAACAGTATTGTTTGAAAGCGCAGCTTTGCTTTTGACAAAGAATTATATAGTATATCTTTCTGTGCATACACTTTTGTGCGTCACGGAAGATATTTTTCTAATATCATATATAAGACGTCTTTATCCTGAAATTTCATTTAGGGGGAAACCTCCTGAAGATAAAAAATATATGCGTTCGCTGAGACGGGAAATATTGTTTTTGCAGCCATCAAATATAGGCGGAACTCTTTTGCGTACAGCAGACAACTTTATAGTAGTATATCTTTTTGGAGTTGCAGCAAACGGCATATATTCAAACTATAATATGCTATTGAGCTATGCGTCGATGCTTTCGGTAACACTTATAGGCGCATTGTCGGCAAGCGTGGGGAATCTGGGAGCAGCCGCTTCTGTAAAGAGGGCGGAAGAAGTTTTCGGAATGACAGGGCTTGCGTCTTTTATTTTAGTAAATATATGTACTTCAGTACTGTTTGTAATGTCAGGAGATATAATAACAGTATGGCTTGGAAGCAGTCTTGCACTTCCTATGCAGGTATCGTGTATACTGGCGATGCATTTTTTCGTAAACGGGCTGAGACGTACTGTTATGATTTTTCGGGATGGATACGGTTTATACCGCAAAGAGCGTATAAAACCTTTTCTCGAACTTATATGCTCTCTCGGGTTTTCCGCGTATTTCGGCAAAAAAATTGGGCTTGGCGGAATATATTTAGGTCAGATGCTGACATCATTTATCATATGTCTTTGGTATGAACCTTATATTCTTTACAAATACGGATTTTCACGGTCGGTTCTCCCATACTACGCTAAGCTTTTAAAATACGGGATAACTTCTGTCTTTTCATGTGCATGCTCATATTCGCTCTGCCGTTATATCCCTTCGTTCTCGATTCGCGCCGCCGTTTGCATAACTGTTCCTCTGCTTTTTTCAATTGCGGCATTTGCATCTTCAAAGGACATGAAAAATGCGATATCAAGAATTATATCACGCAGAAAAGGATCTGCAAACATAGTAAAAACTAATAAAAGATTTTGACAATTATACGTAAAATTTAAAAGACCTGCGTAAAGGATAGCTTTTAAAAGCCATTCATGTAAAAACGCAGGTCTTAACCTTTTTGTAAATTGTATTATATTTATAAAAAACTAAGTATTGTTGATATTTTCCTTTGCTCTCATTCTTGTCAGAGCTCTTGCAAGCTTCAGCTCAGCCGAACGGCGTTCCTGTACGCTGCGCTTCAAAATAATTTCCTCTTTCGCTTCTTCTGCAGCGCGTTCCGCACGCAGAGCGTCTATATCCTCCGGCCTTTCGGCAGTTTCAACAAGTACAAGCACATCGTTGTTTTCTATTTTAACCAAGCCGGTAGATACAACAAAAACAAACTCTTCTCCGCCATTGACGGTGAAACGCAAAATTCCCGGAACTATTGCCATAATAGTGTTTTGATGATGCGGAAGTATTCCGTACTGACCGTCGGTAGCCGGAATGACAAGCGAACTGCAAGTGCCTTTGTAAACGGTCTTTTCTATTGCGAGTATTTCCAGAGAAAATTCAGTCATGGCTTAAGCCTCTCTTTTCATTTGTTCAGCCTTCGCATAAACATCGTCAAGCGAACCCACATTGTAAAATGCAGCTTCGGGAAGATCATCAACCTTACCTTCTATGATTGCGGAAAAACCATTTAAAGTATCGCTAAGAGGCACATAAGCACCCGGGACTCCGGTGAACTTTTCAGCTACAAACATCGGCTGAGACAAAAACCTCTGTATTTTTCTTGCCCGTGACACGGTAAGTTTGTCATCATCGCTTAGTTCTTCCACGCCGAGTATCGCGATTATGTCCTGAAGATCGCGGTATTTCTGCAGAATTTCCTGAACACTTCTCGCAGTTTTGTAATGGACTTCACCCACAATATCCGCCTCAAGTATCCTTGATGTCGAATCCAGAGGATCAACTGCCGGATATATGCCCTGTTCAGCTATTTTTCGGCTTAGTACAGTCGTTGCGTCAAGATGTGAAAACGTAGTTGAAGGAGCCGGGTCAGTCAGGTCGTCCGCAGGCACATATACCGCCTGAACAGATGTTACAGAACCTTTTCCTGTAGACGTTATCCTTTCCTGAAGAGCGCCCATTTCCTCAGCCAGTGTAGGCTGATATCCCACTGCGGAAGGCATTCGTCCAAGTAAGGTTGAAACCTCGCTTCCTGCCTGAACAAAACGGAATATATTATCAATAAAAAGCAATATGTCCTTATTTTCCCTGTCTCTGAAATACTCCGCCATTGTAAGGCCTGATAATGCCACTCTCATTCTCACTCCCGGCGTCTCGTTCATCTGACCGAAAACAAGTGCGGTTTTATCAAAAACTCCGCTTTCCTTCATTTCTTTCCAAAGATCGTTTCCCTCTCTTGAACGCTCGCCCACACCGGTAAATACCGAGTATCCGCCATGTTTCATGGCTACATTGTGAATAAGTTCCTGTATAAGCACGGTTTTACCTACGCCTGCGCCGCCGAATAATCCGATTTTTCCGCCTTTAGCATAAGGTTCAAGAAGATCTATTACCTTTATTCCGGTTTCAAGCATTTCAACCGAAGGGCTTTGATCTGAAAAAGCGGGAGCTTTGCGGTGTATATTCCATCTTTCTTCATTGCTGTCTATGGGAGCTCCTCCGTCAACAGGTTCGCCCAGAGCGTTGAAAAGTCTGCCGAGAGTGCATTTGCCCACCGGCACCTGTATCTGATGGCCGGTAGCAAAAACTTCCATGCCGCACCCTAATCCTTCGCTTTCTGCAAGCATTATACAGCGAACAGTATCTTTGCCTATATGCTGAGCCACCTCCATGGGATAGCTTTTTTTATCGTTTATGACAATAAGCTGTTCATTTATCTTGGGCAGTGACTCGTTTTCAAAAGTCACATCAATTACCGGCCCTGAAATTTGTACTATTTTTCCTGTTTTTGTTTCTTTTTTTGTTTCCATTCAGCCGTTCACCCCCGTTTCTTTTTTATGTTTTTCAGCTATTCTTTTATGATAATTAGCTCCGCCCGAAATCTCAGATATTTCCTGAGTTATCTCCCCCTGTCTCATCTGATGATATTTGACTGAAAGCTCCTCCAATATTTTCTGAGCATTCCTGTTAGCGGAATCCATAGCGACCATACGGGCGTTCTGTTCACAGCAAAAACTGTCGGTCAGGGCGCTGTAAATAAAACCTGTAACATAGCTGCTTACCATATTTTCAAGTATTTTTTCGACAGAAGGCTCAAATGAAAAAGGAATATCTACTGTTTTTTCATCCGTAGGAGTAACAAATTGCATGTGATGAAACGGAAGTATTCTTGTCGAACACACATTAGGTTCGCCCTTATGAGTATAATCTGTATATACGACAAATATTTTTTTCAGTCTTTCCTCATTATAAGCTGTAAGCAAAGAATCAGATATTTCTCTTGCGCGGTGCAGAGTCGGATTCTGAGCCGTATACATAAAACTTTTTTCTATCGGTATATTATGAGATTTGCAGTAATGCCTTCCGTATTCTCCGACAACAAAAAGCTTGCTGTCAGGGTGATCGTTTATCATTTGCACCATCTGTTTGATTATATTGTGATTGTATGCGCCCGCCATACCTTTATCCGCCGTGATTATCAAATATCCGTATGTGCCCGTATCAAGATGATCGTCGGGGGATGGATAAAAATAAGGGCTGTCTATCTCTCCGACCGTTCTGAAAATCCTTTTTATCTCTCCGCGTATCATTCTGAAATAAGGTTCAGTCTTATCCCAGTCTTCCTTCGCTCTCCTCAATTTTGCAGACGCAATAAGATACATGGCATTAGTGATTTTCTGAGTTTCTTCAACTCCGTCGATTCTGTTTTTTATTTCCTTGATACCAGACATAAATCACAGCTCCGTTTCAATCTCAGCATTCTCACTGACAAATTTTGAGGCTATTTCAATAATATCCGATCTATCTTCCGGGGAAAGAACACCTGTTTTTTCTATTCTGTCGCATATAGCAGCGTGATTTTTGCGGAAATGATCAAGCATTTTCCCCACAAAATCACGAATATCATTAAGTTTAACCGGGGTTAAAGTTTTTGCAAGAACTGCAGTCAATATTATTACCTGTTCGTATTGCTGTCTTGATTCACCCTGTGCCTGACGCAGAACATGCATTAAGGTTTCGCCAAAAGCCAGCTGTTTTTTGGTTTCATCATCAAGATCACTGGCAAACTGAGTAAACATTTTCATTTCACGGTACTGAGCAAGTTCGAGACGAAGTGTTCCGGCAGCGGATTTCATAGCTTTAGTCTGAGCATCTCCGCCGACACGGGATACCGAAAGACCTACATTGACAGCCGGACGCTGACCTGCAAAAAACAATTCGCTCTCGAGAAATATCTGACCGTCGGTTATTGAAATTATATTTGTAGGAATATACGCTGATACGTCTCCTGCCTGCGTTTCAACTATCGGCAAAGCAGTCATGCTTCCGCCGCCTTTTTCATCGCTCAAATGCGCAGATCTCTCCAAAAGACGTGAGTGCAGATAAAATACGTCTCCGGGATAAGCTTCACGTCCTGGAGAACGTCCGAGCAAAAGACTTATTGATCGGTAAGCTACGGCATGTTTTGTCAGATCGTCGTAAACTATTAAAACATCTTTACCCTGCTGCATAAAATATTCGCCGATAGATGTGCCCGCATACGGAGCTATATACTGCATAGGCGCGGTATCACTTGCTGAAGCGTGAAGCACAATAGTATATTCCATTGCTCCTTTTTCCTCAAGATCGCGGACAAATTTTGCAACCGAGCTTGATTTCTGACCGATAGAAACATAAATGCAGATAACATTTTTGCCCTTCTGATTTAGAATAGTATCTATCGCGATAGAGGATTTTCCGGTCTGACGGTCACCGATAATAAGTTCACGCTGACCTCGTCCTATCGGAAACATGGAATCTATCGCCATAATACCCGTTTTAAGAGGACAGTTGACCGGCTGACGGTCAATAATCGCGGGTGCGGGTCTTTCTATCGGATAATATTCCGAAGCAGGTATCTCGCCTTTTTTATCTATCGGAACTCCAAGCGAATTAACTACACGGCCGAGAAAACCTTCTCCGACCGGAATTCCGGCTCTTTTCCCTGTTCTGACGACTTTACTTCCGGAACTTATCTGTCCGTCGTCGTCAAAAAGTATACAGCCGGCTTCGGTTTCGGTAAGATTCTGAATCATTCCGCGGACACCGCCGTCAAAAATTAAAATTTCTCCGTATGTGGCATTAGGCAAGCCTCCTACTGTGGCAATTCCGTCACCTACTGTCAAAACAGTTCCGACTTCCCTCGCAAGCGCTTCGGGAGTCCATGAACGTATATTTTCTTTCATCAGAGGAATGCTGTCCGAACCGTCAGAAGCTGAATTTTTAAGCATTTGCTTAAGCTGCTCAAAACGCCCCTCTATACTCCAGTCATAAACGTCGCTTTCAACCTCAAGGCGGAATCCGTTTGGATACTTGCCGTCTTTTTTCCATATAAGCTGAATATCGGGACCGTATTTTGCAGCAATAAAATCACGGAAACGCTTTTGCTGCGTGCTGTCCGGTTCGACTGAGGAATAAAGAACGGCTTCTTTTATAAGTTTTTTATCCTTCATTGCGGATTGCTCCCTTCAGCACTTTCCAAAAATTTATCGTAGGCGTTAGATGTGCTGTCCATGACCACCTTTTTAGCCGCTTCTATTGCCAGCTCAGAGATCTGACCGGAAGCTTCGTTTATAATTTCTTCTTTTTCCTTTTCTGCTTTTATACGGGTAAGCTCCAGAAGCTTTTCCGCTTCTTTCTTTGCGTCAGACAGCGTTTTTTCTGCTGTTTTATATGCCTCAGCCTCTATTTGCTGTCTTTTTCCGGCGGCATCTCTGTCAAAGCTGTCCTGCTTTTCCTGAAGTGATTTCTGCATAGCTTCCGCATCAGCAAGCTTATCATTTGCCTGTTTTTCAAGATCGCTGTAATATTCTACTCTCTTTTGCATGAATTTTTTTACAGGGCTGTATAAAAGAAAATACAATACGGCAAACAATAAAGTCACATTAAGCAAGTGCAGCAAAATTTGCTGCCAATCTATATTTAACGGCATATTGTTTCACCTTCCTTATAATACAAATATTACCAGAATTGCGACAATTAAAGCATAAATTATAGCTGTCTCTATAAATACAAGGCCAAGCATTAAGGATGTACGTATCTTTCCTTCAGCTTCGGGCTGACGTGCTATTCCGTCCACTGCCTTTGCTATTGCTATTCCCATTCCTACAGCTCCTGCCGCTGCTGCAAGTCCTATCGCTATAGCCGCTGCTATAGCCTTTCCCGATACAACATTATCCGCCTGAACACTGACTGCCGCTGCTTCTTCTCCTTCAGCTGCAAAAACCTGCATTCCCATCATTGATAACAGCATAGCTGCCATTCCTATAATTATCATAAGTCTTACTATAGCTTTCATAATAATAATCTCCTTTTCAGTTAGCTGTTTTTTTGTTTTTTAATTTAGGCTTTGCAGGCTCAGATACCTCTCCGTAAAACAATGCCGTCAGCATCGTAAGTACATATGCCTGTATAAGCGCGTGAAGCAGTGTAAACAATACTCCGACTATTACCGGAAGTACAAAACTCAGTCCAATATAATAATATACCAGCTCTGTTACAAGAGCTCCGCTCAGCAAAGCTCCGAAAAGTCTGAAGCTCATTGAGATCGGCAGTGAAAAGTCTTTCAGAGTTCTTCCCACTCCCTTAATTCCGTTTGTGGCTATACCTCCGGATAAAATGATTCCGTATGACAGAAATCCCATACATATCGCGCCGTTTATATCCGACAGCGGCGCCGGAAGCGTTGCTGACGCTCCGTTTGATGAAATTGCCTGGAATCCGAAAAGCTCAAAAATTGTTCCTATAAAAATATAGGTTCCGGCTGTAAAAACATATGCCCCCAGAAACTTGTTTTTATGCGGACTGTTGCTTTGCGCCAAACGATCAAAAGTTCCCACCGCCTCTTCCAGAATAAGCTGAAACTTCCCGGGAACATACTTAAATTTCGGTATGACAAATATACGGACAATCAATGCGAATACAGTAATAATAAATGTTACGCAAAATGCCGATATCAGTCCCGGATTAACATCTTTAATTCCGAAAAGACTTACTTTTACAGTCTCATGAAGCACCTCGTTACGCATTGTTTCCTGTATGGTTTCGGTTTCTCCGGGACTTTTTACAATAAATATCCCTAAAAGAAAAACACATATCAAAACAGCAAATACAATGAGACTTATACATTTTTGCTTTTTACTCATATATCGTATGCTCATCTCCTTTTTGCCGCAGCAAGCTTTTTTAAACAGTTACACAGGCCCTATATTCAGTATATGACGCGTATATAAATTATAAAGTCCGAGGACTTTTCGTAAAAGCTTTATTCCTTTACGAGAAATATCTCCGGACACCCTTTAAAAAATCAATAATTCATATATTTGCGTTTAAAATTTCTGCATATAAAGAATAAAATGCTGAGCTTGGAATAATGCTTTATTTAAGTGTTAAGTATAGCACAGTACTTAAAATAAATCTATGACAAAATGTGAACTTTTTAACACTCGCATATGTTTATCAGATTACAAAATCTTTTAAAATAAACTTGCCGCCGTGTTATTGATATTTCATAAATAAAAATTGAGTGTTCAGCCATGAACACTCTTTATACTGATATTACACAAAAATTATGCCTTCAATAATCTTAAGCATATTTAAATAAAAAAGTCCCTCTGCACATACCGGCTCAGAACCGCTTAACAAAAAAACCGAAAAAGCGTCTTTCTTATCAATCGATGGACCAGACAAAAAAATAGCGCTGAACCCGAAGCTAATCGAGTCCAGCGTCAAGCTGGTCTGAGTGGCGGGACTTGAACCCACGGCCTCTACCACCCCAAGGTAGCGCTCTACCACCTGAGCCACACCCAGATATTATCAGCAAGAGTTATTATAACATTGCATATGTTTTTTGTCAAGATATTTTTAATTTTTTAAAACAATTTATTAAAAACACAAAAACGCGTATAACAAATTTATACGCGTTTTTTAATGTGGTGACCCGTACGGGAATCGAACCCATGTTTCCGCCTTGAGAGGGCGGCGTCTTAGCCGCTTGACCAACAGGCCGTCTGTTAGCTTTATAATTATATCACGCTTATTTAAATTTGTCAAGATAAAAAAATCTATATATATTCAAAAAAATATATTGACAAATCCGTATATATCGTATATACTGTGTTTATCATATATATACAGTTATAAAAAGCGGGTGATAGAAATTTTGGAAATAATAATAAGCAATGCAAACAACCAGCCTATATACGAGCAAATATACGATCAAATAAAAGCTCAGCTTATAAGCGGAAAAATAAAAGAAGGAGAGTTGCTTCCGTCTATACGATCACTTGCAAAAGAACTGCGCATAAGCGTAATAACTACCAAAAGAGCGTACGATGAGCTTGAAAAAGACGGATATATAAACACTGTAGCCGGAAAAGGCTGTTTTGCAGCCAAGCAAAACAGCGAGATTATAAAAGAGAAATGTCTGTGCGACATTGAAACTCATATGAGGAAAATAAAAGAAGCGGCATCATATATCAATATAGGCATAGATGAGTTGTCAGAAATGCTGACCTTAATCATGGAGGAAGATTCATAATGAGCAATAAAAATGCAATTGAATTAAAAGGAGTTACAAAAAGCTATAAAGATTTTACGCTCGGCAATATAAATCTGTCACTGCCAAGCGGAAGCATAGCAGGACTTGTCGGTGAAAACGGAGCCGGAAAGAGCACGATTATCAAAATAATATTAGGAGCCCTGCAGGCTGACAGCGGAGAAATAACCGTATTAGGGCATAATGTAAAGGAAAAAAGTTTTGACTGTGTAAAAAAAGATATAGGAGCGGTGCTTGACGAATCGTATTTTCCCGAAATGATAACGGCGCGGCAGGTTGGCAGCATTTTAAAGGCGACATATGATAACTTTGATGAAAAAAAATATAACGATTATCTAAAAAGATTTATGATTCCGGAAAATAAGCTGTTCAGGGAATATTCACGCGGCATGAAGATGAAGCTCGGCATTGCATCGGCACTTTCACATTATCCCAAATTGCTGCTTCTTGACGAAGCCACAAGCGGACTTGACCCGCTTATACGCGATGAACTTTTAGAATCTTTCAGCGATTTTACTGAAGATGAAAACAACACAGTGCTTATATCTTCGCATATAGTGAGCGATCTTGAAAAAATATGCGATTATATAATATTCCTTCACAAAGGAAAAATTGTATTTTTTGAGGAAAAGGACAAACTGCTTGATGAATATGCAATAATAAAGCTTACTTCTGAAAATTTTGAAGCGGTTGACCCTGAGAGCGTTATAGGAAAAAGGGAGAATAAGTATTATACCGAAGCTTTGATAAGAAAAGATGGAATCCCGAAAAATTTCAAGTGCGAACATACTACGCTTGAGGACATTATTTTGTTTTTTGCGAAAGGGGAAGAGTTAAAATGAAAGGACTTTTGCTTAAAGATTATTATGTGTTGAAAAAACAGCTGCCCATATTGCTTTTAATGACAACGGCGTTTGCCTTTGCCGGAAATTCATTTTCAATATATGCGATAATTTATTCCGCTCTTCTCCCCGTAACTGCAATCGCATACGATGAGCGTTCAAAATGGGATATTCTCGCGTCGTCAATGCCATATACAATAAGACAGCTTGTATTGTCAAAATACGTGCTGGGCTGGATAATGATAATAGCTTCATCGGTAGTTTGCGCGGCAGCGGAACTTATTGCCGCCGCAGTAAAAAACGCCGCCGGATTTAAACCCGATTTCAGTTATTTTTCAAATTTTATCGGCGGTCAGTATATAGGCGTAATGCTTATTGCCTTAATACTGCCCTTTGTAATGAAAGCGGGAGTTGAAAAAGCCCGTATTTTGTACAGCATTTTATTGGGATTCTGCGCGGCTATTATAATTACTTCAAGATTTTTTATAGATTCATTAGCTCAATTTGTTTTCGGTTCCTCTAACCTGACCGCTTTTATTATCATATCGGTATCCTTATTGCTTGCAGTCTCTGTAAGTATTTTATCCATAAAAATTTCAATATCATTTTACAAAAAGAAAAACAGAACCTGACAATAAAACCTTCTTTGTTTTTCTTATTTATGCAAGACGCCTTCTGTCACTTAAACGATTCTATTGACATATGTTTTTCATACAGATATAATGATAAAAAAGCACATTCAAGCCTGTTTTATACTGGGAAATCAATCTGCGTCAGTTTTAATTAAGAGCAATTTTACATTCCTCAATATAAAACTGTCTGTGTTTTCATAATTTATAAACATATCAGCAAAGAATAAAGAGGTGACATTTATGGCGTCTTATATTATGCCTCATATACATGTTGACGGTCGAGGCAGAAGCGAGGACGGAGTATATGAATTTGTAAAAACTGTAAAACTTTCTTCGGATTCTCCTGTAACGCTGCGTATATTTGCCGCGCTGAGATATAAGCTTTTCGTAAACGGCAGATATGTATGCGAAGGTCCATGCCGGTCTTCGGCTGACATATCTTATTTTGATACCGTAACAACCGATCTTTTTCGTTCAGGAGAAAACGAAATAAAAGCCGTAGTATTTCATATCACAGAAAAAAATTCATTTACTACAGGTATAAAATGCGACAAACCTCAGCTCGTTCTTGAGGGACGCTCGGATACCGACGCTTTTGTCACCGACAATACATGGAAAATCTTTCGTATAACCAATCACAAGCTTATAGGGAACGACACTTTTGTGTTTCCTTTTGAGGACGTAAACGGGGATTCAAATATTGAAGAACTTCCTCTCGAGACCGGGATCAATATAGATTTTGACAAAGGGTACAGTTCGCCGTATGGCTCAATAGATTTTAGGCTTATGCCTCGTCCGATACCGATGCTTTATCCCGGAGAAGAAGTAAATTTCAGTGAGGTCAGACGCGGGAAAAATTTTATAGAATATGATGCCGGTATATATGTTACAGCAAATGTAAAGATACGTTTTGCACCTGGCTGCCGGGCAAAAATCATATATGCCGAATGCTATGAATTTGAAGACGGGAAACGGATGCGAGACGACACAACGGGAACGATCCGCGGGGTATATGATATAGTAACCTCCGGCAAAAAAGAGTTCACATTCGAAAGCTTTTGGTTCCGCGCATTCAGATTTATACGGATAGAAACCGAAGATACGGAAAAAGTCAAGGATATAAGCGCTTATCGCTTTAATTATCCGGTGAAATTCGACGGCTCATTTTCATGCTCTGATAAAACGTATAATGAAATGTATAAGATCAGCATAAATACTATGCTGTGCTGCACAAGCGAAATATTTGTAGACTGCCCTTACTATGAGCAGCAGCAATATATAATGGACTCGGCGATAGAAGCGTCGGTATTTATGCGAATGACAAGTGACGTTTCAATGGTAAGAAAGTGCATTTGTGAATTTGCAGCTTCACAGCAGCCGTGCGGACTTTTGTGCGCTAATTATCCTTCTACGCTGATTCAGATAATTCCTGGATTTTCTATATTTTGGATATCTCTTTTAAAAGATTATCTCGACTATTCTGCTGACGCCAAATTTGTCCGCCGTTTTACCGGAACAATGGATAAGATACTTATGTATTTTGAATATGCGAAAAACCCGGACGGACTTGTGACACGTTCAAGAGAATGGGATTTTGTAGACTGGGTTCCCGGATGGGAAAGGGGTATTCCTCCCGTACCGGACGGAAAGCCGCTTACAGTATATAACCTTTATCTGTTATACGGTCTCAAATGCGCTTCATATATTGCGGAGAAATGCGGAAGAGCCGCGCTTGCATCTGAATATAACGAAAGATATAAAAGCTTGTGCGGAATAATAAATGAAAAGCTGTATGCGCCTGAAAAAGGAATGTATCACGACGGCAACGGAACTTACAGTATGCATACTATAATCTGGGCCATACTTTCAGGTTTAGTTTCAGGTGACGCGGCTTCTGAAATGGCAAGAAAAATAAATGATAAAACAATAAGCAAAAGCTCATATTCAATGAACTATTTTCTGTTCCGTGCACTTGAACAGTGCGGAGCCTGTGATACTGCACCCGAATACTTTGACGGCTGGAAAAAAATGATAGATCTTCACTGCACTACATGGTGTGAAAATCCGGATTCTCCGCGCAGCGAATGCCACGCATGGAGCTGTGCGCCGTTATATGAATTTTCATCCGGAATGTTAGGAGTAAAATACTCGTTTGAGGATGAAATAATAATCGAGCCCCATTCTTTCGGAGCAAGTAATGCCAGTGGTACGGTTCCGACAAGGTTTGGAAACGTAAACGTAAATATAAACTGGACCGCCGACGGAAAAACGTTTAAAATAACGATAAAATCTCCGGCTGATATCAAAAAACGCCTGAAAATGCCGGACGGGAGGATTATTATATTTGACGACGCGGAAAAAATATTATGCTAATCCACATGATATTAAAAATATTTTTGTTAAAATATACAATATTTTTAACTGTTTGTAAAATTAATATATCTATTTACATAAATCATATTTTATGTTATAATTGTGGTACAGCTTTTATTTTATAAAAGCACATGTAAAAAACGGAGGGAACACAACGATGAAAAAACTTATCGCAGTTCTGATATCCGCAATAATGATCGCTGCTGCTTTGCCGGCAAGCGTATTATCAGCGGATACTCCATCGGTACAAGTGATCGACGGAGTAAACACCGTATTTGTGTCTAATTTTGGAAGAATAACATATAACGGTGAAGTATATACTGCATACCGCATGCTTGACGAAGCTTTGTCAGCTCTTGGCAGTGACGGCGGAAAACTTATATTCAGCGGAACGCTGAAACTTGGCAGCTATATTGATGCAGAAGGAAGAGGACCGCTTACATTCGAAGGAACCGACTCAAAAGTTTCCGGAAGCGTTCTTGATTTTGAGGATGCGCTTTCAGTAGAATGGAACGGTGATACATATATAAATAATGCCACCATACGTACAAATCCTGACGTTCCGATACATACAAACGGTCATATTTTCAAAACCGAAGGTGAAATGGAATGTTACTATACGGAAAAATTTGTAGATGGCGGAAATAATATAATTACATATGTTTCTCCTTTTATCTTTGCCGTAGGAGCAAATACGTCCGGTCAACAACTCGGCAAGGTAACATTGACATCAGGCCACTATAAATCAATAGTAGGCGGTTCTTTCGGTGATCAGACAGTTACAGCAGATACTGTCTTTGAGATTGGCGGAGGAGAATATGATTACGTATATTCCGGAAATTACAACACTCAGGATACATTTACCGGAAATTCGGATATAACCGTCAGCGGAGGAGTTATTGACCGTGCCGTTGCCGGTTCAGACAGCGGAATTACAAATGCAAATCTTTCACTTACGGTTTCCGGCGGCGAGATTAACAACCTTTATATCGGTTCAGACAGCGGTTCTGTAATAAACGGAAATGTCTGCTTAACATTATACGGAGGGACCGTATCAAAAATAATATCCGCAAAAGATACTGTAAATGGGAAAGTAATCATAATAGACAGTACAGAGAATTCCAAAATTACCGAAGGAATGTACGATTATCTGATAAAAGCCGACGGGACTACTGTTAAACCGGTATTTACCGGCACAACTCTTTCCGGTTTCAATATAACAGATGAAAACGGATTTATTCCTTCCAAGGTATATGCGAACGGATCTGAGATATCCCATAGCAACGGAATTTACACACTTCCCGAAGGAATTGTAAATATAACATGTGAATCTGCAGCGGCAATAACGCTCAATAAGGAAGCGTCATATGTTGCCGGATATGAAGACGGAACATTTCTTCCTCAGAACAATATCACAAGAGCAGAAGCGGTAACAATGCTTGCAAGAATCATTTGCAGCGATATTTCAGTTCTTCCGTCAATAGCGGTAAGCGAATATTCAGATGTTGCTTCTACAGATTGGTATTCGGGAGTTATAGCATATTTTGAAAAGCTGGGATATCTTGAAAAACTTGAGATAAATAATGAAATAAAACCTAATCAATATATCACCCGTGCGGAATTTGCCGAGCTTTCAAGACATATATTAACTTTAATATATGAAGGCAAACAGTTCGGCATAGAGAGTTTTCCTGATGTAGATTCATCAAATCCATATTTTGATTCTATAGGACAGCTTGCGTATTTGGGAGTAATAAACGGATATGAAGACGGCACCTTCCGTCCGGATAATAACATTACAAGAGCTGAGGCAGTGTCAATAGTAAATCGTTTTCTCGGAAGAACTCCTACAGGCAATACAGGCGCCGTAACATTTACAGATATTGAAGGACACTGGGCGAAATCTCAAATAATAGCGGCATGCAATCCTTCAGAAAGCAACGGATTGGCAATTTGGACCACAACTGAAGATATTACAAAAGGCAACTTTGAATTGCTTTCAGGAGAAGGAGTTACTGTCGGAGACCAAATAAGAAATCTCCGTGAAAAATATTCAGATATATCGAGCAAGGATTTTATAGACGGTATAGATAAGATATCAAAATGGCAGATCGACAATATAGTAAATGCCGAAAGTGACTATCAGACTACAGGAAACATATTCTACGTGTCAAACAACGGAGATGATTCCGCTGACGGAAAAACCCCTGAAACAGCATGGAAGACGCTTGAAAGATTAAAGGGAATCGCGGCAATGAAAGATATAAAGGCCGGAGATGTCGTTTTATTCGAGCGCGGAGGAGAATGGCGCGGAAATCTTTCATGTATAGCAGGAGTTACATATTCCGCATACGGAGAAGGTGCAAAGCCGATAATAAACTCATCAAAACGTAACTATGCAGACCCGTCGCTGTGGGAACAGACGGAATATCCGAATATTTACAAATGCACACAGTACCTTTCAAACGTAGGTATAATGGCATTTGATTTTACTGGCATTTTAGGAAATTACAACGAGACGCTCGGCACACTCAAAATTGCCGGCGTAGACGGAGTAACAACATATGCAGATCTTAAAAACGACCTTGAATTTTTCAGCGATCTTTCATCAGGTTCTCTTTATCTTTATTGTGAAAACGGAAATCCGGGTGACAGATTCAGCAATATTGAAATAGGCAGTGAAGGGGGCTGCGTATCAGTTTCAGCGCCCGGAAATGTTACAATAGATAATTTTACATTCAGATTTACCGGAACTCACGCAATAGGTATAGGCGGACTTAAAAATGTAACAGTACAAAACTGTACGTTTGATTATCTCGGAGGTTCTATTCTTCGCGGATTCCACGGAGTAAATACAACTCGTTACGGAAATGCCCTTCAGGTTTACGGAAGCTGCGACGGATGGTATCTGTATAACAACTGGATTTATCAGATATATGATACAGGAGTAACGCATCAGTACAACAGCCCGTATGATCACGGAAGCGCAACGATGGATAATGTAAAATATATCGGCAACGTTATAGAGTACTGCCATTGGTCTATTGAATATTATAATCCTGATTATGAAAACGGAGTGCACACATTCTATAACACATACATTGCTGACAATATTTGCAGACTCAACGGCTATGGCTGGGGAAGCGTTCCGAGAATGACAGGCGCAACCTTGTTCCAGAGTGCCGGAATCACGGAAAATACTGAAAACTTCGTAACCGAAAACAATATATTTGACAGATCGGCGGGCAAACTGATAAATGTATATTCAGTAGGCGACAGAAAACTTGAACTGCGCGATAACATTTACGTTCAGAAAGCGGGAGCTCTTATGGGTACGTTGTTCGGAGCATCATGGTATGCAAATGAAAATGCAGCGAAAATCATATCGAATATGTGCGGAGACGACACATCGATAATCGTATTCAACAACGATACGACAGTAAATAATTATTTAGTAGAGCAAAAATAAAAACTCACTTATACTGTTTGTTCAGTGCAAAAAATACAGGACGTCCGTTTACCGAGACGTCCTTATTTTTAATATTTAATTATAAAACAGGAATCGCTATAAATATGAGAAAAATAAATTTTACTGTAGACAACTGCAGTTCAGGGAAGACTGTAGGAGAACTTTTAAAAAGCCGGCTTTCCGTATCATCAAAGTTACTTACCGAATTAAAAAGAACCGGCGGAATTTTACTCAACGGCAAGACCGCCGCGGTCATTGAAAAAGTAAATTCTGGTGATATTTTATCGGTTTTACTAAGCGAGCAACAGCCTTCCGAAAACGTAGTTCCCCGCTTTATACCCATAGATATACTTTATGAAGACGAAGACATTCTTGCGGTTTCAAAACCTAAAGATATGCCGATACATCCGAGCATTAATAATTATGAAAACACTTTAGGAAATGCGGTTATGTTTTATTATCGTTCTGATCCATTTGTTTACCGTCCGGTAACAAGGCTCGACCGCGATACAACAGGAGCTGTTATAATAGCAAAAAACAGGCTTGCGGGAGCAATTTTATCTGAACAGATAAAAAAAGGCGAGATAAAAAAGACATATATTGCTTTGCTTTCCAAAACTCCTGCCGAAAAAGAAGGAAAAATCGCCGCACCCATAAAGAGATGCGGCGAGAGTATAATAAAAAGATGTGTTTGTAAAAACGGCAAATCTGCAGAAACAGAATATAAAGTACTGTGCACTTTTAATGACGGCAGCTGTATAGTACAAGTTCATCCCATTACCGGAAGGACACATCAAATAAGAGTGCACATGGCATATATAGGCTGTCCTCTCAGTTATGATTATCTGTACGGAACAGAAACCGAAGGGAAAACTTTTTGTCTGCACTGTTCTTCATTGGAATTTATTCATCCGGTGACCCGGTTGCCTATGAAAATAGAATGCCCTCTTCCAGACAATTCCGAGTTATTACAAAGACTTGCGGGATTTAAGAGCGCTGATAACAAAAAATGAACCAACCGCTGTAAAAATTGTTTCCGGAAGCATATATCCTCCATTATAAAGAAGCGAATAGAGATAAGGATTAGCAATGTTGTATTCAAGACCGGAGCTTCTCCATATTGTAACTCCGGAAAGATAGTGGCAAATAAACCTAAGCACACATACTCCGGCAACAGCCAGTGACTGTACAAGAGGGCTTTTGCCTTTAAAGAATCCGGAAAATCCAAGAACCGTAAACGCAAGTATATAGTCGAGCAGATAGCATACTATAAGAACTGTAGGAGTAAGGCCCCATGCAGCCGCTCCCGAAACAAGCGCCTGAGTTATGGAGTATACAAAAGCAGTTCCAAATCCCCATTTAGGACCGTGGCGAAGTGCGGCGACACATATCGGAAGCATACTTAAAAGCGTTACTGAGCCCCCGAAAGGCATTTCCCAGAACTTTACAAAACTAAGGACGAAAGAAAGCGCGACTAAAATAGCGCATTCGACCAAAGTTCTGATCTGTGTTTTTGTGTTTGTTTTCATTTTTTATTTTTCCTTTCAGCATTTTAAATTTCTGCAACATAATATCAGAAATAATGCGGTTTTACGGAAAAACAAAAACCGCACTGAATAAATCGGTGCGGTGAATTAACATAAAATGATTTATGAAATATCTTCCTACGCCGGTATTATCCGAACAGGTTAAAAGGGTTCGGGATATTTCCCGTCTCAGCCGCCGCGATATACAATATAAAAAATACCGCTTAAAGCACCCCTGATATATTCGATTCTGACAAATCTTACAGATTTGAATAGATTATATGACAAAATCCGGTGTTTGTCAATATAAAAATTCACTTTTTACCCGTAAAGGCACGAAAATTATCATTTTCTTAACAAAGTAAAAACTTTTGCATGTTATAATGACCGCGTAAAGTTAAAGTAAACATAAACACTTTATAAAATTAGTAATTAAAAAAAATTAAATATATAAGTAAAGCAACCATGAGAGGAATGATATATAAGATGAAAAAAGATATACTTATTGTAGGAGCCGGTCCCGCCGGCATTTTTACTGCGCTTGAGATGCTGCGCCGCGGCAGAAAAGAAAAGATACTTATAGTTGAAAAAGGCAAGGCAATAGAAAACCGCAGCTGTCCGAAAAGCAAATTAAAGACTTGTGCAAACTGTAAGCCTTACTGCCATATAACCACAGGTT
Organism: uncultured Clostridia bacterium; assembly: GCA_944375955.1. Taxonomy (GTDB): domain Bacteria; phylum Bacillota; class Clostridia; order Oscillospirales; family CAG-382; genus UMGS1052. Next base: position 1,132 of record CALWBE010000026.1, on the reverse strand, counting down.
TTTCTGGAGCCGGAGCGTTTTCCGACGGCAAGCTTTCATTAAGCTCGGACGTAGGAGGCGATCTTCCCAACCTTTTAGGCGAAACTTTGGTTCAGGAAATGATAGAATATGTCGACGGAATATATCTTGAATTCGGTGCCGATACGCATGTTGAAGGAGTAAGCAATCCCGAAGCGGTAAAAGATATAAGAAAAAGAGCCATAAAAGCAGGGCTTAAGCTGGTTGACTGTCCTATACGTCATTTAGGCACTGAAAAAGCGCAGGAGATATATTATTCGATAGAACAGTATCTGCTTAATAACGGAGTAGAGATAATGTTCGGCTTTGAGTGTACAAATCTTATACTTAAAGGTTCAGTATGTCTCGGAGCCAATATAACAGACGGAAAGGTCGACTATGTTGTCGAGGCAGATCATACTATCGTTGCAACCGGACGCCGAGGAGCCGACTGGCTTGAGCATTTGTGCGCCGAACACAATATAGCACATGATCCTGGCACAGTAGATATAGGGGTACGAGTTGAAGTCCGCAACGAAGTTATGGAACAGGTAAATGAAGTTCTTTACGAGTCCAAGCTTATAGGTTATCCCAGGCCTTTTAAAAACAAGGTGCGTACCTTCTGTCAAAATCCGGGCGGATTTGTAAGCCAGGAAAATTATGACAACGATCTTGCAGTTGTAAACGGTCATTCATATAAAGAATTAAAATCGCAGAACACAAATCTTGCCATTCTTTGTTCACATAATTTCAGCACTCCGTTCAATCAGCCGATAGCATATGCGCAGAAGGTCGGAGAGCTGACAAATATGTTGGCAAACGGGCATATACTTTGTCAGCGCTACGGAGATATTCTCGACGGCAAGCGCACATGGCCGAAAGAGCTTGCGCAATCGAATCTGCGCCCGACTCTCGCAGACGCAGTAGCGGGAGATATTACGGCTGCAATGCCTTACCGTGCCATGACAAACATAATCAATTTTATTCAGGCTGTTGATGAGGTAGTTCCTGGATTCGCTTCAACAGAGACTCTGCTCTACTCACCCGAACTGAAATTTTACAGCAACCGTGTCCGCATGGACCAAGATCTCAACACAAGCATAAAAGGTCTTCATTGTTTAGGAGATTCCAGCGG
>CALWBE010000025.1 GCA_944375955.1 uncultured Clostridia bacterium | reverse complement strand
AAATGATGGAAGATGCAATTTACCAAGTTCATTAGTAGTAGATGTTTCCAACATTCTTAGCAGAACGGTAGATGGTATTTCTATAGTCAATCCTGTTAAATATCCACTTTTAGATAAAACGCTAAAGCATTCTTTTGTATATTTATTTTTACGATTATTGGTGGAAAAAACTTTAGTAGAAAAATATTCTATTGACACAACTCGTTATGATCAATTGGGCTCAATTATTAGTCAGGCATTTCCGGCAGACGATGTCGATAGCATTAGGAAAAGAGTTCGACTCACCTCAAAAAAGACTTTGATAAATGAGTTCAATCATTTCGAAGGGAATTTAAGCATTTTCCAACCAGCAATAGATATTACGGAAAAAGCATTGGGTGCTGAAAGAACGGATGTGTTGACCTTTGTAGACACTATTAAGAAATCTTGATTTTTAAGAAAAATATTCTATAGTACTCTTGTATATGACAACAAAATGACAACAGAAATATGGAGAGTCCATATTTTATGGATATTTCAGATAACTAAAATAACTCGTGCTAAATCACCAATATAAAATTGTTTAAGTAGTGGTTTTCAGGAGCGAGTGGGAATAATTATACAGCCTAAGCATAATGGTGGCAGAAAGAATTAATCCTCTCTGCCACCATTTTTGACAATATCGTAATGGATTTGCTGAATGTAATTAAACGCTTGCTGAGTTGCCATGAAGATACATCCCGGATTTTCACGGATATTTAAACGGCATTGCGACGGAAAGTGCCGCAGTTTCTATAAAGGCGTTCATGCAGGATAACATTAAAGCCTACGATCTACAATGATATATTAGCGTATTTTGTTTTCATCCCCGTTACGCTTTGCGTAACGGGGATGAAAAATATTCTGAATATATTTAGGACATCAATATAATATTTGACAGATACGCTGTAAACGGGAGTGATCGCAGAGCTGACGCATATAGGCGAAGTATGAAAGAATAAACCATAAATACAAAAACAAATTCTTTTTATTATAAATTTCACTATTCTTTTTATCAGTTCCGATAACAAAAAGATAACTGAAGCTTTTTAAGTCATGATAATAAGAATACATTAAATAATCAAGCGGATATAAAGTAAAAAACTTAGACTTTATTTGCTATTGCGATGCCGAGTGAAATTAAAATAAATGCAAACAGATATTGAAGTCTGAAAATATTTTCGCCAAGCAGTAAAAAGCCAAAAATTGCCGCAAATAGAGGCTCTGAAAACTTTATGATAAACAGTTTTGAAAGATTTTCTTTTTTTACGACCGTAAACCACAAGCAGTAGCTTATAATTGAGGCTGTTATTATTGCGGTGAATACCAATGCGCCATCAACAGTTTTAGGAATAACGGCTTTTATATCGGCACCAAGTATTAAGCCGAAAGAGGTCAGCATGATTCCACCGAAAATCTCAGAAATTCCTGTCAAAACAATCGGGTCAACCGTTTTAAGAGCCTTTTTGCTTATTACATTGGAAAATACCGTGCAAAATGAGGCGGCAATAATAAGTAAATCGCCTAAATGAAATGCTATTCCGTCACTGTTTAGATTTATTGCAAGTATTCCCCCTATTCCTAAAACAAGTCCTGCAATTTTCTTTGAGGTAAGTTTATCTTCGGGGAAAAACAACCCTGTAAAGCAGATATAAAACACTGCCCCGAACTGTTTAATTATTGCGGTTTTAGAACCGTCGGTCATACTGAGCCCTATATAAGTAAAGCCATAGTGAAGTATGATTGCAAACAAACCTGACAATAAAATAGGGATTATGCTGTTCTTCACATTTGTGAATAAGCATTTGTCTTTAAAAAATACAAATACTGTGATAATTAAACCGCATATTGTAAAACGGATGCCTGCAAAGGTCAGTATTTCGCCCATGGAGGAAATGCCGAGTTCGGACATGCCTAACTTTATAAGAGGGAACAGCAATCCCCACAGCAGCATAACGACCAATGTTGCCGAAATCCCCTTGTATTTATTCACCAATGCTTAAAACTACCTTTCCGATATTCTCACCACGCTCTAAAATATCCTGAGCCTCATTGGCTTTTTCAAGCGGCAGAACCTTATATATCGAAGGTTTCATTTCACACAATTCGATTTTTCCCCATACTGTTTCTACAAGCTCGCGTAAAAGGGCGGATTTTTCTTCGTTAGAGCGTTTTCTCAGCATACTGCCGACTAAGTGAAGGCCTTTTGTAAGGAGAGGACGCAACGGTATATTGGTTTCGACCCCTGCCAAGGTTGAGATAACAACCCAATAGCCGCCCTCTGCCATAAATGGGAGGCTTTGACCTAAAGTGTCACCACAAAGACAGTCCATTGTCATATTAACAGGATGTCCGTTTTCTTCTTCTTGTTTTAAAACTTCGGCTACATTTTGTTTGTTTGAATTAATTATTATGTCGGCCCCCAAGGGTCTAATTTTTTCGGCAATTTCGTCCGATAATACAGAGGTTATAACCCTTGCACCAAATGCTTTTGCCATGGGTATTGCTACAGAGGCAAGACCCGATGCACCTGCCGGAATAAAAGCTGTTTGACCTGGTTTTAAATGTCCCTCCCAAAAAAGGTTGAGATAAGAGGTCGCATAAGCTTCGGGCAATGCCGCTGCTTCGTTAAAAGTTAGTCTTCCGGGTTTTGGCATTACAAGACCGTAAGGCACACAGATATATTCAGCATATCCGCCGCCGCCTACCAAGGCACAAACTGCATCACCGATTTTTAAATCGTTTACATTTTCACCCAACTCCTCAATAACGCCCGAGACCTCAAGTCCCGGCCATTCCGGCCAGCCATTAGGGGAGGGGTAAGTGCCCTTTCTTTGCAATAAATCGGCACGGTTTAAGCCTGCGGCTTTAATTTTTATTAACACCTCATTATCTTTGGGTGTCGGTTTGTCAATATTCCTTACAACAAGGGTATTATTTTCTACCAATACTGCTTTCATATCAGTCAGTTCCTTTCATTGACAATGTTCTGCCTCCGTCAATAACGTAGGTTTGTCCCGTGATGAACTTTGCTTTATCGGACACTAAAAATTCAACTAAATTTGCAATATCCGAGGCTTCGCATTTTTCATTAAGAAGGTTGGTTTTAAGTGCCCGGTCAATACCGCCGTTCTCCTCTGGACGCATAACAACACCGGGCGCTACCGAGTTCACATTGATTTTATAAGGGCCAAGCTCCTTGGCAAGAGCTTTTGTAAACGACATTACTCCGCCCTTTGATGCGGCATAGTCGGTGCAGGTTTTAAGACCGTTCAAGCCCACAGCCGAGGAAAAGTTTATAATTTTACCTCCGCTTCCCTGTTTTATCATAACTCTTGCGGCGGCACGGCTTGCCCAAAACGCACCGTATAAGTTTACCTTTAACACTGTGTCAATAACGCTGTCCTTCTGTTCCACAAGAGGAACATACTGCCCGCCTGCAATTCTGGCACTGCCGCCTGCAATATGTACCATGATATCAAGACTGCCGAAATCGGTTACGATTTGACGGACCGTTTCATCAACGCTTTTAGAGTCGGTAACATCAAATACATAGCCCTTTGCAATGCCCCCGATTTCTTCGATTCTTTTTACTGTGTTTGATATAGCGGCTTCGTTAATATCGCAGACTGCAACCTTGATTCCTGTATTTGCAAGCGTTACAGCTGTCTCGGAGCCTATGTATCCTCCTGCTCCCGTAATAAATGCTGTTTTACTCATTTTTAAAACTTCTTTCTATAGTTTTTATAACTTCGTCTGCCAGTATTGTTGCACCTTTATCATTAAAGTGTGTCCAATCTGCGTAATAAGAGTTGTCAAATTCCTTGGCTATGCTATATAAATCGTTAATTTGGACATTCAATTTATTCATAAGTTTGCAGGCTTCAGCATTATATTCTTCAATTTCCGCATTGTAACGCATGAAATCCTTAGGTGCATCTGTCTCAATTATCGGTGTAGTTAAAGCAAAAATAATTTTTGCATTTGGGAAGAATAATCTTAACTTTTTATATACACGCTCAAGCATATGTATATAAACCTCAATAGGGGTAAGCGGCTCATCACCGTTTAATCTTAATACATCCCATAAGCCGTTGTTCCAATATACAACATCAATCGCTTTTGCATCAACCGTGTTAATCCAATCGCATAATGCTCTTAGTGTATATTGAGCGAATCGGCAATTTTCGTTAGGAGAATATATATTGAATTTGTCGGAATACTTTTCTCTTATAAAGACTTCATAGCCGCGGCTTTTTTCACTTCCGAAACGAATGGAGTCGCCTATTAAAAATATGTTTTTCATGAATACTTTTAACTCCTATACAGAATTTCACTGTCAGTAACGGTCAAAATACATCTGTAACCGTTTTTCAGTGTATATTTTGTTACCCGATTTATCGGTCATATCAAATTCTTCATACGGGTCAGTTATGTTTTCGGCAATTTTTATAATTTTGCCATTATAACATAAAACTCGGCAAAAAAACTTTTTCGCCCCATACATTACCGCTTTAAATAGATGTTTTTGTCATTAAATGCAGATTCCTTCCACAGTTTCGTAAAGCACCTGCTGAACTGCATAATTGTACTCACGTTTACCGGCTTCCGGGACCTAAGGTTCTGCCGCCGTCAACAATAATATTTTGCCCCGTTATGTAGTCGTTTTCTGCCAAAAACAGAACGGTATCTGCAATTTCTTTAGGTGTACCCGAATGTCCGTTTTTGCCAAGATAGGTCATATGCTCCATGGCAACACCATTGCGCTCAATGGCGCCGGGAGATATGCAATTTACACAAATGTTATATTCGCCTACTTCCATAGCGAGTGCCTTGGCCATTCCGATTTGTGCCGCTTTGGCTGCCGCATAATCAACACGGTCATATAAACCGCAAATTGCTGCTATTGAAGATATGTTTATGATTTTTCCGTATTTGTTTTCAATCATAGACGGCAATACGGCCTGTGCGCAGTTGAAAGAACCTTTTATGTTGGTATCCAATACGAAATCCAGAGTTTCTGGCTCAGCATCGATAAAACGTGATAATTTGTTCAAAAGTCCAGCACTGCCACATGCGTTGTTTACAAGAAAATCTATTTTACCGAATTGCTTTACAGCTTCTTTTGCAAAACTAAAAATTGCTTTTCTATCCCTAACATCACAAGCAGCAACCAAAGCACCCACACCTAACGTCTCAATTTCCCTTGCGGCGGCAGTAGCATTGTCGGCATTATAATCGCATACGATTACATTTGCACCGTTGTTTGCAAAGGCAAGGGCAATTTCTTTACCTATGTTTTTTCCTGCGCCTGTAACAAAGGCGGTGCGACCTGCAAATTTTTTCATGTAGTTCACCTCATTTTACTTGTTGCAACGGTTACTTAATTAAATTTAAACCGTCTATTGTGTTTCTTACGGTTTTTAAGTCAAGCTGTTCCATCGTACTGCTTTCATTAAATTGGTCAACGCAAAATACGATATGCCCGCCTAAAATGGGATTAATTATACGAGACAGCGAGCCTGCTTTGCCGCTTGCATGATAAGAGACAGGCGTTTTCAGCTCTTTTTTAAGGGTCAGCATGGCCTTGAAGCTTTCAATTAAATCTTCATTATTTTGAGCAATGGTTACGATTTTTATTATATCGGGCTTGCGTTTTTCCAAAAACAGTGCTAATTCTACAACTGCCTCGCAATTCATGGCAATGCCGGGATGACAGGAAAGCAAAACCTCGGCACCCTTTGAGTGTATTCTTTCAATAAACTCACATTGCTTTGAAATTACGGACTCGTCGGTGACAACCTCTTTCGGGTTGCCTTTCGTGAAGGAATACTTATCCTTACCGCAGAATTTGTCCTTTGATGGAGCATGAAAGGTGTAGCCCTGCATATCAATACCGGCGGCACCTGAATCGACCGCACGAATAAAGCTCTCGGCTCGTTCCTCTTCCGAAAGACCGAGATAGCGCCAATCGCATGCCGCATTATAGTTTAGTGCCAATACAGGCAATTTGGAGGATGATATAATCCTTGAAAGTGTTGCCTCGTCGCTGTTTTCGAGGCAGGACATATGCAGATCTATCATATCTGCTCTGTCGTACATACAGTTTTTGATTTCTGCTATTGCTTTATTGGTGCTCTTTTCTCTTATGACTCCTGCTAAAGCAGGAGACGGAATTTCTGATATTTTTTTCATTGTAGTTCACCTCAAATTCATTTTACGAAACTTAACTGTTTATGTAAATATCAAATCTGATGTTTTTATCAATTTTGATACAATACTATTTGACTTTAATTGTTTGTTATAGCATGATTTACGTGGTAATTTTGAATTATGAGTTATGAAGTTTTGTGGAAATTAGTTATCACAAATGTGCGTTCGGCAATGACTATTTTTACTTAGGAAAAAAGCCAAAAGAAAAAACTGCCCTTGTCATGCGGCTGTACATAAAAGGCGGTTAATACGCTGTTATAGAAGTCGATTGCAGCTGGGAATTTTATGGTATATTATTAATAACAAAAATAAAATTTTAAAGCTCTATAAGCGTATAGAATGCGAAGCGGCATTAAAAATCCCGTAAATAAAGGCTTTTATCTGTTTGAATGCTCATTATATCAGCAAAACCGCAACATTATTTGAATACAAAAAAGTAAAGAGCTTTCAGATTTTTTTAAAGTCTGACAGCTCTTTTTATATTTAAATTTTGAGTTCACCAACTTATAAAATCAAATGCAAGATTACCAAGTTTGGACAGTTCTGAATCAGATAATTCGGATTTTAATATATTTTTTATTTTAATTATTATTTTAACGCCTTCATTATTGGATCTCTTAAATCCTGTGACGAAACTTTTTACATAGCCTAATATTTCATCATATTTGGGTAGTTGTAACACTACTGATCATATTGTTATTTGCTGGCTTGAACAATTCTATATTTTTCGGCTTGTTTAGCCCAAACAAAAAAGATTCAAATACAGTTTTTTATTTAATAGTTCTGATTTAATAAGTATAAGATAAATATTACAATCTGTTTTTCTGATTTTAATTATGCAGTTGTATTTAAAAATAAATAATTTAAAGAAAAACATATATTTTAGGCAAAAACTGAAGAGCCCGTTAATATCAACTTTTCCACGAAAGATGCCATTTCAACAGGACTATCTTTCATTCCATTGTTAAGCCATGCACTACATATGCCAATGCATCCGGAAACTGTATAACTATAAAAATAATTAAATTTATCACTGCTTTTAATTCCGAATATTTTACTGAAATTATAAAAGCATTTTTCTTTCAAGGCATTTTTAAGTTTGTCAACGAATGTAGCGTCACCGTTTTTCCCTATGAGCACTTTTGCCAGATCAGAATTTTCTGATAATAAATTAAAAACCTCAACAAGCATCGGAAAAAGTTCGTTAGAATTATTTTTTGGTTCGTGGTCATCAACTATTTTATTGAATTTTTCGAATATTTCATTTTGAAGCTGTTCAACCATGTCGTAAACGTCACGGTAATGTAAATAAAAAGTTCCTCTGTTAATATCAGCAATTTCTGCAATTTCACGGACACTTATATTATTAAGCGGTTTTTCCAAAAGAAGCCTTGCAAGGGCATCAGTCATTGCCTTTTTGGTTTTTCTTATTCTTCTGTCTTCATTTTGTGACATTATAGCTCCTTTTAATCAACATTTTCCCATAAAATATCGATTATTAAACACGATATATAATGTTTGATTATTGTATTTATTTACAATCATTGATATAATAATATTGTAATCGTTTAATAAACATTTGTCAAGTATTTGCGTTTGGGGGAATAAAATATGGCAGAAAGGCTGTTGTATATTTTTTTTATCGGAAGTATTTCAGGATGGATTCTTGAAACTGTATACAGAAGATTTTGCCATGATAATAAATCCCGAAAATGGATAAATCCCGGTTTTATGATGGGACCTTACCTTCCTTTATATGGATTTGGCTTTTGTATTTTATTTCTGCTTTCAGAGCTTGAAAATACAATAATGATAGTAAATGCGCTTATAACAAAATTGATAGTATGTGTGCTTATGGCATTATGTATGACAATCTTAGAGCTGGCAGCTGGATTGATTTTTATAAAGGGTATGAAATTAGAGTTATGGGATTACAGCAGCAAGCCGTTTAATTATAAAGGAATTATATGTGCTGAATTTTCATTTTACTGGCTTGTTTTAGCATTGCTGTATACAGCGGCTGTGCATCCGGTTATATATAGGATAACAGGAGAGTTGATAAAGGAAGAAAAGAATCTTTTTCCCTTAGGGTTTATTTCAGGAATATTTGCGGTTGATTTTTGCTGTTCGATGCATATTGCGACAAAGATAAAGAAATTTGCTGAAGAAAACGATATACTTGTGAGATATGAGGAATTAAAAACAGCAATAAGGAAGTATGCGGAAGAGCGTAAGGAAAAATACATGTTTATGTTTGCGTTTCATTCAAAGATAAACTTAAACGATCATTTAAAAAGATATTTGGATCTTTATTCAAGAATAAGACGGCAAAACAAATGATTGTAAAAAACTGTTTATATGTTGAATTGAAGGGAGTGTTCTTATGAGTGAGCATAACCGCAGTAAAATATCGCCCTTGGAAAAAGTGGCGGCATTTATAGTAGATAAGCGCAAAGCATTTTATTTTGTATATATATTATCGATAATATTCAGTATGTTTTCTATGAACTGGGTATCAGTAAACAATAATATAACCGATTACCTTTCGGAAGAAACAGAGACAAAACGTGGAATAACTCTTATGGAAGATGAGTTTATAACTTATGCTTCTGCTGAGGTCATGATAGATAATATATCATATTCTGATGCAAAAAATCTGTGTGAGGAACTGGAGGAGATAGAAGGAGTAAAAGATATAGCTTTTGATAATACGGAAAGTCATTATAAAAATGCGTCAGCACTGTTTTCTGTAACCTTTGATGGAAAAAACGACGATGAAATATGCTTGAAAGCTCTTGAGGAAATAGAAGATAAAACGAAATATTATGACGTTTATGTTTCAGCAGAGCTTGGGAACTCAAAGGCAGAAACGACAGCAAAGGAAATAAATAATGTGCTTGTCATAGCATGTATAATAATTTTAACGGTACTGCTGATATCATCTCGCACATACATGGAGATTCCGGTATTGGTTATAACTTTCGGTGCTGCTGCAATTTTAAATAAAGGAACAAATTATATATTTGGAGAGATTTCCTTTATTTCAAATTCAATAGCAGTTGTTTTGCAGCTTGCGCTTGCGATCGATTATGCTATAATTTTATGTCATCGGTACACGGAGGAGAGGGAAAAAAGAGAACCAAGGGAAGCGGTAATAAAGGCTTTGTATAAATCGATTCCGGAGATTTCAGGCAGCTGTTTAACTACTGTTTCCGGATTGGCTGCTATGAGCTTTATGCAGTTTAAGGTGGGTTTTGATATGAGCATTGTGCTTATCAAGGCTATAGCAATCAGCATAATATGTGTATTTACGCTTATGCCGGGACTTCTGATGACTTTTTCAAAAGTTATAGATAGGACAAGGCACAGAAATTTTATACCAAATATTACGGCATGGAGCAATGCAATTATAAAGATAAGATATATAACGCCGCCAATATTTGCATTGGTAATAACCGCAGCGTTTTTTATTTCAAGCAACTGCCCGTACGCGTACAGCTATACTAACCTTACTACAATAACAAGAAACGAATCTCAGATTGCGCAGGAGATGATAACTGACACCTTTGGTCAGAATAACATGTTGGCAGTTTTGGTGCCGTCAGGTGAATATGATAAAGAACAGGCTTTAAAAGAAGAACTTGAAAGGTATCCTCAGGTAGATACGGTTACCGGTCTTGCTTCTGTCGAGGCAATTGACGGATATGCGATCGGAGATAAATTAACTCCTCGTGAATTTGCTGAGCTTACCGATATGGATATAGAAATGGTACGGCTTATATATTCTGCTTACGCAGTTGAAGAGGGGAGCTATGGCAGGATAATAAGCGAAATTGATACATATAAGATAGCTCTTTTGGATATGTTCGATTTTGTTTATGATATGACAGAAAACGGCTATGTGCCCTTAAACGATGAGACACAGAAATCTCTTGATGAACTGCATACTATGCTGGATGAAGGAAAAAGTCAGCTTAGCAGCGAAAATACTACGCGTATTGTAATGAATCTTAACATTCCTGAAGAAAGTGAGGAGTCATTTGAGTTTTTAAAGACAGTTAGAGATACTGCAAAGAAATATTACGGAGACGATGTTTTGCTTGTGGGAAATACGACAAGCGATTATGATTTGTCTACAGCTTTTGTAAAAGATAATTTGATAATAACTATTCTGTCAGTATTGTTTGTACTTATAGTCTTGTTTTTTACTTTCCAGTCTGCGGGAATACCGATAATACTTATACTTGTAATACAAGGCAGTATATGGATAAATTTTTCTTTCCCGACAATTCAGAATCAGCCCGTATTCTTTATGGGGTATTTGGTAGTAAGTGCTATACAAATGGGAGCTAATATAGATTATGCGATAGTAATAACGAGCAGATATACGGAATTCAGGCGCGAAATGAATAAATTTGATGCGATAAAAAAAGCTCTTAATTTGGCGTTTCCCACTATATTTACATCTGGTACGATACTTGCATCGGCGGGTTATGTTATAGGTTTGTTGTCCTCGGATCCTGCCATATCGTCAATAGGTATAGTGCTTGGAAGAGGTACAGTTATATCTATCTTGCTTGTAATGGCAATACTCCCTCAGCTTTTAATATTGGGCGACTATATAATAGAAAAAACATCATTTGACCTTAAATATATAAGAGAAGATATTAAAGAACGTATTAAAACCGGAGGCGGAACAGATGAAAAATAAAAAGTTTGCATATGTTCTTTTATTTTCAGTGCTGATACATATTATCTCAGTGTCACTTCCTGTCATATCTGCGGAGGATAATATTATTGAAATATCAAGTAAAGAGGATTTTGCGCAATTTTCAAGAAATTGCACTCTTGACACATGGTCTGAAGGCAAAACGGTAAATTTGACATGTGATATAGATTTCAGCGGCTCTGATTTTTTACCTGTGCCTACTTTCGGCGGAACATTTAACGGAAACGGATATACTGTCTCCGGAATAGAGATAAAGAGCAGCGGATCGTATTTGGGAGTTTTCCGTTATATACAGAAGAGCGGAAAAGTTACGGGGCTTAACGTGAAAGCAAACATTATTCCAGTAGGATCAAAATGCTTTGTCGGAGGAGTTGCCGGAGAAAATTCAGGCATTATAGAATTGTGTTCATTTAACGGTATAATCGAAGGTGAAAATGTTATAGGCGGCATTGCGGGCAGCAACACTGATGCAGGAAAGATAATATCCTGTTTATCATATGGTAGTATTTCAGGAGAAAATTCGACAGGCGGAATAGCGGGAAAAAATTCGGGAATGATACTTGACTGCACAAATAATGCTGAAATAAATACTTTTTATGAAGAAGACGGGAGGCACATAACGGATATAGAAACTGATACCGGTGCAATAATAGAGGAATATAAAAACACAATAGAAGAAAACGAAGAGGAAAGCGTTTTAGGTGACAGTGATACAGGAGGAATTGCAGGGTATAGTTCGGGAATTATACAGGGAAGCACAAATAAGGCGCCGGTGGGATATCCTCATGTGGGATATAATGTGGGAGGCATAGCAGGAAGACAATCAGGATATATTTTAGGGTGTGTCAATCAAGGGTATATTCAGGGAAGAAAGGATGTAGGAGGCATAGTCGGCCAGGCAGAGCCTTATATAACACTTCATGTTTCTGAAAGCGGGCTTGAAAAAATAAAGGAAGAATTAAATAAGCTTAGCGGTATGATATCAAGGCTTCTTTCTGACACCGATAATCTTGGCAAAAGTGCTGAAAATCACTTAAATAATATATCCCAATATACGCAGACGGCGAGAAACAACACTGAATATATGCTTGACAGCGGAGTTGAATTTGCCGATGATAATCTTGGAAAAATAAATGCGTATACTGCATTAATTGCAAATACTCTTGAAAAACTGGAGCCGGCTTTTGAAAATTTAGAAATGGGAAACGAAAGTTTGACAGACGCACTTTCAGATATCTCGGCGGCTTTTGAAAATATAAAAATATATGCGCCGGAATTAGGAGACAGCGTCGATAAAATAGTCGCCGCTTTGTCGGATATATCAGATTCCGGAAAGAGTATAAAAAAAGCCGTTTCAAAGATAGGAAGGGCGTTAGGAGACCTGGATGATGCCGTAACTTTCAGCAATCCAAATCAAGCCAAAGAAGCAATATCGAAAATATCAGAGAGTATAAAAGATATAATAAAGGCGAAAAATACGATAAAATCCTCATTGGAAACAATAGAAAACCTGATTAGGGAGAGGCCTGACGACTTTGAAAGCATAAGAATAAATGCAGAAAAAGCAGCGGAAAGTATTGCAGCAATAAAAGAGAGTATAAATACAGCGGTTTTGTCTTTGCAGAATATTTCGTCGAGTATAGATACTTTGATTCTTAATGCCGAAATAGATTTTTCTGAATATAAGAATGCTGCCGAAAATATTTCCGATGCGGCCGAATACTTTAATGACGCAATTTATAGTGTGACACAAGGGCTTGAAGCATTGGGAACCGGTCTTGGCAATGCGTCTGAGGAATTGGAAAACTATACAGACGATATGTCAAAACAGCTTATATTGCTTCGTGACAATATGATTGATGCAGTAAAATATGCATCAGATGCGTTAAAAAATATCAATAATGCGGCATCGGATATAAATGAAATAATAAGAGATTTGTCTGATGAAGAAGATATTGAGTTTGTAAAGTTCGGAGATGATTTTAAGGAAGCGGGTGATGCACTCTTTGATTCTGTTTCAGGTATATCTGCAGAGATAGATCAACTTAAAAATGCTTTTTCTGGGAGCGGCGATGAAATAATTTATGATCTCACCGGAATAAATGATCAGATAAATATAATAATTAACCTAATGGCAGACGAAGCTGAAGGATTTGAAAATGAGGAATATCAGATTTCTGATATATTCCTTGACGTCTCCGACCAAGATATAGAAAACGCAAAACAGGGAAAAACTGCAGACTGCGTAAATTTTGGGAAAGTAGAATCAGACCGCAATACAGGCGGCATTGCGGGAGCTGTGGCGATAGAATATTCAAAAGATCCCGAAGATGATATAGAAAGACCTAAAGCATTAAACTTTACCTATCTTACTAAAGCAATTATACAGTCATGTGTAAATAACGGCAATATTACGGGCAGGAAGGATTGTGCCGGAGGTATAGCAGGACTTGCGGAAATAGGTACGGTTTATATGTGTGAAAATTATGGAAATATAGAAAGCGAAAAAGCTGATTACGTAGGAGGAATTGCCGGGAAAAGTGAATCTTCGGTTAGAAAAAGCTATTCGAAAAGCAATGTTTCAGGAAAAAGATATATAGGCGGGGTTGCCGGAAAAGGAGATGTAGTCACAGAATGCTATTCTGTTTCTGATGTTAACGGATCGGAAAATACCGGCGCAGTTTGCGGCGGCGCGGATAAAATAGAAAGCATTGCGGAAAATTATTATGTTGATAACGGGTTGGGTGCTGTTGATGGCATAAGCTATAAAGGTGCAGCCGAGCCTATAAGTTTTGAGGAACTGAAAAAAACCGACGGAATTCCTGAAAATTTTTTAAGGTTTACCGTTACTTTTAAGGCGGAAGAAAAAATTATAGAAACACGTGAGATAGAATACGGAGTCGACACCGCGCAGATAACACCTCCTTCTGTGCCGGATAAAGATGGATATTTCGGCAAATGGCAGAAAATAACGGATAAAACAGTAAAAGGAAATATTGTGGTTTTGTGCGAATATCAGCCGTACATAACAATTCTCGGAAGTGTAGAAAAAAATTCTACAGGCAAGCTTTCTCTTGCGCTTGCGCAGGGAGAGTTTACTGACGAGGCTGAACTGCATGTTACAAAAAGTGAAGAGGAGCCGCCGAAAAAATCGAGAGATGTATTTGAAGTATACGATATTTCAATTTTGAATTCAAATATAAAAGACGGTGATACTGTAACATTGCGTATGTTGAACGAAAATCAAAGAAAAGTTATGGCGTGGCGTTTAAATGACGGTAAGTGGGAAAAGATAAAAATTTCCGAAAAGGGAAAGTACATTTTATTTGATGTAGAGGGAACAGAAAATACCGTTTGTTTGCAGTATTCTGAAAAGAAAATATATTTTGTATGTGCTGCTCTGGTAGCTGTATTTATAATCTTCTGTATTTCATTTGTTATATATAGGAAAAAAAGAAGAAATGATATTTAAAACGGGATTTTATAATACGAAAAACGATTTTTAAATTAAAAATATCAGTTTTCTTAATTAAACAGATATTGACAAAATGAACACGTTATTATATAATACTTTTTTAAGCGGAATGGGTAGAAACAGTAAAATAAGTAAGAACTTTTCCTGTTTAGCCGTGCTTGTAAAAAGTATTTAATTAAGGAGCGGAAAAATGTCTGAAAATAAAAAAACAACTGTTGATGTCAGCACCGTTATCAGTGGAGATGTCAAGTCTGTAGATTTTAGTTTTGATTTTTGTCCTGAATGCATTGATAAAGATATTGTTTTTCCGGCACCGCTTAAGGTTACAGGCCGGGTATATGAGAAAGCTTCCGCAAAAAACGGGTCTCAGAATCTTGTCATGGCAAATATCGCCTTAAAGGGAAAATATGTTACCAAGTGCGCAAGATGCCTTGAAAATATTGATGTGCCGGTTGATATGTATGCCGAATACTCCGTGGCGTCAGAGCTTCAGAATGATGAAGATGAAAGCGAGGATGTTCTGCTCGCTCCAGGAGGAGTTTTGGATATTGGAGAAGCTGCCGACTCGCTTTTTTTCATGAATGTTCCTTCAAAGCATCTGTGCTCTGAAAGCTGTAAGGGATTGTGCCAGGGTTGCGGAAAAAATCTTAACACCGAAGAGTGTGTTTGCGATAATAAAAATATTGATCCGCGTCTTGCGGTTTTAAAAAAATTACTTGACAAACAATAAAAATAATAGTATAATACCAATATATGCGAGTATACGGCGTGATCATGCTCATAAGCGCCGTATAAAATATTTTGCTTAATATCTGTAAATATATAAGGAGGTCATAGAGATGGCAGTACCGAAGAGAAAAGTGTCAAAGGCAAGAAGAGATAAAAGACGCAGCAGCGTTTGGAAGCTTGACATTCCCGGCTTCACAAAATGTCCAAAGTGCGGAGAATACAATCTTTCTCACAGAGTTTGCAGAAACTGCAAAACATATGCTGGTAAGGATTATTCAGTTACAAAGCCTGAAGAAGCAAAGGCATAAAAGAGAAGTTTTCACAGATCGCAGTCTATAAAAAGAATAAAAATGGGAAGGAAAGAATGCTCGCTCCTTCTCTTTTTTGTTATTTTGGTGTGAAAAGGGAAAAATATATGGTAACAGTAAAAGATGTGGAAAAGAATTCATATGCATATAAAGCTGGAATAAGCGGAGGGGATGTATTATTATCCGTAAACGGCAACAATATAACTGATGTTCTTGATTACCGTTATTACACGACTGAAAAAAAATTAAAGCTTGGTATTATGCGTGGCAAAGAAAAATTTGAGATCTGCATAACAAAAAAAGACGAATACGATGAGCTTGGCTTGGAGTTTGAGACATACTTAATGGATAAGCAGCATAGTTGTAGGAACGGATGTATTTTTTGCTTTATCGATCAGAATCCCAAAGGTATGCGAGACAGCATATATTTTAAAGACGATGATTCCAGGATGTCGTTCTTTTTCGGCAATTATGTGACACTTACAAATCTTGACAAAGCCGAAGTGGAACGGATAATAAAAATGCGAATATCTCCGGTTAATATTTCTGTACATACTACCGATCCGCAGCTTCGCGTAGAAATGATGAAAAATAAGAACGCGGGTAAAAGTCTTGAATATATAAAGATGTTTTATGACGGCGAGATAGAGATGAATTGTCAGATAGTATTGTGCAAAGGAATAAATGACGGAAAACAGCTTGAGAAAAGCTTGAAAGACCTTTCAGGTTATTACCCTTATGTGCAAAGTATAGCTGTAGTTCCTGCAGGACTTACAGCCCACAGGAAAGGTTTATGTCATTTAGAGCCTTACGGTGTCGAGGACAGTGCGGAGGTTATAGATTTAATAAATAAGATAGGAGCTGAAAATACAAAAAAATATGGCTCCCGTCTTTGCTATGCGTCGGATGAATGGTATATAAATGCAGGCAGAGAGATACCTGGTGAAGATTATTATGAAGGTTATCCGCAAATAGAAAACGGAGTCGGAATGATACGATCAATGGAAACCGAGATAGACGATGAAATAAAAGCAAAATACCGCTCAGGATATGACATGGCGGAAAAGCGCAGAATATCGGTTGCCACAGGGGAAGCTGCATATGATTTTATTAAAAAATCAGTTGAAAAAATCACAGATAAATGGTATAATTTAAACTGTAATGTTTACAAGGTGAAAAATATATTTTTCGGCGGCGGAGTAACGGTAGCAGGACTTTTAACAGGAGGGGATCTGTTAGCCGCCCTTGAAGGAAAAGACCTTGGAGATGCACTTTATATACCTTCGGTCATGCTTCGCCACGAGCAGGATAAATTTTTAGATGACATGACTGTAAGTGAACTTTCTGACCGGTTGGGAGTAGAGATTCGGACGATATCTTCTGACGGAAAAGATTTTGTTTGCAGCATTCTCGGATGCCGCTGAAGCTAATAATATGAAAGTCAGGTGATAAAATGTCAAAACCGATAGTTGCTATTGTCGGAAGACCAAATGTCGGCAAAAGTACTTTTTTTAATAAATTAATCGGAAAAAGGATCTCTATTGTTGAAGATACGCCTGGAGTTACCAGGGACAGAATATATTTTGAGACAGAGTGGGCGGGCAGAAAGATAATGATTATAGACACCGGCGGAATAGAGCCTGACAATAATGACCCGCTTATGTCGCATATAAAAATGCAGGCTCAGATAGCTATAGACAGTGCCGACGTAATAATATATATGTGCGATTTTAACGCTGGAGTCACCGCTGATGACAGGGAACTTGCGCTTATGCTGAAAAAAAGCGGGAAGCCGGTAGTGCTTGCCGTAAATAAGATGGATAGAATAGGTTCGCTGCCGGCAGAAATATATGAGTTTTACGAGCTTGGCATAGGTGATCCTATAGCGCTTTCATCGGTGCATGGAACCGGCAGCGGCGATGTGCTTGAAAAGGTATGCGAATACCTGCCAGAGAAAACCGAAGAAGAGGGCGAAGAAGATGGGATCAAGGTAGCTGTTATCGGGAAGCCAAATGCAGGAAAAAGTTCACTTGTAAACAGGATTCTTGGCGAAGATAGAATGATAGTTTCAGATGTTGCTGGAACAACCCGTGATGCTATCGACTCAAAGATAGAGAATGAGCACGGCAAATATATTTTTATAGACACAGCCGGTATAAGAAAGAGCGGAAAGATTGAAAATAATATAGAGCGTTACAGCGTTTTTCGCGCCCAACTTGCAGTAGAGCGTTCAGATGTGTGTGTGATAATGATAGATGCTACGCAGGGAGTTACGGCTCAGGACGAACGTGTTGCCGGAATAGCGCATGAGAACGGGAAACCTTCAGTTATCGTCATAAACAAATGGGATCTTGTAGAAAAAGACGGAAAAACTCTTGACAATATGCGAAAAGACGTATATACTGCTTTGTCATATATGACCTATGCGCCGGTACTGTTTATTTCAGCAAAAACAGGACAGCGTGTTGACAGGTTGTTCGAGCTTATAAATTATGTAAACGATCAGTCGCAGATGAGGATATCGACAGGACTTTTAAACGATGTGCTGAACGATGCCATAACCCGTGTCCAACCGCCTACGGATAAAGGAAAAAGGCTTAAGATATATTACATGACGCAGACGGGAATAAAAGCGCCGACTTTTGTTATATTTGTAAACAATGCGGAACTTTTTCACTTTTCATATCAGAGATATATTGAAAATAAGCTGCGTGAAGTATTCGGATTTGAGGGTACACCTATAAAACTTGTAATAAGGGAAAAGAATGACGCCGAATAGTGCTGCAATATAAACAGAAAGGGGCATAACTTATGCAGGAATTTTTTACAGCCGCCGCCAATCTTTTTGTAAACGGAATAGTGGCGAGTTATTTTAACACCGAAACAGTAATGCTTATTTTATGCTATATTATCACGGCTTTAGCTTCATATGCTCTAGGGAGCCTAAACTTTGCGGTCATAATTTCCAAAGCAAAATACAATGATGATATAAGGAAGTACGGGAGCGGAAATGCCGGAATGACAAATATGCTGCGCACTTACGGAAAAGGGGCAGCGGCACTGACTTTTGCGGGAGACGCATTAAAGACAGCGCTGTCAATAGTGATAGGAATGGCTCTTGTAGGCTCTGTTCATGGCGGAAATTATGTTGCCGGATTCTTTGCGATGCTTGGACACGTCTATCCGTGCTATTATGGATTTAAAGGCGGAAAAGGAGTTGTCGCAGCAGCTACAACGATTTTAATGCTTGATCCGCGTATTTTTCTTATACTTATTGCGGTTTTCGTGATTGTTGTTGCCATATGGAGATATATATCTCTCGGCTCTGTGATCTGTGCAATGCTGTACCCTTTGCTTGTATATATTACGGGAAATATTTTTTATTCAAAAACCGGTATAAACAATCCGGTAGCGGTAATATTTGCGTTTGTTATCGCTTTGTTTATTATTGTGCTGCACAGAAAAAATATCGAAAGACTTATGACAGGAAAAGAGTCAAAGATAAGTTTTAAAAGTAAGGAAAAAAAGAAAAAGTATACAGTCAGTCAAGACAGAAAAAATAAAAATAAACATTCAAGGTAAAGCGAGAGATATATTATGCTGCCATTTGACAGACGACGAAAAGGTAAAATAAATGCCGCCAATGAAAAAAAGACAATAATGGATAATAGCGGACTGCCGCCGGTACAAAATGAAAACAACGCTGTTAAACCGTATTTTTTCAATAAAGATATTTTAAAATTTAATGATGGTTATTTTAAAGAAAATAAGAGTGACGAAGAGTTTTTTTCTTCTGAAAATGAAACAGCCGATGCTCAGGTAGCCGCGCATTTTTACGAATCAACGCAAAGATCATGCGGCTTAAATAATATTTCTAAAAAAGGTTTGGAAGACTCTTGCGTACAGGATAAGGTTTGTCAAAGTGAGAAAAAACTGAGCATAGGCAATACTGAAGAAGCACACACAATAAGTGAGCTTATGAAAAATTCACTTGAAGAAAAAAATAAAGGCAGGAATGAAAAAAATTCGGAAAATTCTGCTATTGCGTCGCTCTTTTCGCAAAAAAAGCATTCTGAGCCACGAACTTCGGAAATGATTGGAAGTTTATTTGAGCAGAATACGGAAAAAAGAGCGGATCCTGCCGAAACTGGAGTAATGGATTCGGCTGATTCTGGAAAAGATGTGCATGCATTAAAAAAAGTCATACTGTCTTCTGAAAAAAATAACGACAATTTTATAAAGCGGACTAAAAAAGAAAAAAAAGTATCTGCTATTTCGAAAAGCAAAAAAAATTCTCAAAAAAGCGAAGAAAATAAAACAAAAGAAAAACTTCCGAATAAAAACCACAGTTCGGTTTATGAAGAACGTTTGTCAAATATTGCAAATTCAGGCAGTGTATTTAAAAATAATGCTATCCTTGCATCTCTGCGTTCTGAAGACATAAAAAGCATTCCATCTGAGGATAAGAAAAAGGGTCAAGCAAAGAAATATTTGAGATTAGGCGCTATGGGAATATTGCTTGTTGTGATAGCTTTATCTGCGGTAAATATTGTGCTTGATGTTTATTCCAAAAGCAAGGCAGCCGGATATTATGACAGCATTAGAGAAATGTTTTATTCGGACGAGCTTGTATATTCAAGTCCGGGGTATCTTGCAAAAGACAGCAGCTTATCGGCTGAGGCGCGTTTGTATTCTGACGAAGGCGATATTTATACGGCGCCGGAACTTGAAATACTTGACATGCACGCGAAGTATGAAAGGATGCTGCCTAATCTTGAGGCATTGAAACAGATAAATTCAGCGGCTTTTGGATGGATAAAGGTAGAAGGTACCCGTGTCGACTATCCTGTAGTAAAGTCACCTAACGGCAATAACGACTATTATCTCAGTCATGGGCTTGACAGAACTTATAGCGCTTCCGGAGCTATATTTACCGATTACACGAACAGCAGTAATCTTTCGGCTAACAGAAACACATGCGTTTACGGGCATAATATGAACGACGGAACGATGTTTCAGACGATAATGAATTTTAAGACGGCAAACCAATTTTCAAACGGACAGATAGAGATTTATACAGTAAACGGTATATATATTTATACACCTTTCTCAGTATATGATGCAGCGCCGACGGAATCGTTTTTCAGAACCGAGTTTTCAGATGATGAAGATTTTAAAAATTTTCTTTCTGAAATAAAGTCAAAATCTATTTTTTATTCCGGGGCGTCTTTGGGTGCGTCTGATAAAATAGTGACACTTATAACATGCACTAATACTATCACGGACAAGCGCTTTGTAGTACACGGATATTTAACTGATATAATAAACTGATAGTAAAAAGGAGCATCTAAAGATGAATGATAAAAGAAATATAGTAAGCGTATTGTTTATTGCAGTTTGGATAATATTGCTTGCGACATTGATGATCCGTATGCCCATATCTTATATGACTGACAATTTCAGTGCTGATAGGACACCGCCGGTTGCGGATATTGTTTTTTCGGCATGCTTTTGCATTGTAGGTATTGCTGCAGGTGTTTTAGGATGTGTAATGTCAGGCAGACAGCTTATAATTCTTTCTCTGCTAAATCCGGCAATGATGTTTGTTTCGGCAATATGTTTTGTTTTATATGTGTCTTTTTTCAGCAGGGACGTGCTTGCATTTGCACTTTATTTTGCAAATCCTTTTTGCTCGGTTTTAATAGCCCCGGGTTTTGCACTTCTGTTTGCATATGCCGGCGTGTCTGTTATCCTGCCGATAATAGGAATTATATTGCTTTGGAGAAAGAGAGCATTGAAGAAAAAATCTCATAAGGAATATAAAGTCATGCAAAAAAGACATGAACAATAAAAAGGCGGACAGCATTTTCAGCTGCCCGTTAAGTCTTGTATTTTTTTTATGCAGTTGCTTTAGCCAAAAGCCATTTATATAATGCCGATGCTTAACTTTTTTCCAACAGGGCTGCTTTCGTTTTTTGCGCCTGCGGCAAAATTTTTGTTATGAAGCCTTAAATTGTCTGCAATAAGCGCTATAAACTCAGAATTTGTCGGCTTTCCTCTTGAATTTTGCACGGTATATCCGAAAATTGAGTTTAACACGTCAAGATCGCCTCTGTCCCATGCAACTTCTATTGCATGGCGAATTGCTCTTTCAACGCGAGATGATGTTGTCGAATATTTTTTGGCAACAGAAGGGTAAAGGACTTTTGTTACTGAATTTATTATATCGCTGTCAGATACAGTCATTATAATAGCGGTTCTCAAATACTGATATCCTTTTATATGTGCCGGTACTCCTATCTGGTGAATTATTTTTGTGACCTGTGTTTCAAGATCTTCTGAACTATCGCTTGTTGGCAGGGAAGGAGACTGATGCTCTTCAAATCCGTTGCATATAGACATTAGTTTTGATTCAAGATATCCGAAGTCGATCGGCTTAAGCATACAGTATAATGCTCCGGCATCTGTTGCCTCGCGGGCCATCTCAATATTGTTAAGACCTGTGATAATTATAAATTTAGGAATTTTAATGTTGTCGATTTTTTTTACTTCTCTCATTAAGCCGATTCCGTCAAGCTTAGCCATCCAAAGCTCACTTATAACGATGTCAGGTCTTGTGCGTCTGATACATTCCAATGCAGCTTCGCCGTCGCTTACGTCACCTGCTATTTCAAAACGGCTTGGTGACAAGCAATTTATACATTTACTCCTAAAATCTTTGTCGTTGTCAGCAATAACTACTTTTACCCTGTTGTCCATTCTCCTTTTCCTTGCCTTTCTGATGAATTTTCATAGTATGTGTTTATGTGGATATTCTACCATAAATTACCAATAAATGCAAGACCTTTTAAATAAAAAATAAATTATTTTATTGAATTTATGCATAACGCTGTAAATTTGACTCATATTTTGTTATTTTTGTACAAGATGTGCGAATCCTGCGGTATAAGCTGAATATATATATAAATTGTTAAATAAAAATATTCAAAATTAAAGAAAGTGAGTATATGATGTCAAAATACATAGAAAAAGTTGAAAAAAATGTCTTTCCTATGTTGCGCCTTAAAAACATAGTTATTTTTCCGAGTATACCTACAAGTATAGAAATTTCAGATGAAGACGCTGTAGCGGCGGTAAACGCGGCTATTGCAGCTGAAAGCATGGTATTTGCGGTTTCATATAAAGATCCTGATGGAAAATCAGAAGAAGTGTTCTCATACGGAGTTACTGCAAAGATAAAACAGGCGATGAATCTGCCTGACGGACATATGCGGGTACTTATCGAGGGCTCTGAAAGGGCAGAAGTATCATCTGTTAAAAAGACAGAAAACTGTTTGTATGCTGAGGTTTTTGTACGTTCTGTATCCCTTGCCGACAACGGAGGTGTAAAAGGCGAACTCTTGATGAGAGAAGCGGTTACTCAGTTTCAGGAGTTTTTAAAGTATCTTCCCAAGGTATCAGCTGAGATAGTTACGGCAGTACAGGCAATAAAAGCTCCGGGAGTGCTTGCAGATTTTATTGCAGCAAATATTATTTATAAAATTTCAAAAAGGCAAGAAATACTATCAGAAATAAATCCCTTGCGCCGACTTGAAAAGCTGCTTGTCGTAATGGAGGATGAAAAAGCTTTTCTTGAAAGCGAGCTTGAGCTGCAAACTAAGGTAAAACAGCGAATTGACCGGAATCAGCGCGAGTATTATCTTCGGGAGCAGCTGAAGGTCATACAAAACGAATTAGGCGACGGTGAATATTCTGATATTGAAGAGTATGAAGAAAAACTGTCAAAAGTTCATTTGCCTAAAGCTGTGGAAGATAAGCTCAGAAAAGAGCTGTCAAAGCTTGAAAAGATGCCATATAGCTCAGCGGAGAGCACTGTAATAAGAAATTATCTTGATATATGTCTTGAGATACCGTGGTCAAACTATTCAAAAGGCCGATGTGACGTAGCTGCAGCAAAAAAGATACTTGACGCAGATCATGACGGTCTTGACAAGATAAAAGACAGAATATTGGAATTTATAGCCGTAAAACAGTTATCACCGGATCTTTCAGGTCAAATACTTTGTCTTGTCGGACCTCCCGGTGTTGGAAAGTCGTCGGTAGTATCGTCAGTAGCGCGCGCGTTGGGAAGAAAGTTTGTACGGGTATCTTTAGGAGGTATACGTGATGAAGCTGATATAAGAGGACACAGAAAGACATATATTGCGTCAATGCCCGGACGCATAGCTAACGCACTTAAAACTGCAGGTACAATGAATCCGGTAATATTGCTTGACGAGATAGATAAGCTTGCCAGCGATGCACATGGAGATCCGTCTTCCGCTTTGCTGGAAGTTCTTGACAATGACCAAAATAAAGCTTTCCGTGATCACTTTCTTGAAATACCGCTTGATTTGTCTGAATGTATATTTGTAGCTACTGCAAATACGCTTGAAACGGTGTCAAGACCGCTTATAGACAGAATGGAAATAATAACAGTTCCGTCTTATACCAGAAGTGAAAAAGCAGCAATTTTCAAGAATCATCTTTTGCCGAAGGAATTAAAAAGGCATGGACTAACAAAACGATCACTAAAGGTCACGGAAGATGCCGTATATGAAATGATAGATTATTATACAAAGGAATCAGGTGTAAGGAATCTGTCAAGAGAAGCGGCAGCACTGTGCCGAAAAACAGCGAGAAAGATAGTGGAAACGGGTAAAAAGAGTTTTACGGTAACGTCTGAAAATATATCTGAATATCTGGGGAAAAGAAAATATAAAGATCCTGAGAATATGAGGGAAAATCTTGTTGGGGTAGTTAATGGACTTGCATGGACCGAAGTGGGCGGCGAACTTCTTCAGGCGGAGGCTGTGGCTACCGAGGGAACGGGAAAGCTTGAGCTTACCGGAAAACTAGGAGATGTTATGAAAGAATCTGCCCAAGCTGCGGTTACTTATGTAAGGAAGAACTATGCAAAATATGGAATAGAAAAAGAATTTTATAAAAACCGTGATATACATATACATTTTCCGGAAGGAGCGGTACCTAAGGACGGACCGTCGGCGGGGGTAACTTGTGTTACGGCTGTTGTATCGGAACTGTCAGGTATCCCGGTAAGGGGAGATGTTGCTATGACAGGAGAAATAACGTTGCACGGACGTGTGCTGCCGATAGGCGGACTTCGTGAAAAGGCAGTGGCGGCATATAAAAACCGTATGAAAACGGTGATATTTCCAGCTGACAATATTCCGGATATGGACGAGATAGACAAAGAGGTAAAAGACAATCTGAATTTTATTCCGGTTAAAAATGTCGATGAGGTGCTTAATATAGCACTTTGCAGAGAAGAAAAGATATCTGTTTTGCATAGTGCAGGGGATGGGATATACATTACGCCTGAAGTCTGTAAAAATATATTGTCAATAGGTGAGTCGATATGAAAATAAATGTCAATAACGCAGATTTATTTTTCACTGCCGGAAACGAATCGCAGCTGCCGGGTAAGCTTGATCTTTCTATTCCGCATATTGCAATGTGCGGCAGATCAAATGTAGGGAAATCTTCTATGATAAATAAACTGCTTAACCGGAAATCTCTTGCAAGGGTTAGCAGTGAACCTGGAAAAACTATAACGGTTAATGCATACAGTGTTGATAACGTTATTTATCTTGTGGATCTTCCGGGATACGGATATGCGAGAAGATCCTTTGCGGAAAGGGATAAGTGGAAAAAGTTTATTGAAAAATATTTTTCAATGGACGCAGATATTCTTTTTTTGTTGCTGATAGATATGAAAGTTGGACTGACGGCAGACGACGATATAATGCTTAAATATCTTGTGGCAGAAAAGCTCCCGTTTGCTATTGTAGCGACTAAAGCGGATAAGCTGAACAAAACAGAGCGGCAAAAATGCACAGATAAAATTTTATCCCATATCGGAATACCATCGGATACTGCTATTATTCCTTTTTCGTCAAAAACGGGAGAAGGAGTAGATGATTTGTGGGATATTATAGGAGAGTTTTGCGAATTTCTGAAAGATTCCAAATAAAAAATAATTATATATATTAATTTTAAAAGCGGGTATTTTTTTAAATACCCGCTTTTAAAATTATAAAAAAATAAAAAAAATACTTGACAAATAAAAAAAAATAGATATAATAATAGTAACAATTATCATTATTGTTTTGGAGAAAATAATGCAAAATTCAAAATACAGCTGTCAGCGGGAAAATATAATAAAAGTATTGAAAAGTACAAAGAGCCACCCGACAGCCGACTGGATATATGATAAGGTAAGAGAAGAGATTCCGAATATAAGTTTAGGAACAGTATATCGCAACCTTTCAAGGCTTTCTTCTGAGGGAGAGGTACAAAAAATAAGTTTAGGCGTCGGAGGCGACCATTTTGACGGAGATATTTCATCACATGCGCATTTTGTGTGCAATAAATGCGGCAAGATAGCCGATATATACACGGACTACTCAAACTTGCTGAAAACAGATGCAGAAGCAAAGATCGGAGCCAGTGTTAATTCATGTTCAGTAATACTATACGGATTGTGCAGTGAATGCGGAAGAAAAATAAGCAATAAATCTAAGTAATCTGATGACGATTACTGATTTATAATATAATTTATTAACGGAGGATTTTGATATGAAAAAGTATGTTTGCCCAGTTTGCGGATATGTATATGAAGGAAATGAGCCGCCGGAGAAGTGCCCCCAGTGCGGAGTACCCGGCTCAAAGTTTAAAGAGATGCAGGAAGGTGCGCTCAACTTTGTATGCGAACATGAAATAGGTGTAGGCGCAAAAGATAAAATTGATGCAAGAGTATATGATGGATTGAAAGCTAATTTTGAAGGCGAATGTACGGAAGTCGGAATGTACATAGCAATGTCGAGACAGGCAATTCGTGAAGGTTATCCAGAAATAGGAGCATTTTATCTTCAGGCTGCTCTTGAAGAAGCAGAGCATGCCGCAAAGTTTGCCGAGCTTTTGGGAGAAGTGGTAACTACATCTACAAAGAAGAATCTCGAGCTGAGAACCGAAGCAGAATGCGGAGCCACAGCTGGTAAACTTGAGATTGCAAAACTTGCAAAAGAGCTTGGATACGACGCAATACATGATACAGTTCATGAAATGGCAAAGGACGAAGCTCGTCACGGAAAAGGCTTCGAGGGTCTCCTTAAGAGATATTTTAACTAATTTTAGATACAAATAAATAAAGTTAAATATCCTTTGAGAATGGCTTAAAACAAGGCTTTATAAGGAATAATCACGAAACACGATTATCTGATTTTAGATAGTCGTGTTTCTTTTTTATTTATATGTATTTTTCTGTCCCGTGGGAAATCCGTGGGAAATGAGAGAAAAATCGCCCGAAAAAAATAATTTCCCACGAAATCTCCCGAAAAGCCCTTGCCACAAGGGTTTTCGGGATGTCAAAAAATCGCTTCGTGGGAAATTTTTTTACCTAAAAATTAAGATTTGGGATTTTTATTTGATAAAATCGGTGTGAAAAATGAGGGAAATTTCAGCTCCGAAATTGCCTATATTTTTAAATTTTCATTAAGGAGGATATTTTTATGCAAGGAAGTATCAGAAAAAAGGGAGCCACTTGGTCGTACAGAGTTGAGTTCGGTGCGGCAGGTGGCAAAAGAAATCAGATTGAGCGAAGCGGCTACAAAACAAAAAAAGAAGCCGCAAAGGCTCTCAATGATGTTCTCTATCTCTACAACAATACGGGCGATTATGTAGAGAACAAAAAAATCACCTTCACCGAGGTCTACACGGAATTTATCGAAAACGAAGCTCCGGCAACAAGGGCATATGCAACCATTGTGCGTTACAAGTCGCTTTACAAGAATCATTATGCAGAACGGTTTGGCAGCTTTTATATGTACCAAATCAATGCAAATATGATAAACGACTTTCTCAATGAGAAAAGAACCTATCTAAGCGAGGAATTTGTCAAAGGTCTGTATAAGTTTCTAAAGGTACTTTTCGGTTATGCACACAAAAGGCAATATCTCAAAAAGGATATTTTCTGTGAAATAACTCCACCGCCCGATCCAAGACACAAGGGCGAGATAAGAGCATATACTCCCGACGAGCTTCGTGCAATGGAACAGCGTTTGCAGGGAACCAATGTTATCGTGCCTTTTTATATTGCACTTAACACGGGACTTCGCGAAAGTGAGGTCTTTGGACTTCAGTGGAGTGATATTGACTTTGAAAACCGCAAAATTAAGGTACATAAGCAGCTTTTGTTCCAGGACAAAAAGTGGTGCTTCTGCCCTCTTAAAACAACCAACGCATACAGAAGTGTAAACATCACCGACAGCTTTTGTGCCTACCTTAAAAATCTCAAAGCAAAACAGGAAGAAAGCAAGGCTTTTTATGGTGATGGTTATAAGCGTAATTTTGTGACGGAACGATTTGTTCGAAACAAGGAAAAGCTTATGGAAATCACCGACTTTATAAATGTCAAAATCAACGGCGAAATGCTCACGACAAATAGTATTAAATTTATGTCAAGGACGCTCAAAGCAGAGCTTGATATACAGTTCAAATTCCATAATTTACGACACACTTATGCCACGGTTCTTGCAGAAAGCGGAATAAGCCCAAGATATGTGCAGGAAACATTGGGACATTCAAAACTTGAATTTACGCTCCGATATTATACTCACATAACAGAGAAAATGGGTGGTATGGCAAGACAGGCACTTGAGAGTGCCGTAAGCTTTGCGGCGTTTAACAATGAGGGGGAAAACAATGAGAAAGATATTTGCGAGTAATGCAGTCAAGGAATTTCTGGATGATGCTGATAACAAAACAAGAAAGAAAATCGGCTTTGTACTTATGTATCTTTCCGACGACAAAAATCCGCTGACAGAGCCTTATGTAAAACACATTTCAACCGGTAAATACAACGATCTGTATGAACTTCGCACAAAGGCATCGGGCAATATGGCAAGGATTTTATTTACGCTTTCTGACGGAGATATTGTGCTTCTCTATGGATTTTATAAGCACGATAAGAAGGATAATTTACGAGCCTTTGAAAAGGCACATAAGAACTTAAATTGTGATAGCAAAACTATCATTGACATTCAAATTTGCTCTTGATTTTTGAGTTTTACACCAGGAGAAAAGCACTTTATTGAAATGTGTTTTGGGAGCTATATAAAAAAGTCGATTTCTCCTGGTTCTGACACCCCGAAAAGCCTTGTATATCAAGGGTTTTAGGCCTTAGAATTTTTCAAAAAATCAAGTTGGTCGGAGGGTACTGCGGAGGGAGGAGAAATCGGCTCAAAATATGTGCGATTTTGAGGTTCGGGGCATATCCCCTTGCAGGAATTGTGGTTGCACCTACGCAGAGGTAAAACAGTACGAAAAAGCTCCACATGAGAACAAGTATCGGCTGTGCCTTGGAGGAAAAAGAGAGCAAAGATGTGCTTGTGCAATTTGAGGAGTTGAGGTGTTACAGTCGAATACACAAAATATTGGAGTTAGTAAGGAGGCGATAATTATTTGTCTGTATTCAGGATAGAAAAAACAAAAGATTATACGGTTATGTCAAACCACCATTTGAGGAATAAAAATCTGTCGCTAAAAGCAAAAGGGCTGTTGTCGCAGATGCTGTCCTTGAACGACGATTGGGACTTTTCTTTAAAAGGACTTGCCTACATCAACAAAGAGGGCATAGATGCCATCAGAGAAGCTGTCAGAGAGCTTGAGCGAGAAGGTTACATAGTAAGAGGTCGAGCGAGAAACTCAAAGGGACAACTTTCGGGAAACGAGTATGTTATTTACGAGTGTCCGCAGACCACCCAGCCTACATTGGAAAAACCTACGTTGGAAAATCCCACGCAGGACAAACCTATATTGGATAATCCTATGTTGGAAAATCCAACGCAATTAAATACTAATATATCAAATACTGATTCATCAATTACTGATGTATCAAATATCGAATCATATCCTATCCCTACCGAGAACGATGTTGAACACAATCGTGAAGTGATAAAGGAAAATATCGAGTACGACTATCTTTGTAAAAATCACCGCAAAGAGCAGCTTGACGAAATTGTGGATATTCTAACTGAAACAATCGCCGGCACAACCGAAACTGTCCGTATGTCCGGCAACGAATATGCAAGAGATTTTGTGAAAGATAAGCTTATGAAACTTCGTTCAGAACATATTGAATACGTTCTCGACTGTCTAAAAAAGAACTCTACCAAAATACGAAACATAAGACAGTATCTCCTAGCAAGCCTTTTCAATGCTCCGTCAACTATTGATAACTACTATGAGGCGGAGGTTAGGCATGACTTGAATTTTTAATACATAATTAACATAATAATGTAAATCATTGACGACTCACAGACACAAAGAAGAATGAGATTTTTCAGATATGGTAAAATATATATACTAAAAATCAATGTAAAGGAGTTGTCAAATTATGAAAAATATTACGCAAAAACTAATTGAAGAATTTAAGAAATTTCTTATCAGTGAAGAAAAAAGTGATGCTACCGTAGACAAGTACATTCGCGATATATGTGCTTTTTCGGAGTGGTTATGCGGAAGGAATTTTGACAAGACGGCAGTCCTTGAATACAAGTCGTACCTTGTTGAAAACTACAAGCCTGCAAGTGTGAATTCCGTCCTTTCGTCTCTCAACAGTTTTTTCATCTACAACGAGTGGTACGATTGCAAGGTAAAATCCTTGAAGATACAGAAACAAATATTTGCTTCAAAGGAAAAAGAACTTACAAAGGCGGAGTACGAAAGACTTCTCGATGCGGCAAAATCAAAGAAGAACGAAAGACTGTATCTGCTGATGCAGACCATTTGCTCAACCGGAATCAGAGTGTCCGAGCTTCGCTTTGTGACAGTAGCTGCCGTGAATACAGGAGTTGCTAATATCAACTGCAAAGGGAAATTGCGTCAAGTATTCCTGCCCAAAGCACTGTGCAAAGTTCTTACAAGATATATTCGAGAGCAAAAAATATCAAGCGGCTCTGTGTTCGTATCACGAACTGGTAAACCGCTTGATAGGTCAAATATTTGGTCAGATATGAAAAAACTCTGCGAACGTGCTGGAGTTTCAAAGGATAAGATCTTTCCGCACAACCTTCGCCATCTTTTTGCACGCACTTATTATTCGCTCCAGAAGGACATTGTACGTCTTGCCGATATTCTCGGACATTCCAGCGTAAACACTACAAGAATTTATACGATGGAAACGGGCGAGGTGCATAAGAGACATATTGAAAAACTGGGATTACTAAAATGCTAAAATGACACAATTCCTATTATGTGGTACTGTCATTTGATTGCAGACGATATTAACACAATTTTACTCATTTATTATATCACAAAATGCGTTTTAAGTCAATGATTTACATGATATTTTTACAAATTAAGGCATAACAAAGCAGACCAATGTAACATTAAAATTTTTCATTGGTCTTTTCGTGCTGCAATATTTTTTGTTTGATTGTTTTTATATAGAGTTTATGCGTTTTAGAGATTTTTCGTACCACATAATAGGAATTTTGTTGTTAAAGGATGAATTGTTATGAGTGTATTAAATCCGAAAAATCAGTTTCCTCCAGATGTTAAATTTCAAGCAAAAATAGAATTGTGGAAGCAAATGCAACAGATGGTAATAGATGTAGAAGGTAGAAACTTTAGTAGCTTTGGTTTCAGTTCTGTGGTTTCTGTTGTAACTGCAATTATAGCAGAGTATAATGAAAAAATTTCGTACTTTGTGTTGGTTATACCCATCATTATGCTATTTGGAATATTTATGATATCGTTCAATAATAGAACTTCTGCGATATTGAGAGGCTATTTATCAGGAATTGAAGATGAATTAAATCTTGATATGGAAGAAGAAATCTTTTTATGGAACAAAAAATATCAACATCTCAGAAATAAAAAGTATTTCCGAACAAACCAATTATCTTTTTTATTATACTTTATCATATTTGCTGTACTTGACATTTATAGTTTTTGCAAGCTTTTTACATTATTGAACATTAGCTACTGGATACATACTGTTTTATTCGTTCTGTATATAGTAATTGCGTTATTTTTCTCTATTTCGTTTGCTATAGATTTGGCAACAAATGGAGAGGTAAAAATATTGTCGAGAATATATTTTCACAAACATAACGAAATGGTCAAGTTGGAAAAGTTAAAGCAAACAGATCCTGATGATATAAATGATGACTGTGCCCTCCCAGAAAAAATAGACAGTAAAAAGCTACAAAAAACGGAATGAATCTTAATCATTCTTTTGTTTTTTCGAAAACGTCCGCATTTATTCCACGGTTCACTTGACAACGAGCCTCTGCCGA
>CALWBE010000024.1 GCA_944375955.1 uncultured Clostridia bacterium | reverse complement strand
TTTTCGCCGTTTGGCATCTATAAAATCTATGCTGAAAAACTTGCCCTGAAAATGCGAAAAAACCTCGATAAAATCGAGGTTTTTCGCTTAGGCATCTTTTTTAGTGCCCTCTTATGGTCGGAGTGAGAGGATTCGAACCTCCGGCCTCTTGGTCCCGAACCAAGCACTCTACCAAACTGAGCCACACCCCGATTTCCACAGTGAACTAATTTTATCATATTCATCAATGTTTGTCAAGCATTTTGAGATAAAAATATAAATGTAATTTTGCTTTGTTGAAATATATTATTAAAATATGATAAACTAATTTTTTATGTACGAGTAAAGCGGATTGAATTTTCTTTAATTTTATGATAAAATATAAATATTATTGAAATGTTTGCCTTAACATTTATACAATAATTTTAGATAGAGGTGACATGTATGTTTAAAGCTTTGCAGACAGAGCGCTTGCTTATAGACACATGGAAAACTACATATGCGAGATATCTGCAAATGTTTTGCAAAGATAAGGATATGTGTGTCGGTGATATGAACAAAGCCGAGAGCATTGAAGACTGTGCTGTGCTTATATCAAAATGGTGCAAAGATCCTTTAAAATATGCCGTGCTTTATAAAGAAGACAGCAGCGTTATAGGATATATTTTTTTAAACAGTATGGTTGGATTTCCAAATAATCTGGATATACGGTTTGCAATATCATGTGACAGACGTAACAATGGTTATGCATCGGAAGCTGTAATGGCGGTATGCAATAAATTATTTGTAAAATCAAATATTGACGCAGTATGTGCAAAGGTCCGATATGATAATAAAATAAGTATGAATGTGCTTAACAACTGCCATTTTCTTGCCGATAAAACATTTCAGAAATTCAGTTATACCAGTAGAAATATATATTATTTACTTTGCCGTGACAGCTGGATGAATTTCCAAAAAGAGGTTACTGAAAACACATTACCGGGGCTTGTTTTATGACAATGAAAAGCATTGATTACTATAAAACTGTTGCAGAGCATTACGATATGCTTGTTGATGAGAATAACGATCCTGTCAGAGACTGTACTGAATTAAGAGAATATATGGATAAATGGGACGGAAAAAAGTTTTTGGATTGTCTTGAACTTGATTCGGGAAAAAATGTGCTTGAGATAGGGGTCGGCACCGGAAGGATTGCGGTACGTACAGCGCCTTTGTGCAAAAGTCTGACGGGAATTGATGTTTCGGCTAAGACTGTAAAAAGAGCTAAAGAGAATCTTTCCGGGTTAAATAATGTGTCACTTATTTGCGAAAACTTTCTCACTTATGCATTTTCTGAGAAATTTGACGTAATTTATTCGACACTGACATTTATGCATATAAAAGAAAAAATAGAAGCTTTAAATAAAATTTTTCAGATACTCAGCTCTGACGGGATATTTGTATTGTCAATTGATAAAAATCAGGAAGAGATCCTTGATTACGGAACAAGAAAAATTAAAATATATCCTGACTGCAAAGCTGATGTGATAAAAAATATGGAAAATGCAGGATTTTATATAAAAGAAATTATTAATAAGGAATTCTCGTTTATTTTCAAGGCGGTAAAATAATATAATAAATTATTTATTATCACAAGATTTTTAAATGTTGTGCGTTAATGGGGGTGCAAGCTGTTACTTGGCTGTGAAAAGTAAATAAAAATTTTGTTAATATTGATATATTGTATATTTACAAATATATAATTTGTTCACAAATTGTCGTTTATTTGTAAGTTGATTTATGTTAATATTATACCGTATTGGTAAAAATGTGACTGCATGTGAAGATAAATAAAAAAAGAATAGGAGTAAAGATTTTGATAGAATTTAAAAACGCATCTAAATCATATAAGAAAAATAACTATGTTCTGAAAAATCTTAATCTCACCATAAATGACGGAGAGTTTGTATTTATAGTCGGTCATTCAGGTGCCGGCAAGACTACTTTGACAAAACTTCTGCTTCGGGAAGAAAAGCTTACATCAGGGACCCTTCATATAGATAAATATAAACTGGAGAGATTAAGAAATTTCAGGGTGCCTTATTTTAGAAGACAAATAGGAGTTGTATTTCAGGACTTTAAACTTTTAGATAATAAAACAGTGTATGAAAATGTGGCGTTTGCACTTCAAATAGTGGGAGTGCCAAAGAAATATATAAAAGAGAGAGTACCGTATTTTCTTTCGCTTGTTGAGCTTGCCGATAAGGCGAATTCATTTCCGTCCCAGCTTTCAGGAGGAGAAAAGCAGAGAGTTTGTCTTGCAAGGGCGCTTATCAATAAACCTAACATAATTATAGCGGACGAGCCTACAGGAAACCTTGATCCTTCGTTAAGCTATGACATTATGAATCTTTTAGTGCGTATAAATCAGATTACCGGAAGGACAGTAATAGTTGTCACTCATGAGAAGGAACTTGTAAATCATTTTAACAAGCGTGTTGTCATGATTGAAAACGGAGAGATAGTAGCGGATAAGTCTGGAGGTTATGGAAATGCGCAGGAGATATAGTGCATCATATTTTTTATCTACGGGAGTAAAGAGCTTTTTCAGAAACGGATTTATGAGCCTTGCGGCGATAGTAATACTTATTTCGGCAATGCTTATATGCGGCAGCTTTATTCTTGTTATAATGAACATAGATTATAATATCGAACAAATTGATGATTTTAATGAGGTTGTAGTATTTGCGGATCTTTCGGCAACAGATGAACAGGTTGCGGCGATGCAAGAGAAAATATTGCAGCATCCAAATGTTGCAAGCTGTACTATAATACCAAAAGAAGTATCGATAAAAGAGGAGAGTGAGAGATATGGGGAAGAACACGCTCACCTTTTTGAAAGATATATTGAGAATGAAAATGAAAATCCGCTTCCTGATACTTTGCGCATAGAGTATAAAGATGTAAATCAGCTTGATACATTGGAGAATTATCTAAATACGGAGGTTGAAGGAGTATACAAAGTAAATATCCGAAAGGATATTGCCGACAATATAAACCAAGTAAAACATGTTATAATGATAATATGTATAGTCTTGACAGGTTTGCTTCTTGTCGTATCGTTGTTTATAATAGGTAACACAATAAAGATAACGCTTAAGTCGAGAGAGAAAGAAATAACGATAATGAGGTATATAGGTGCGACAAACACGTTCATAACGCTGCCGTTTGTAGTTGAGTCTGCTATCGTGGCGTTGATATCCACGCTTATCGCAGCTTTTATACAGATATATTCTTATAGATATATAACAGAAAAAATAGTTGCCCAGTATGGAATTGTCGAAACAATTTCTGTAAATCAGGTATGGCTTTACATAATTGCGGGCTTTGCTTTAGTTTCGTTTGTACTGTGCGTATTTGGAACGATTGTATCAACTAGACGTTATATGAAAGCATAAACATAGATATTGATGTAAACGTAAACGTAAACGTAAACGTAAACTTAAACTTAAACTTAAACATTGTTTGGAATCATGCAGATCCGGAAAGGAAAAGAGTATTATGAAAAAGTTAATATACTCATTGTCAATAGTTGCTGCGAGTATTTTTTTCCTGACTACATTTACTGTTTTTAATAACAAGGGAATGATTGCATATGCCGGAAACGACGATGTTGCAACTGAAATAAAATCCCTGGAGAACGATCTTGCTAAAATTGAACAGGAAAGAAGTGCAGCTCAAAAAGCTTTAAATGCTGCAAAAAACAGTAAAGCTACACAGATGTCTCTTAAACGGCAGTATGACAGTGAAATTGAAGCGCTGGAATCGCTTTTGCAGACAACTGAAGCTTTAATAGGAGAGTATGATGAAAGCATAGCCGAATCCGAAAAAGAAATAGAATCGCTCGGCGAGGAGCTGGAGCAGCAGCAAATGGCATTCGATGAGATGATAAGAATGTCTTTTATGTATGGGAACGAAGATTATCTTGAAATGATATTCGATTCAAAAAGTTTTTCTGATTTTTTATCGAGACTTGATATGATATCATATTTACTTTCTTATAATCAGGGAATAATAGATAATATAGTGCTGACTGAAGATCAGCTTGAGCAAACTACTGAAAATTTAAAGCTTTCACAGGAAAATTTGATTAAATATCAGGAGTCAAAAGCTGCTCTTAAGGTTGAGTATGATAAAAAAAGTGAAGAAGCAACTCAGCTGATAAAGGATCTTGCCAAGGATGAAGAAGCGGCTGCAGAGGCGTTGAAAGTTATTGAAGCGTCTAAAAAGCAGCTGGAAGACGATATAGCAGAGCTTGCGAAACAGCTTGAAGATGACAGCTCATATGAGGGCGGTGTATTTATCTGGCCAGTAGATCAGAAGAGAGGAACTTCATCAGGGTGGGAATGGCGTATTAATCCCATTTCAAAAGCAAGGGAGTTTCATAACGGACTCGACATACCGGCGCCGGCTGGCACAAAAATTTTTGCGGCGGCAGACGGAACCGTTGTAAAGAGTGCATGGTATGGAGGATACGGAAACTGTATTATAGTAAATCATGGAGGCGGCGTAATGACTCTTTACGGTCATTGCAGCAAATTGGCGGCATCAGAAGGACAGTCGGTTAAGCAGGGAGATGTAATTGCATATGTTGGAACCACAGGTTATTCAACCGGCAATCATCTGCATTTTACCGTATATGAAAATGGAAATGTCGCTGTAAATCCTTGGAATTACCTCGGAAGTTAACAAAATTGAAAGAGGACTGCACAGCAGTCCTCTAAGTCTGATTTAAGATATTATTATTTTATGTAAAAATAAAGGGAGGTATGTCGATGAAGAGGAAAATATCATTCAGCGTTTGCTTAATCCTTATGTTAATTGCGGCATTTGTTTCATTTCAGCTCACATACACATATCTTACGGATAAATATGAGGGTACAGTTTACGGTTTCAGAAAATGGTCGGATATAAATTCTCGCTTTGACGATATAGAAGCTATAACCGATGACGTCTCAGATACAAAATGGCAGGATATATATTCGGTTTTGGCAGAGGCTGATAGTTATGTGAGAAGCGGATATGTAAAGGATATAGACGACGATTACCTTCTTGACTATGTGCTTGCCGGATATATGTACGGCATAAATGATAAATATTCGTCATACATGCCTAAGTCGGAGTATGATGCATTTGTACTTTCCTCTCAACAAGGTTCAATGGTTGGGATAGGTGTGAGAATATCTTATGACAATACCATAGGAGGTATGTATATAACTTCTGTAATTCCCGGATCTCCGTCTGAAGCGGCAGGTATAACAGCAGGTGATGTTATAATAGGAGTAGACGGAAAATCTGTTTCAGAAATAGGGTATTATAGTGCGTATAATATTATAAAAGAGGGCAAAGAAGGAGAAGCAGTTACGCTTTCTATAGCTACTGCGGTTTCAGGATATACGGAGACAAAGAATTATATTGTAAACAGAGAGATTGTAAAAACAGAGACAGTATTAACGAGAATGTTAACCAATGATATTGCGTATGTTAATATACTGAGCTTTGATTCTACTACCGGCGAGGAATTTTCACAAAAAATGGATGCGCTTATAGCAGACGGTGCGCTCAGATTTATTTTTGACGTTAGAAATAATCCTGGCGGAAGTGTAGACGGTGTAAGCGAAGTTCTTGACTATTTGCTTCCGGAAGGACCTATTATCAGATGCATATCAAAAAACGGCGAAGAATTTGTTATCGATTCAGATGAGAAAGATCTTATTGCTCCGATGGTAGTTATTGTAAATGAAAATACTGCAAGCGGCGGAGAACTTTTTACTGCTGCGCTGCGTGATTATGACAAGGCTACTGTGATCGGCACAACGACATACGGTAAGGGAACAATGCAGACGGTAATTCCTCTTTCAAACGGGGGTGCAATACGTTTTTCAACACAGATGTATAATCCTCCTTACGGAGAGAATTATGAGGGTATCGGAATAGTCCCAGATAAAACTGTAGAGCTGTCACCTGAAGCCTCAGCTAACTTTTATAAGCTGACGGATGAGGAAGATACTCAACTTATGTCAGCGCTGGATGAAGTCAGAAACAAGTGACTGGAGAAAAGATATGGCAGATAAGAAATCGGAAAGAATTGCTGCGCAGAACAAAAAAGCATATCATGACTATTTTGTCGAAGAGACATATGAAGCAGGCATAGAACTTTTTGGTACCGAAGTAAAAAGCGTTCGGGCAGGAACAGTTAATATGAAGGATTCATATTGTTATATTGAACAGGGGGAAATTTTCTGTACTGGAATACACATAAGTCCGTACGAAAAAGGAAACGTATTCAATAAAGATCCTTTAAGGATAAGAAAGCTTTTAATGCATAAAAAAGAGATTTTAAAACTGTTTGGTCTTACGGGAAAAGAAGGATATACACTGGTACCGCTGAAGATGTATTTTTCCGGATCGCATGTAAAAGTCGAAGTCGGGGTATGCAAAGGAAAGAAAAACTATGACAAACGCGATTCCGAGGCGAAAAAGCAGGCAAACCGTGATATTGAACGCTATACAAAAGAGATAAACCGATAAAGAGGAAAAAATTGGAAAAGGGAACATTAGTATTAAAATTTGCCGAAGGTCTTATTGACAGGGAAAAATATATGCGTCTTAAGAAGCTTGCCGGAAAAGATCTTGATAATTGTCATTTTCTTGTGCGCTCGGTTGGTAAAGAAAGCATACATGAGTTAGAGGAAATGATTACGGCGGCGTCGCTTTTTATAGACCTAAATGCAATGACAATAATAAGCAGTGATATTTCTGCAGTTACTGCGATGAAAAAAATATGTGTGGCAGCAAAAAATATGATTTTAGGATATAAGACTGTTGCTGATTATGGAGAGGGCAAAGAGGAATTTGATTGTACTCTAAGTATTATAACTCCGTCAGCACACATACATATACCGTCTGGATTTAATGATAAAAAGACGGAGAGATATGTGGTAAAATGTTTAAATGAGGCTATGCGCCTGCACGAAGCGGGAGAAAGCGGATATCTTATTTATTACGATTCATATACTGACAGAATTATTTCCGAATCTAAGGACGACTATGTGAGAAGAAAATATTTTGACAGCGGAGCAGTAAGTGTTCCTGATGAAAAAGGAACCGCTGCGAAAAATTTGTAATATATGAGGTGTCTATATGATATGTAATAATATACTTGAAGCTCTGGGTAATACTCCTGTTATAAGACTTTCACATATGGGTGATCCTGATGGAGCTGAGATACTTGTAAAATTTGAGGGCTTGAATGTGGGTGGATCTATAAAGACAAGGACCGCATTCAATATGATAGAAGATGCAGAAAAGCGCGGGATATTGACGCATGATAGCATTATTGTTGAGCCTACAAGCGGAAATCAAGGAATAGGTCTTGCTCTGGTAGGAGCTGTAAAAGGCTATAAAACTATAATTATAATGCCGGACTCGGTAAGTGTAGAAAGAAGAAAGCTCGTAAAACATTATGGGGCAGAGGTAATACTGATACATGATGCGGGCAATATAGGACTTTGTATAGAGGAATGCTTAAAAACGGCTCTTCGTATGCGCGATGAGGATAAACGGGTATTTGTTCCGCAGCAATTTGAGAATCCGGCAAATACGGAAGTGCAGAGAAAACAGACCGGAAAAGAGATATTGGAACAGGTTGGAAAGCCGATACACGGGTTTTGCTCAGGCATAGGAACCGGAGGAACAATTACCGGAATAGGAGAGACCTTAAAGGAGGCTAATCCTGATATTGAGATATGGGCGGTAGAGCCGAGAAATGCTGCGATATTATCCGGAGGATCAATAGGAACACATATTCAAATGGGCATAGGAGATGGTCTTATACCGCCGATACTTAACTGTGGAATATACAGCAACATATGTATTATTGATGATGACGAAGCACTTAGAACATCAAAGGATCTTGCTTCAAAAGAAGGAATAATGTGCGGCATATCAAGCGGGACTAATGTTGCTGCTGCAATAAGGCTTGCAAAAAAGTTAGGAAAAGGCAAGACGGTTGTGACCATACTGCCGGATACAGCTGAAAGATATTTTTCGACGCCTTTATTTGAAGACTAATAAAGATTAAAAGGAGAAAAAAATGAAAAGATTTCCCTCTGTTTTACCTGATTTCCCGCATATAGTGCATGGCGGGGATTATAATCCTGATCAGTGGCTCAGCTATCCGGGTATACTTAAAGAAGATTTAAGGCTGATGAAGCTTGCCGGTATAAACAATGCTACTGTCGCGATATTTGCTTGGTCAGCGATAGAGCCGCAGGAAGGCGTATTTAAGCTTGACTGGCTTGATAAAGTAATAGAAAATCTTTACAAAAACGGAATTTATACCATATTGGCGACTCCAAGCGGTGCAAGACCGGCATGGCTTGACGAGAAATATCCCGAAGCAAGAAGAGTCACAAATATGGGAGACCGCAGACTTCACGGAGCGAGACATAACCATTGTATGTCTTCACCGATATTCCGTGAAAAAGTCGCAAAAATTG
Source organism: uncultured Clostridia bacterium (assembly GCA_944375955.1). Classification (GTDB taxonomy): domain Bacteria; phylum Bacillota; class Clostridia; order Oscillospirales; family CAG-382; genus UMGS1052. The sequence continues at coordinate 7,446 of CALWBE010000024.1, read as the reverse complement.
ACAGTGTACTTGCTGAACATTATAAGGATAATCCAGCAGTAAAAATGTGGCATATTTCAAATGAGTTTTCAGGGGAATGCTTCTGCGATATATGCAAAGATAACTTCAGGGAGTTTTTGCGGAGAAAATATCATAACAATATAGATGAGCTGAATGAACAGTGGTGGACGGCATTTTGGAGTCATAAATACAATAATTTTGAGCAGATAGATCCGCCTTCTCCGCTTGGTGAAAACTGTGTTCATGGGCATAATCTTGACTGGAAGCGATTTATTACATATATAACCTGTGATTTTCTCGATAATGAAGCAAGAACACTAAAAAAGATAGCTCCGCATATACCTGTTACGACAAACCTTATGGGAACTTATACAGGACTCAATTACTGGGAGCTTACAAAGCATATTGATGTGGTATCATGGGACAGTTATCCTCAGTTTCATAATCCTGACGTAAAAGACTCAGATATTGCCGTAGAGTTTGGAATGCGCCATGATATTACACGGTCGCATAAAAAACAGCCGTTTATGCTTATGGAAAGTACACCTAGCTGCGTTAATTGGACAAAAGTGAATAAAATGAAACGGCCTGGCATGCATTATCTTTCATCAATGCAGGCGATAGGACACGGATCGGATACGGTTCAGTATTTTCAGTGGAGAAAGTCACGCGGATCGTCAGAAAAATTTCACGGCGCAGTAGTAGATCATGAAGGAAGCGAAAACGGAAGAGTATTTAAAGAGGTAGCAAAACTCGGAGCTGATTTAAAGAAGCTTGATGAGATAGTGGGTACAGATACATATGCTGAAACTGCGATTATATATGACTGGGAAAACGAATGGGCAATATCAGATTTTCAAGGATACAGCAACAGAAGAAATTATGAAAGTACAGTAAGAACATTTTACGGCAGCTTTTTTAATCATGCGGCAAATGTTGATTTTGTTTCTATGAATGAGGATATTTCAAAATATAAGCTTGTTGTTGCTCCTATGATATATAGTGTATCTGAAGCCATGATAAATCGGCTCGAAAAATATGTAGCAGATGGCGGAACATTGATTTGCACATATATGTCTGGTTATGTTAATGAAAATGATCTTTGCTATCTCGGAGGATTTCCCGGAGGTAAACTGCGTAAGGTTTTCGGCATATGGGCAGAAGAAATGGACGCTCTGCATGAAAAAGAGCGAGTAAAAAATGAATATATTTCAAATGAGCTCGGTGTAGAAGGTAGTTTTGAGTCCTTTGATTTTTGCGATGTTCTGCATCTTGAAGGGGCAAAGGCATTAGCAGAGTACAGATCAGAGTTTTATTCGGGAACTCCGTGTATTACAGTAAATGAGTATGGAAAAGGAAAAGCATACTATATAGGAACAAGACAGAATGCCGCAGAAACAGAAAAACTTGTATGTCGTATAGCTGATAAGGCGGGTATAAAAAGAATAGTTCCCGACAACCTGCCGGAAGCAGTAAAGGTTATTTCAAGAACCGATTATGAGAATGAGTATGTTTTCGTTACAAATTACGGTACAGAATCAGAAAAAATCGATCTTGGCTGCAAGACAGGTACAAACCTTCTTGACGGCAAAGAATACTCCGGATGTGTAGAAATTTCCGGGTACGGAGTACTTATTTTAAAAAGGGAGTATAATTAAGAACTTAAAATATCTCAAAATAATTCTGGGGAGCGCTGAATTTTTTTGCGCTCCTCTGGAAAAATCGGCAGATACGGATAAAATATCGTAATTTTTTTATAAAACTATTGACAAATTATTTGTAATGTGATATTATAATAAAGAACAATAAAGCAGAACACAGTTCTCACCCGGCGTCAATAACGCAAGGTCAATACAAAAATCAGCAGTTTACTGTTGTTTAATTGTGTTTTGCGAAGATTGTTTCTTCGCATTTTTTATTTTTTCTTTTTTGGAGGTGTTTTTAATAGGAACAACAAAAGAGCTCTCAATAAATGAAGAGATACGAGCAGCAGAAATAAGAGTAATAGATGCCGACGGATCTCAGATCGGTATAATGAAAACTCAGGAAGCAAGGAAACTTGCTTTTGAAAAAGGACTTGATCTTGTTGAGATCGCGCCCGGTGCAGAACCTCCGGTGTGCCGTATAATGGATTTCGGAAAGTACTGCTTTGAAAATGAAAAGAAAAAGAAAGAAGCAAAGAAAAAACAGCAGAAAATTGATGTCAAAGAGATCCAGCTTTCATACCGTATAGATACTCATGATTTTGAAACAAAAGTAAACCACGCAAGAAGGTTTTTAAGCGGTGGTAATAAAGTAAAGGTAGCCGTACGTTTCAAAGGAAGAGAAATGAGTCACACCGCAATAGGTTTAGAAGTGATCAACAGATTAGGCGAAGCATGCAAAGATATAAGCGTAATAGAAAAAGCTGCGGCGCTTGATGGGAGACAAATGATAATGTTCCTGGCACCGAAAGCCGCTCAAACTGCTAAGCCCAAAAAACAAAAGGCGGCTGCTAAAGAAGCGGAATCTGAAGAATAAGGCCGTATTCGAAATTTTATCGTTTTTTCGGTGTTATTTCGTTGTAAAAAATATAAATTGAAAGGATGAATCATTGTGGGAAAAACAAAGACACATAAGGCTACTGCCAAACGATTCAGTGTTACTAAAGGCGGAAAAGTAAAATTTAATCATCTTAACAGAAGACATAATCTTGGTAAAAAAACATCCAAGAGAAAACGTCAGCTTCGCAACTGTGCATATATAAGCGAATCATTTGCGCCGACGATAAAGAAGCTTATACCTTATTCATAATTTTTATTAAGCTCAGAGTGTTAAGTTAATATGATTATAATTTGGAGGTAATATTAAGATGGCAAGAATAAAGGGCGCTCTTATGACAAGAAAGAGACGCAATAAAATTTTAAAGCTAGCAAAAGGTTATTGGGGTTCAAAGAGTAAACACTTTAAGATGGCTAAACAGGCTGTCATGAAGAGTGGTAACTATGCATTTACCGGAAGAAAGCTTAAGAAAAGAGATTTCAGAAAGCTTTGGATTACCAGAATTTCCGCTCAGGCGAAGGTTAACGGTATAAATTATTCAAAATTTATGAACGGGCTTAAAAAGGCAGGGATCACCCTTAACAGAAAGATGCTTGCAGAGATAGCAGTATCAGATAAGGAAGCCTTTGCAAAGCTTGTTGAAACTGCTAAATCAGCATTATAAAAATAGAAATATAAAAATAAACCCCCGACGCTGTAAAGACGTTGGGGATTTGTTTTTTGCATAAAAATTGAAATATTAAAAAAACTCAGTTTGTCTTTTTATTTTCCCAATCATGCATGAATTTCTCGATACCTGAATCTGTAAGCGGGTGCTTTGCCATCTGTATTATAATTTTATAGGGAATTGTTGCAATATTGGCACCTGCACGAGCTGCATCTATAACATGAATTGGATTCCTGATGCTGGCGGCGATTATTTCGGTTTCAATATTGTGAATTGAATATATATCGGCGATTTCTTCAATCAAATCCATTCCGGGCATTCCTATATCGTCAAGCCTTCCGAGAAATGGACTTACATATGTTGCTCCGGCACGTGCTGCGAGCAAAGCCTGAGCTGCACTGAAAATCAAGGTGACATTTGTTTTTATTCCTTCAGATGAAAGAATTTTTACAGCCTTCAAGCCTTCTATGGTCATGGGAATTTTTATAACTATATTCTTATGAATTTTAGAAAGATCTCTTGCCTCATTTATCATGCCGTCGTGATCGAGCGATATAACTTCAGCGGATATCGGACCGTCTACTATACCTGCTATTTCTGTAACGACTTCCTTAAAGTCACGACCTTCCTTTGCTATAAGAGAAGGATTAGTGGTGACTCCGCAGATAACTCCTAACTCATTTGCTTGTCTTATTTCTTCAACATTAGCCGTATCAATAAAAAGTTTCATTGAAAACACAACCTTTCAATACGATTTTGCAGACCTTTTTACTTCTAAAGTATACCATATATTATTAAAACATTCTTACAATAATTTTGTCATTTATTATTGTTTTTTCGGATATATATTGAATTATCTGATAAAATGTTGTAACATTAAAATATAATATCAAAAATCGGAGAAATTATGAAAGATATAGAAAACGCAAAAATGCTTAATAAGATAGATCAGTTCAATAAGTACGGTATAACTGTTATAAAAAAAGCGAACACAGCGGATTTTGGCCGCTTCATTGGCATGATTGCTGGGAACTTGAGGTAGTAACAGGAGGAAGCGGAAAACAGATTTTGAACGGGGTAGAGTACAAAATTCTTCCGGGTTCTGTATATATTCTAAGTCCTACCGATTATCATGAGGTAACATGTGACAAATTAACTGTATTTAACATATCATTCAGCGATGAACTTTTGTCTGATGAGTTTTTGACAGCCTTTTCAGGAAGCGGGGGAGGGAAGTTTAAAAATTTTGAAGGTGAAGACTTTTTGTATTTGAAAAATATATGTACAATGTTGCTGTATGAGTATGACAACGATTTAAAATACGGGAATATATCTACTAAAAGTCTGCTTGATTTGCTTTTTGTGCAGCTATTAAGAACATTTGGTACAATTGAAAGCAAAAAGTATGATACGAGAAAGAAATTTGTTTTAAAGGCTGTATCATATATCAATATACATTTTAGAGATGCCCCCACGCTGTCTGATACGGCGAAATATCTTGGAATAACACCAAACTATCTAAGTGAGGAATTTCACCGAGTTACCGGAAAAAAATACAAAGAATATTTAAATGACGTACGCCTTATGTATGCAAAAAAGCTGCTTGCATCAAGCAGCCTTTCTATCACTGAAATATGTTTTGCGAGTGGTTTTTCATCTTTATCTAATTTTCTTCGCGTGTTTAAAGCCCGGTTTGGAATGCCGCCGCATGCAATGCAAAAGCAGCTTTAAATATTATTTGTCTATAACTACCATGCCGTGAAGTACAAATCTATCAATCGTATATGACAGTTTTCCGTTTTCATATGTATACGGTATATCGATGTTATCAGGTGCGAAATATACTCTTGACGGTTTTTGGGGAAGTTTTATGGAAACTTTTGTATTTATTATTTCTGCGGCATCTTCGATAACTTCGGTATTGCCGCGGAGTTTTGTTACAGCATAAAGCAAATGATTTACATATCGTTTTTGTTTTTTCTGTTCCATAAGTGTAACCACTCCGTTTGAAGCAAGTGTGGTTTCAAGAGTTTTATTATTTTCAAGCAATATATCAAGAATGTCACATACTATTCGCTTTTGATGGTATGCACCGTGTTCCCAATATTCTGAGAAGATATCCCACGCAATATAAGCAATGTTATTGTCTGCTATTATAGCCCCTGGTAGCCTGCTTTTAGGATCGTTCGGTGTGTTTTGATGCGAACAGAACTTTCTAAAAGACCTGTTGAAATATGAGTTTTGCATATAAGCCATGATTTTTACATTTTCATTTTCAGATTTTATTATATGTCCTCTTTTATACATAAGATAAGGCGCAGATCCGTTTGGCATCATGTTATATGCGGGTATAAGATAGCTTGAATCATATTCGCTTTTTCCGGAGTATTTAATTCCGAAATATTTAAAAAACTCATCGTTATGATTAAGCCCGCTTTTCCCGCTTAAAAGAATCTTTCCTCCGTTTTTTAGGTATATTTTTGTTTTTTCAGAAAGATGTTCATCAAACATTACGCAATCAGGAAATATTATTATTTTGTAGTTTGAAAAATCGCAGTAATTGTCTATTATGTTATATAAATATTTGCCTTCGAGCAAAATTCTGTTTGCCCCTATATCTGGACAAATGTTTCGTGTGTCATCAGTATATGTCGTGTATATGGCAATATCCGCCACCGCAGTAACATCGCCGCACCATTTTTCTTTTTTCTCTATTTCTGAATATGCTGCGCCTATAAGTTTGTAAGTTGCTTCATCAAATTTCCCCAACGGATGAAGCTGGTCACCTATTGAACATTTTGCACCGTTTGCAATAGATAATGCAGTTTCATATATAAGTGCATTTGGGTGCTTATAGCCTCCGAATTCTCCCCAGGATTTGTGAAATTTTCCTGTCATTCCGAGAAATTCTCTGCCAACCACTCTTGAATATGCTGCTGACATGGGAAAATGATCATATCCCCAGCCTCCTGTTGGCAGTGATTCAAGCTCAAGATGCTGTGTGTTGGAATATACGACATTCCTGTCATTTCGAGGCAGGTTTCCGCAGTTGTAAAACACTGCCATATTTTTATCATGCTTTAAAATTTCAGAATTTAAGATTTTAGTGTATTTAAAATATACAATTTTACGGTGTTTTTCAACGTCGTCAGGATTCTCCGGATTAAGACCAAGATCACACATAGATTTTATGCAACAGGGGCATACACAAGGTGACGGCCAGCAAATATCAATAAAAATACCGTCAAACAGCCCTTTAAAATCAACCATTACTTCAGCAATTTCGGCCTTAAGCATTGAAATATAGTTATCATTATTAAGGCATAGTCCATGCCAGTGAGCTCCAAGCAGAGTGTTGTCCTGGTTGCGCACTTCTGATCTAAATTCAGGATAAATCACAGCTTTGCGTTCATCTAATCCTGCAGATATATATATCTGAGCACGCACACCTAATTCTTTACATACAAGAAGCTGCCTTTTGAGAAGATTAGTTTTAAGAGTCGGATGCATTTTGTTTACTTTTGTTTCGTGATAGCTCCAGCCATGGTGGCATTTTGAAAATAAAGTAATTGACGATATATGTCCTAAAATTAAAGCATTGCGAAAGTTTTCTTCTGAGAATTCGCTTCCTACGTCAGGCATATACTCTGAGGTGTGAAAATCAAGATGTACTTGTCTGAAAGGCAATTTATCCATAAACATATCTCCTTCCGATTATTTTGTATAAATTATACAGCATAGTTATCTTTAATACTTGTGCAATCAGCGACTTTTATGTAAATATATTCATATTTATTTTAAAAGGGAGTTTTTATATATTAAATTTTAATGATTTAATGTATTTAGAATTTTTAATTTGATAAGTATATTTTAAGCAATTTTACTTGACAAGTTTCAGTCGTTTTGATATAATAAATCGAATAACAAATGTTGTTTATTTAATGTTACTTTCGAAACACATTGCATGCATACCAAAGCGGTAATAATTTGACTAACATTTTTTCTTTTTCCCTTGCTTTTCTTTTCAAAAAAGTTTTTCGAATAAATTTTTTGGAAAGAAAAAATCGGATAGAAATACACACGGAAGCGTATCGAAGTGGTCATAACGGGCCTGACTCGAAATCATGTTATTTGCCCCAAAAATTGAATAATCATTAAATGGAGACGTATCGAAGCGGTCATAACGAGCTCGACTCGAAATCGAGTTGTCCGAAAGGGCACGTGGGTTCGAATCCCAC
>CALWBE010000023.1 GCA_944375955.1 uncultured Clostridia bacterium | reverse complement strand
GTTTCGGGATTTATGGGATATCTGAAAGGAAAAAGTGCATTGCTAATATTCCAGAAGTACGGGAATATGAAATTTGCATACCGAAATCGCGAATTTTGGTGTAAGGGATATTATGTTGATACCGTGGATAAAAATACAAAAGCGATAAAAGCATATATAGCAGATCAATTAAAAAGGGATAAGGAAAGCGATCAGTTGTCGATGTTTGACCCACGGGACCCATTTATGGGTAGTAAGTAACAGTTGCATGGCTGGCAGGCCAATCTCAAGCGCACTTGTGCGCCGCCAGTATTATTAGGGCTATGCCCGAAAATGAAATACCACCCGCTATGCGGGTGGATATTTATTGTTACAAAAATAAATTAAAACGAGTCCGGAATAAAACCGGACTCATTAAAAATTAAATTTGTATCTTAATAGTTTTCACAGTTCAGTTCAAAATAGCTTTGAGGATGCGAACATACAGGACAAACGTCAGGCGCATTTGTGCCAACGATAATATGTCCGCAGTTGCGGCATTCCCAGACTTTAACTTCGCTTTTTGCAAACACCTGAGCTGTCTCCACATTACGCAGAAGAGCACGGTAGCGTTCTTCATGATGTTTTTCAATTGCAGCTACCATGCGGAACTTTTCTGCTAAATCATGGAATCCTTCTTCATCGGCAGTCTTAGCAAAACCGTCATACATATCGGTCCATTCATAGTTTTCGCCCTCGGCAGCAGCCTTAAGGTTTTCAGCAGTATTTCCAATGCCCTCAAGCTCTTTAAACCACATTTTAGCATGCTCTTTCTCATTTTCTGCCGTTTTAAGAAAAAGAGCTGCAATCTGTTCAAAGCCCTCTTTTTTTGCCTTTGAGGCAAAGTAAGTGTACTTGTTTCTTGCCTGTGATTCTCCGGCAAATGCCGCTTCAAGGTTTTTCTCTGTTTGTGTACCAGAATATTTTGTCGTTTTTGCAACAGGTTCAATAAGCTCAAGATTATCTCCTTTAGCTTTGCATTTTGGACATACAGGTTCTACACCTTCTGCTACTTCAAAAACCAATCCGCAAACTTTGCATTTGTACTTTTTCATTTTTCTCTCTCCTTTATATTTATTTATAGCGTCAGCCGATAGGTTCAAAATCTGCTGCGCCGTGTTTACATAGCGGGCATATATAGTCTGCCGGAAGTTCATCACCTTCATACACGTACCCGCAGACTTTACATACAAAGCCTTTTTTTCCTTCTGTTTTTGGTTTGGGCTTTACATTTTTCTGATAATAGGTATATGTCATAGTTTCGGCGTTTGACATCACCCGCGCTTCTGTTACGCTGCATATAAACATTCCGTGAGTGTCAAGATCAATATATTGTTCTACTTTAAGTGACATAAAAGAGTTTATATATTTAGTGAGAAAAGCAATACCGTTAACAGAACGTAAAAGCGGATAGTCGGCGAATTTATCTGTATTTCTGCCGCTTTGAAAACCAAATCTTTCAAACACCGAAAACGGAGCGTCAACCGAAAGACAGTTTATATTCATTTTTCCAGTTTGCTTAATTACATGATGAGAATAATTTGCTTTATTTATTGTAACTGCAATCCTATTTGGAGAATTTGTCACCTGAGATACAGTATTCACAATAAGACCGTTATCTTTTTTACCGTCATTAGAGGTTACGACATAAAGACCGTAGCCTATATTAAATAATGCAGACATGTCCAATTTATTTGCAATATCGTCTTTGCGTGCGATATATTCCATACAAAGCTCATCTGAAAGCTTGTCAATCTTAGTATTGTTTTCATCGCTTAATGCAGATTTAATGCTTATAATAGGTTCGACGTAAACAATGTCTTTACATTCCGAAAGCATATTTTTAATAACTTTTGCTGCAAGAGGCGCCCAGCTACCATTTTCAATAACAGCAATTTTTCTCGATTTAAAACCACGTTCTGTGAGATGTTCGATAAAATTGCGCATAAACGGAAATATATCAGCATTGTAAGTTGTAGTAGCTAAAACAATCTTATCGTAACGGAAAGCATCACTGACGGCTTTTGAGATATCGCAGCGCGCAAGATCGTATGCAGTAATTTTTGGGCATCCTTTCACGCGCAATTTTTCTGCAAGAATATCAACGGCTTTTTTAGTATTTCCGTAAACAGATGTATAGGCGATGACAATTCCTTCACTTTCGGGAATATATGACGACCATGTGTTATAAAGTGAAATATAATGTTTAAGATTGCTCTTTAAAACAGGTCCGTGAAGCGGACAAATCATCGCAATATCAAGTTCAGATGCTTTTTTTAATAAAGCCTGTACTTGTACTCCGTATTTCCCTACAATTCCGAAATAGTATCTCCGAGCTTCGTCATCCCACGGCTCATCCACATCATAAGTCCCGAATTTTCCGAATCCATCCGCGGAGAATAGTATCTTTTCAAAGCTGTCATATGTTACAATAACTTCTGGCCAATGTACCATAGGAGCTGTATAAAAATTTAAAGTATGCTTTCCTAATGATAAAGAGTCTCCGTCTGCAACGACTATTCTTCTGTCAGGAAAGTCAGTGCCGAAAAAGTTTTGCATCATAGCAAAAGCTTTTGAAGAAGATACGATTATGGTGTCTGGATATAATTTCATGAATGTGGAAATGTTAGCTGAATGGTCAGGTTCCATATGTTGAACTATAAGGTAATCGGGCTTTCTGTCTCCCAAAGTATTTTGAATATTATCAAGCCATTCATGAGTAAAATTTTGATCTACGGTGTCAAATATTGCCGTCTTTTCATCAAGAATCAAATAGGAGTTATATGACATACCGTTTGGAACGGCATATTGACCTTCAAAAAGATCGATTTTTTTGTCATTGACTCCAATGTAGAGTATATCGTTTGTTATTGTCATTTTAATCTCCTTTTTATTATAATATTTTTCATTATTGCCTGCTTTATGCTATTTTAATGTATTTTTACTTTATAAATAGCCTTACTTTGAAAAAATAAGGTTTTGAAGCGTTATTTCTGCTCCAAGCTCGTTCGTAAATTTTTTAATTTCAGATTTGATAACCCTTTGTTTATACTCGTTTGGCAATTTGTTTTTTTCGGCGCGAATTAAAAGATTTTTAGGGGAATTTTCAATATCTATAAACTCCAAAATATCGGTCTTATAACCGCACAATTCTAAAATTTTCGCCCTTATAGCGTCTGTTGCAAGCGCTGAAAACCGTTCTTTTATAAGTCCGTGATCAGATAATATTGAAAAATTTTTAAGATTTATTTTTGAATTCAGTTCATGCTGACAGCAAGGAACAGAAAATATATATTTGCTGTTCCATGATATAGCATTGTATAAAGCATAGTCTGTTGCCGTATCGCAGGCATGCAAAGTTACTACCATATCCGGAGCTGTTTCGGGGACATAATCCTTTATATCAGCACAGATAAAATCAAGTCCGGCATATTTGTATTTTTCAGCTGTCATGCGACATTTTTCGATAACATCTTTTTTTAAATCAAGACCTGTAATGTGAGCGCGTATTTTTTTTATTTCTGTTATATAGTAATAAAGTACAAAGGTAAGGTATGATTTTCCGCATCCGAAATCGATAATTTCAAGACTATCTTTACTGCAGTTTTTCAGCGCATCGTCAACACATTCTGCAAATCTGTTAATTTGCTTAAACTTGTCATATTTTGAAGTTATTATTTTTCCGGATTCAGTCATGATACCTAATTCGAAAAGCGCTGGAACAAAAATTCCTTCTTCAAAAATGTAGTTTTTCTTTCTGTTATGTAAAAAAGATTTGGAAAGTTCAGAAATGTCATGATTATTTTTTTTCTTGTTTTTAAGGACTTTGCCTTTTTTTGAAATTTTTATTTCGTAATCTAAACCAGCACAAGTTATATTGAGCTGCTTGAAATTTTCATTAAGTTCGTTTTGTAGAATCTCCATTATTTTATCAGGTGTAACTGTCTCATGAAAAGCTTGTTTTTCAGTTAACCTCTCGACAAAATAATTATTATTTGCTTTTCTTATATTTATTTTTTTGAAATTGCAAATTTCATTTTTTTTATTGCTTATTGTGGCGCGAATTATTTTTTTTCGTCTATCTCATTTAGCGCTTCCAAAATGGCAGAATTCATCATCTTTCATTCTCCGAATAATCCAAAACAAGCTGCATGGCTTCATCAGAAGCGGCATGTCTAATATTTTCTCTTGTTGGATTTTCAATATTTCCAAGCATAAGCTTTTTACATTTTGCATATCCGCTTTTGGTACAAATTGCTGTATATACAAGTCCTACAGGCTTTTTGTTTGTACCGCCTCCAGGACCCGCTATTCCGGTTGTTGAAATTGCAATATCGGCGCCGGAAAGTTCAAGCATGCCGGCTGCCATTTCGACGGCGGTTTGCTCGGAAACTGCACCGTAGTTGTCGAGAGTTTGCTTTTTTACCTTTAGCAGCTTTATTTTCGCTTCGTTTGCGTATGTGCATACTCCGTAACCAAATACTGTAGATGCGCCAGGAACGTCAGTGATTCTTTTTGAAATAAGTCCTCCCGTACAAGATTCGCATACGGCAATTGTAAGTTTCCTTTTTGTCAAACGCTCTACAATCACAAATTCGACACCGCTATTTTTTTGCATAATTTATACCTCATTTACGTTCAAGTTTTATGTGACTGCGTGTTTCAATAGCATCTGCTATAAGCGTTTCAACATCAAGCTTGTTTTCTTCATTCAGAATATTTTCAAGCACAGGTTTTGTGACAGGATGTTTAGGAGTAAAAACAGTGCAGCAGTCTTCATACGGTAAAATAGATGTTTCAAATGTACCTATATGCCGTGCGTATTTTACAATTTCTTCTTTATCATCAGCAATAAGAGGACGTATTACGGGGATGGATTTTACTGCATTATTTGTGACAGTTAAAGCGGGAATGGTTTGGCTTGCTACCTGTCCTACGCTTTCTCCTGTTATAATTGCTCCGCATCCGTAACGAATTGCTGTTTTTTCTGCTATTTTCATCATAAAACGTCTTAAAAGTAACGTAAAATATTCTTCACGGCATTTGTTTTTTAATTCTTCCTGTATGTGTGTTACGGATATTATATTTAAATTTATATCTCCGCAATAATCGGTCATTATCTGAGCGAGATCTATAACTTTTTCTTTTGCCTGCAGGCTTGTGTACGGATAACTTTCAAAATGCAGCGCATCTATCGTCAGGCCGCGTCTTGCCATCCTGTATCCTGCAACTGGGCTGTCAATTCCGCCTGAAAGCAGTAAGAGTCCTTTTCCGGCTGAGCCGCATGGTAGACCTCCTTCACCGCTCTCGGATCCGCAATGAATATATGCGGCATAATCTCTTACTTCAACCATAACCACCGTTTCCGGAGCTTTGACATTAACTTTGAGACGAGGATGCTTTCTCAGCAAAATACTACCGCACTCTTTTGATATTGTAGGGGAGTCGTATGGGAACTGCTTATCAGAACGTTTTGCTTCCACCTTAAATGTTTTAACTTCTTCAAGCTTTTCATAAGTGTATTTTGTAATTGTATCTAAAATTTTTTCCATGCTTTTTTCAACGCACGCGGCGCGGCAGCAGGAGACAATACCGAAAACTTTCCGGCATTCGTTGAAAACCATTTCAAAATTCGACTCAGCAGCAATATCTTTTGGTACAATATAAACTGTTGACTGAGCCCGGCTGACATCAAACTGTCCATATTTTTTTATACGTTTTCTTATATCGTTTAAAAGAAGATTTTCAAAATACGATTTATTAAGCCCTTTTAAAACTATTTCACCGTATTTTAGCAATATTACTTCATTAAATTGTGACATTATTACTCCTCATTTTGCGTTTTATGCTTATTGTGTATAATTTTGCTCAGAGCCAAAATAAAGTCGTTGTCAGGCTCAAATTTTATTGCATATTTTTCATTTTCTATATCAAAGATAAGATATTTTACAGAACTGTCACCAGGATTTTTTATAAACGAATATATTCTTTTTATATTAGTTTCATTTTTGTATTCCTGTTCGGATAAAAGCGCAGCTTTAATATTATTAAGATCAACATCTATAGAACATACACTTTGTGCTTTTGTTACTTTGCATATAGAAAATCTCGTACCTTCAAGAGTATACAGATAATCCGGTATAACGTATTTAATTATTGGAAATAAACTGACAGCTATAAGTGCAATAGATATAATTTGAATAAGAACGGCATATAATCCGGCATTTTGTGATAACGGAAATATAATGACGCCTGCGAGCAGCAGTATAAAAGAAAATGATAATAGTTTTTTATTTTTTAATTTTGGACGAGATTGTATCATATTTATACCTCATTGATTTCAAATTTAACATTGTTATTATTTATAGTAATTGTGCCGTAACTCAGTTTTCCGCCAGAGAAAACGCCAATGCTGCCTGGATTGAATAAAGAAATGTTATCAGAAGTTTTGACATAGGGAATATGAGTGTGCCCAAACAGGGCAATAGAACAGTTTTTATTTTTTGCGGCAGTTATCAGCAAGGATAAATCGCGTTTTACCGCAAGTTTGTGACCATGACAAATAAATAAACGCTTTCCGGCGATTTCTACTGTTGTATCATAAGGAAATTCATGAAGGTCTGAAAAAAAGTCATTGTTCCCCGAAACCGCGATTACAGGAGTTATTCCAACATTTGAACCGATGCAGTTAATGTCAGTACAATGATCTCCCAGATGAATTATAAAATCGCACTCATCTCTTTTTTGCTGCAAAACATTCAGCATAGGCTGAGTGTTCCCGTGCGAATCAGAAAAAACAAAAATTTTCATATTTTAGCCTTTCGGATGAAAGTATTTTGCTGCTGTCGCATATAGTACAGTAAGGAAAAAATTAGAATTATATTAGAGGTGACAGCAATGTTCAGCAGTAATGAGTTGAAAAAAATAGCATCAATGCCGGATAATGAATTAAAGGAAAAGATTTCACTTATTATAAACGCAGCCGGAGGAAATAATTCTTCATTAGATCTTTCTTCTGCCGATGTGACAAAGATTAAAAAGATGATATCAGAGCTGACAGAAAAAGATGTTAAAAAAATAATGGAAGATATTCCAGAGGAAAAAATAAATGAAATAAAAAGTAAAATAGATTTTAATAGCAAATGAAGGCAGGGAACATATATGGATGATCAACTTAATGATAAGATAAAAAGTATTTTATCAGATCCAGAAAGCTTGAAAAGCATAATGTCAATAGCATCGGCGTTAGGAGTGAAAAAAGGAGACGAATCCGAAGCACAAGATATAACATCAGATAATTTACAGAAAGAAGAAGGTAAGTCTTCAGAAGCCGAGTCGGAATCTCAAAAACAAGCACAGCCACAGTTGCCGGTTTTCGGATCTCAGACAGGGGCAGGCTCATTTATGCCCAAAGATGACAGGGTAAATCTTTTGCTTTCGATAAAGCCTTTTCTTAATGACAGAAAGCGTCAGCGCGTAGACAGCCTTGTAAAAGCTTTGGGAGCTGCGAAAATTATAAACACATATAAAGATTCGGATATTTTTTCAAAATTCGGCTTATAAAAAATATCGATTATATAGGAGAGAATATGTATTCACGAAATTTCAGACCAGGTGAAAACAGAACCGAAGGAAACGTACCGGTCCAGTTTTTCGGCGACAGCTTTTCTGCAGATGCCTTTGCAAAAAACGAAAGCAGCAAAAATTATTCTGCCGAATCTTATAAAAAAGCAGAAGAAAATACCGACAATATAAAAGAGGAGAGCAAGCAGGATACAGAATCTGCAGAAGTTGCTGCTCGACATATGTCAATTACGGAAGAAACCGAAAAAAAAACGGGAAAAGCTATCGGATTTGACGATCTTTTGCTTGTCGGACTTATTTTGCTGTTCTTGATGAACAGTGAAAAAAAAGACGATATTATACTTCCGGTAATTTTAGCAGCGGTTTTACTTTTTTAATAATTTTCAGCTATTTTCGATTTCATATAATGAAGCTGTCTTTAAAGAGTACACCAAAACCCCATTTTCATAGCAGTCTGCACGGACAACTATGCCGTAGTCCAAACTTATATAGTATTGTTCGGTTTGACTGAAATTATCTTTTTTACTTTCAAATTCTGCATAAAGAAGTGTTCCGTACTCGCTTTCAATAAGCGAGTACGAATATATTTCTCCGTCAGATTCTATAAAAGCTGAGGCTGATGGAACGCCGGCTTCAGCAAAAACTGTTGTTGATGAAGCAGAAAATTCAGCTATGTTTGCATTTCCTGAATATGTTTGAACTGAAATTATTCCGGAATCTTCAATTACTGTTTTTTCAAGATCGCCGCTGTCCGAATATAGTTCGATTCTGTAATTTCCTTTATCAAACTTCATTATACCTTCATACGAACGGCTTTTTTTGGAGGAATAAATTGTACTTTTAAAATACCAGTAATAGGATTCGGGCATTTCAACATCAGAAATAAGTTCCTTTACGGTATCAAAAGAAATGTCAGGATATACGGATATGGTATCATACTGTTCATTTCTAAGACTGTTGTATATTTTTTCATCATCGCCTGGCAAGACAGTTTTGTCCGGGATATCTTCCGATTGTGATGAACCGTCCGAACCGAAAAGATTAATTCCCTGACTGAAAACGATAAAAATGAAAGCAGCCGTAAGAAGCAGTATAGATGCGGCAGTTATCCATTTTGATTTATCCATATTTAAACCTCGTAAAAGTTTATTTGATTTTTCAGTCGCTGTTTTTTTCTTTGTCCTGTAAATCGCTGTTTATTTGAGAATCGGCGACATCGGTACGTGTATTTGTAACGCTTTCGTCAGGTGAAAGAACATTATTTTCATATCCCTGAAGCTGAAGATGATCAAGGCCAAGCCCTGTCTCTTGTCTCGTAGTATCGCTTTTTGTAATGAACTTCCAGTTTATAAAAAGCATTATAACAGCAGAAAGAATTATGATTATTCCGCCTAAAGGATGTTTTATTGCAAAAAGCACAGCAGCTATACCGAATATGAGGCTTATAGCATAAAGAATAGTTACCGACTGACGCTGATTGAATCCCATGTCAATCAATTTGTGATGTATGTGGCCTCTGTCGGCAGAAAATGGATTTTTCCCGTGAAGAATTCTTCTGATAAATGCGAATGTTGTGTCGCCGAGCGGTACAGCGAACGCTATAAAAGGTACCCAGTACGATATTACGGCAGTTGTTTTAAAAACGCCCAATATTGAAATGACAGATAAGGCGAATCCTAAAAACATAGCGCCCGTGTCTCCCATGAAAATTTTTGCCGGATTAAAATTATATGGAAGAAACCCAAGACATGCCCCAGCGAGGATAGCTGTGAGAAGTATTGCAAAATACGGAGTGTCTGGCATAAAAAACGATGAAATAAGTATAGAGAAAGCAGAAATAGCCGAAATACCACAGGAAAGTCCGTCAAGACCATCGATAAGATTTACGGCGTTTGTTACTGCCACGATCCAAATAATTGTAAAAGGAATTGAAAGCTTTCCAAGAGAATACATTTCACCGTTGCTTTGAAAGATTCCTATTTTGTCAATTGTTACTCCGAAAAACGCGACAATGCATGCTGCAACTATCTGCATAGCCAATTTTAAAAAAGGATTAAGATTAAAACGGTCATCAAGTATACCCGTAAAAACTATAAATAATGCGCCTAAGAGCAGACCGGATATTGCTTTCGTATTTTCGTTAAGATCGCAAAAAGCGACGACTGCAATTACAAAGGCCGTAAAGATGGCAATACCACCAAGAAGCGGCATTGCTACTTTATGCATCCTTCTTTTGTCTTTGGGTACATCAACGGCGCCAATCTTGTAAGCGATTACTCTTGCTATCGGAGTCATTGTGAAAGCTATACAGGAAGAGCATATTAAAGCTATGACTATATAAATAATTGCCTGATAATTCATTTCGGAATAATTCAATTTATGTTACCTCACATTTTAAAAACATTTGGCTTATCTCGGAAGCTGATAAAACCCTATTTTTCTATATACTTTTGATAAAGTTTTTCTTGCAATGTATCCTGCTTTTTCAGCTCCGTCTTTCATTAAGGATTCAAGATAAGACTTATCGGCAGTAAGCCTGGAAAATTCATCTCGTATCGGCTGCAGACAATCTGCGCAAGTTTCACCAACAGCAAGTTTAAAGTCACCATAGCCTTTTCCCGTAAATTCTTTTTCTATTTTCTCATAAGATTTTCCGGTAAAAGAAGAGTATATATTCATCAAATTGCAAATTCCGTCTTTCCCTTCTGCAAATCTCACTTCAGAATCAGAATCAGTAACGGCTCTTTTTATTTTTCTTATAGTATCGTCACGGCTTTCTATAATATTTACATAAGAATTTGGATTAGGATCAGATTTGCTCATTTTTTTAGAAGGATCGGTAAGAGACGTTATTTTCATACCGACTTTAGGGATATAAGCTTCGGGCACTGTAAATGTGTCACCGTATACACCATTAAAACGTTCAGCAATATCTCTTGCTATCTCAATATGCTGTTTCTGATCAATTCCTACGGGCACAACATCTGTTTGATACAGAAGAATATCCGCAGCCATAAGAACCGGATAAGTGAAAAGACCTGCATTTACATTGTCAGAATGTTTTTTTGATTTATCCTTGAACTGAGTCATCCTCGAAAGCTCGCCGAACATAGTATTGCACCCGAGAACCCAGGAAAGTTCTGCATGAGCCGGCACATGACTTTGTACAAACATTATGCTTTTATCAGGATCGATTCCGCACGCTATGTAAAGAGCAAGACCTTCAAGCGTACGCCTTCTCAAATCAGCCGGATTTTGCCTTACGGTTATTGCGTGCATATCAACTACGCAATATATACAATCGTAATCTTGCTGAAGCGAGACCCAGTTTTTTATAGCTCCCAAATAATTTCCGATAGTTAAAACGCCACTTGGCTGCACACCGGAAAAAATTTTTTTTCTTTTGATTTCTGTATTGTTTTCCATAAATAAATATCAGCCTTTCTTAATTGCGATACATATGCTACATTTATTTTATTGTAACATAAATGTAGCATGAATATCAAGTATATTATTTGTAAAAAAGCGTTTTTTAAGTGCATTTTTTACAATATGCGGTTTTAATATATTTTTTTATTTAAAAAGGAAGTAAAATATTGACAAATAGTGTATTTTATTTTATAATAAAAAAATATGTAGATATATTTTATAAATGCTAAACGGAGGCATAACATGAACGAGAAATTTAGAGTCGGTATTATTGGAGCTACTGGAATGGTAGGACAAAGGTTTATAACGCTTTTGGCTGATCATCCGTGGTTTGACATATCTGTTCTTGCTGCCAGTTCGAGATCTGCAGGCAAAACATATAAAGAAGCTGTAGGAGACAGATGGAAGCTTAAGGAAGCTCTTCCGGAAAAAATTGCTTCCATGAATGTATATGACGCATCTGATGTGGAAAAAGTTTCATCAATGTGTGATTTTACATTTTGCGCTGTCGATATGAAAAAGGAAGATATAAGAGCACTTGAAGAAGCTTATGCCAAAACAGAGACTCCTGTTGTTTCGAATAATTCCGCTCACCGAACTACTCCAGATGTTCCCATGGTTATACCGGAAATAAATTACGCTCATCTTGAGATTATAGAAAGTCAGAAGAAGAGGCTGGGTACTGAGCGTGGATTTATTGCCGTAAAACCTAATTGTTCTATACAGAGTTATGTTCCGATGCTTACTCCGCTTTTAAAATATGGCGTGAAAGAAGTCGCAGTGTGTACGTATCAAGCGATTTCTGGCGCCGGAAAAACATTTAAGGAATGGCCTGAAATGTTAGACAATGTTATTCCTTATATAGGTGGAGAAGAAGAAAAGAGTGAGAAAGAACCGCTTAAAATATGGGGAAAAATTGAGAACGGCCAAATAATAAGTGCCAAGGAACCTGTTATTACCACACAGTGCATAAGAGTTCCGGTTTCTGACGGACATACCGCGGCAGTTTTTGTAAAATTCAATAATAAACCTTCAAAGGAAGATATTTTGAAAGCATGGGATGATTTTTCCGGTCCACCTCAGGAACTTGGACTTCCCAGCGCTCCTGAAAAATTCATAACATACTTTTCTGAAGACAACAGACCGCAGTGCAGGCTTGACAGAGATCTTTATAATGGTATGGGCGTAAGCGCCGGGCGTCTGCGAGAGGATGTTTTATATGACTATAAGTTTGTGGGACTTTCTCACAACACTTTGCGCGGAGCTGCAGGCGGAGCTGTTCTTATCGCTGAACTTTTATGCGCTAAAGGGTATATTGTAAAAAAATAATCAGAATACCGCTTATCTGACGGACACCACATTTTTGGCGGGTGTCCGTCTTTTGATAACGACATGATGTGAGGCTTAAATTTGGAAAATAATAAAAGAAATTTTACCGGCAGCGGATCTGCGTTGCTCAAAAAAGGTAAAAAGGGAATTGCTCATACTATATTTAGCAGATTTGGTTTTATTGCCGCAATGCTTCTTTTGCAGATAGGATTTATTATATGGGCACTTGTAAGATTTGAAAACAGTTTTTCTCAAATATATGGAATCTCATATGTTTTCGCTTTAGTAATGGTATTATTTTTGCTGAACAGCAACTCTGATCCCACTGCAAAAATAACATGGCTTATTATTATTGCAGTTATTCCTGTTTTCGGTGCGCTGCTGTATCTATACACACAAAGCGATATAGGACACAGGGCTCTTAAAGACAGGACAAATCAAATAAAGAGGCAAACATCTGCGCTTATAATCCAGAATGAAGAGACAAGAAATATGATAGAGTCAGAAAATAGGGGAATAGCAGCTCTTGCCAGATATGTAAAGAGATGCGGGTGCTATCCTATATATAACGATACCGATGTAAAATATTTTTCGTCGGGAAGCGAAAAATTTTCTGAAATGCTTATACAGCTTGAAAAAGCAGAAAAATATATTTTTCTTGAATATTTTATTATAGACGAAGGTGAAATGTGGGAAAAGACCCTTGAAATACTTATAAAGAAAGCAGCTTTAGGTGTGGATGTAAGAGTTATGTATGACGGTACTTGCGAATTTGCATTGCTTCCTCACAATTACCCAGATAGACTTCGTTCTAAAGGAATAAAATGCAAAATGTTTGCTCCGCTTACGCCTTTCGTGTCTACGCATTACAATTATCGGGACCATAGAAAAATTTTAGTAATAGACGGAAAAGTCGCTTTTAACGGCGGGATCAATATTGCCGATGAATATATAAATATAAAAAAGCGTTTTGGATATTGGAAAGATGCCGCAGTTATGCTGGAAGGGGAAGCTGCAAAGAGTTTTACGCTTATGTTTTTACAAATGTGGGCAATTAATGAGAGAAATACAGAATTTGAAAAATATCTTACAGGAAGTGATATAGGTGAGAAAGAGCAGTCAAAAGGTTTTGTTATGCCCTATGGAGACTGTCCGCTTGACGGAGATAAGGTAGGAGAACGTGTATATATGGACATGCTTAACCGTGCAGAACGGTATGTACACATTATGACGCCTTATCTTATACTTGACGGCGTAATGGAAAACGCTCTCAAGTATGCTGCTGAGCGAGGTGTAGAAATAACAGTGATACTTCCCGGAATACCTGATAAAAAGGCACCGTATGCTCTTGCGAAAACCCACTACGCTTCGCTTATAGAATCAGGAGTTAAAATTTACGAGTTTACTCCTGGTTTTGTTCATGCAAAAGTGTTTGTTGCTGATGATAAAGAAGCTGTTGTTGGGACGATCAATCTTGATTACCGCAGTTTATATCACCACTTTGAATGCGCTACTTATATGTTTAAAACCCGTTGTATAAGCAGTATTGAAAATGATTTTAAAGAAACTCTCTCTAAATGCATGCGTGTAACCGGGGAAAGTATAAAAGGTGAAAAGTTGTCTGTAAAACTTTCAGGATTTTTGTTAAAGGCGATAGCGCCTTTGCTGTAAAATTTATAAATAATTTTTTTGCGGTAAAAATAAATAAATATACTTGACAAATACAAGAAAACATGATATTATTAGCTGTAAAGTTTTTTTCTTTACAGTTAATCGAAAGACGGTTGCCAAAATGAATGAAAAAAAGCTTTATTTTTCTCAGCTTTATGATTATTACGGTGCTCTTTTGAGCGATAAACAGAAATATGCAATTGAGATGTATTACAATGATGATCTTTCTTTGTCAGAAATTGCTGAATCTATAGGAATCACAAGACAAGGTGTGAGAGATCAGCTTAAACATGCCGAAGATTTTCTTAATGAATGTGAAAAAAAGCTTGGTTTTGCAGATAAACTTAGACGAGCTCTTATTCTAACAGAAGAAATACAGGCACTTTCCAAAGATAAAAAAGATGCCGAAATGCAAGAGATTTTTTTAAAGTCAGCATCAGTTATAGAACTGTTGTCGTAATACTTTTAGTCAGGAGGTGCGTATATTCTTGTTTCAAAATCTTACAGAAAGATTAAACAGTGCGTTTAAAAAATTCCGCAGTAAAGGGAAATTGACAGAAGCGGATGTTAAGGAAGGCATGCGTGAGATAAAACTTGCCCTTCTTGAGGCAGACGTCAATTTTAAAGTGGTAAAAGAATTTATAAATAAAGTATCAGAAAGAGCGGTTGGCGCAGACGTGCTTGAAAGCATAACGGCACCACAACAGATAGTTAAAATAGTAAATGAAGAGCTTACAAATTTAATGGGCGGCGCCAATTCTAAACTAAATATTTCTTCAAAGCCGCCTACAGTTGTTATGATGACCGGACTTCAGGGCGCTGGAAAAACCACTCACACCGGCAAATTGGCCTTAATGTACAAAAAGCAGGGGAAAAGGCCGCTTCTTGCTGCCTGCGATGTATACAGACCGGCAGCAGTTAAGCAGCTTCAAGTTGTCGGTGAATCTGCCGGAGTGCCTGTTTTTGCAGTCGAAGGATGTAAAGATCCTGTTAAAATCGCTAAAGATGCTCTTGAACACGCTAAACGGCACGGAAATGACATGCTTTTTATAGATACAGCGGGACGCCTTCACGTTGATGAGGAGCTTATGAAAGAGCTTCAAGATATAAAAGAAGCTGTAAATCCGACAGAAATACTTTTTGTGGTAGATGCAATGACGGGTCAGGATGCCGTTAATGCCGCTGAGAGTTTTAACTCAATGATAGATATTACTGGAGTGATATTGACTAAATTAGACGGTGATACTCGAGGCGGAGCAGCTCTTTCTGTAAGGCATGTTACAGGAAAGCCTATAAAATTTGTCGGTATAGGCGAGAAACTCGATGCTATTGAGCCGTTTTATCCAGATAGAATGGCTTCAAGAATACTCGGAATGGGAGATGTTCTTTCGCTTATAGAAAAAGCGGAGCAGACATATGACGAAAAAAAGGCAAAGGAACTTGAAAAGAAGCTGAGAGAGCAAAAATTTACTCTATCTGATTATCTTGAACAGTTTGAGTCAATAAGGAGTATGGGTTCGATAGATCAGATTGTAGGCATGCTTCCCGGCGTTAATGCTTCTGCAATGAAAGATGTAGCAGTCGATGAGAAAGCTATAGATCACATGGAAGCTATAATACTTTCAATGACTCCTTATGAAAGAGAAAATCCGGACCAAATAAGCGCTTCCAGAAAAAAAAGAATAGCTTCAGGAAGCGGCTTAGCAGTTGAAGATGTTAATAAGTTGCTTAAACAATATGACGCGACAAATAAGCTGATGCGGCAGCTGCAAAGCGGAGGTTCACCGTTCGGAGGATCTTTCGGCGGCAAAATGCTTGGCAGGAGAATATCAAAATCTTTATCTAAAAAGAAAAAGAAGAAAAAATAAGTTATAGCGTGCAAAAGCACTCTTATAAAATTAAACAACATATGGAGGAATCAAAAAATGGCAGTAAAAATCAGACTTAGAAGAATGGGTGCTAAAAAAGCTCCTTTTTACAGAGTTGTCGTAGCAGACTCAAGATATCCGCGCGACGGACGTTTTATCGAGGAAATCGGTTATTACAATCCTCTTAACGATCCGGTTGAAATCGTGATTGACGGTGAAAAAGCGAAAAAATGGATTTCTAACGGAGCTCAGCCGACAGATACAGTTAAAGCTTTGCTCAAAAAGAACGGAGTACTTTGATTGATCCTTTCTGATAGGAGATTGTAATGAAACAAATACTGATTGATATTGCAAAAGCAATAGTTGAATTTCCGGAATCTGTTGTTGTCACTGAAAGGGAAGAAGGAGATGAGCTTTTTCTTGAACTTGTAGTTGCAGCAGCCGATATGGGAAGGGTAATAGGAAAAAAAGGAAAGATAGCTAATGCTATCCGGACTGTTGTAAAAGCTGCTGCTAATCGTGACAGCAGAAAGGTTATTGTAAACATAGTGTCAGACGAAGAACAAAACAGCTAATATTACAATAAGGATTCAAGTAAAGACAGCTTAAAATGGCTGCCTTTATTTTTATAAAAATTTAAGAAAACACTTTGCGCACATAAAGCGGCAAAGTGTTTTCTTGTTTATATGCAAGCCGGATTCTTTTTAATTATATCACCGACACCGTTATAAATATATGTAGGGCGGTAGGGGAATCTGTTAAGTATTTCCGGACTCGTAACACCTGAAAGCACGAGAACAGTTTCTATTTCAGACTCAATTCCTGCAATAATATCGGTATCCATGCGGTCACCTACTATGGCGGCGTCATCAGGAGCGACTCCGAGAATTTTAATACCGGATTTCATCATCAATGGATTGGGCTTTCCTAAGTAATACGCAACCTGACCGGTTGTTAGCTCTATGGGGGCCACAAGTGCGCGGCATGCTGGAATAATGCCGTTTTCAGAAGGACCTGTAAGATCGGAGTTAGTTCCGATTAATTTTGCACCGTTAAAAACAAACCTTACAGCTCTCAGGATGTTTTCATAATTATAATTTTTTGTTTCGCCTACAACAACATAGTCCGGATTAACATCGTTCATGATTATGCCCTGTTCATATAATGCGTTCATAAGCCCCGGCTCTCCGATAACATAAGCTGTGCAGTTTGCTTTTTGAGTCTTCAAAAAATGAGCAGTTGCAAGTGCGCTTGTATAAAAGTGCTCTTCGCTGACATCAAGCCCCATTCGCTGAAGTTTCTGCCTTAATTCCAGCGGGGATTTTTCGCTGCTGTTCGTTAGAAATAGAAAACGCTTATTTTCTTTCTGAAGCCATTCTACAAATTCGCGGACGCCGGGAAGAATCTGGTTCCCGTGGTATATAACGCCGTCCATATCACATATAAACCCTTTTTTACTTTCAATGTCAAGAATGCTTGTATTCATTTTCTTTGAACTCCTTCGATTAAATATGTAGCTTCGATATCAGATATGTGTAGCATAACAGCCAAGGGATATTTTTCATAAGCAGAGCTTGCTGAAAAACTACCTCCTTTGACTGCTTCATCAAAACCGCCCATATGCCATCTAATAGCAACTGCCTCATCTATTTTTAATTTCATAAACCGCTCTATTAAAAATACGGATTTTTCTCCATGACCATAAGGAAATTTATCATCAATGGTATAATACTGTACTTTTTCCCATTTTCCGGTCTCGTCATCTTTTACATTCCTGTAATTTATTTTATAAAACTGCGCTTTGCACAAATCATGCAGCAGCGCGCAGATTGCCATTGATTCGTCAGGAGCACCGTTATTATAGCGATTTATCATAGCCTTATAAACATTAAGACTGTGATCGCATAATCCTCCCTCGTATGCGCTGTGAAATTTCGAGCTTGCTGGTGCTGAAAAAAAGTCTGTATTTTTCATCCATTCAAGGAGTTCCTGAGACCCTTGGCGAAATATAGCTTTTTTATATTCGTCAATATATTCCTGTGTGTTACTCATATAAGTCTCCTAAATTGCATTTTTACATATTTTAACATAAAAAGATTAATATGTAAATACGCTTTTACTAATAAAAAATTATTCAATTAATTTGTCTTGTCAATTTTTTACATTATTGATAAAGATTTGTGCAAAAACAACAAATGCTTTTTTCGACCTTTTTCTTTATAAAAAAGTTTACTGCATATAGAAAAGCTGACAAAAAATAAAACAAAATATAGTAATTTCCCGATTATAAACAGGTTTACATAATGTTGTTTACATAATGTATTGATGAAATGCACAAACTTTTCCAAAATGATGTTTTTCTATTGAAATCAAATAAAAAATGATGTATTATATTAAATACGGCGAACAGAGCAGTCATTTTTTTTAATACACCTTCATAATAATTAACTGAGGTGATGTTATGAAAAGTGGTACAAGCTTAAGGCGCGGCGGATTTTTTTCAGACATTAATATTTATATATTTCTTGCTTTTGCGGTTATTGTATGTGTTTTTGGGGTTTTTTGTGGTCTGAAAATTTACTATGCTGATATGCATGAAGGCATATTATTTACAGCGTATGATTCCGCCGCGTTGTCGTCAAGGCTTTTTTATATTGATATTTTTATTATGTCAATGTTTTTAATTTCTTTTTTCGGAGGAATTTTTTCTTTTTTAAACTATATATTTCTATTAGCTTTTTCTTTTTTAAACACGTACGCGCTTTGCATTTTTTCTGCTTCTTTTGATATCAGTGCATATCAAATTTTTTTATCGGCTTTGTTGGTTGTTTTGTGTGTGCTTTTTTTGTGCTGCATTACTGCCAAAGCATGTCTTTTTTCCTTTTCTATGATATCAAGTTATACTTTTGGCTTTAAGCGTCGCGATGCTCGTTTTTCATTGTATATTTTGTTTGTTTTAATTTTATTTCTTGTTTTTTCATCGATGATTTATGTTGTGTCTGAGTTTATTCTTTGATTAGGATGTGCATTATTATGGATCTTGACGAATTGTTTTTCCTGCATTTGAAGCAGGATCGGTGTGCTTCTGACAATACCGTTCAAGCTTATAAAAACGATATTATTTGCTTTAATAGATACTTATCGAGCAATGGTAAAAATTTTTTGTCTGCAAAGATTAGTGACGTGGAAAATTTTAAAACTTTTTTGAAGTCAGAAGGACGTGCTGTAGCAAGTGTTTCTCGATCACTTTCATCTGTCAGGGCATTTTATAATTTTTTGTTATCAAAATCATATGTGTCTGAAAATCCTGCTAAAACAATAAAAAATGATAAGCCTAAAGATAAAGTTCTTGAAGTTCTTTCGTCTGATGAAATAGATACATTGCTTATGCAGCCGTCAGGCAGCAATGAAAAAGCCGTTAGAGATCGTGCAATACTTGAATTGCTGTATGCTACTGGTCTTAAAGTTTCTGAGCTCGCAGCACTTGACATTACTGATTATAATGAGACTATGTCTTTTATAAGATGCCGTGATTCGTCGAGTAAAAAAGAAAGATATATCCCTCTTTATCCTAAAGCAAAAAAACTTTTATCTACATATATATCGGTATCGAGAAAGTTGCTGATCTGCGATTCTGATGAAAAAGCTTTGTTTGTAAATGTTAGCGGCTCGCGCATGACACGGCAGGGATTATGGAAAATCATAAAATATTATGCAGCCGAAGCCGGAATAAAAAAAGATATTACACCTAAAACATTGCGGCATTCATTTGCTACACATCTTTTGGAGAACGGAGCAGACGTAATGCAGCTTAAGGATATTTTGGGGCATGCAGATATTTCAACGACAAATATATATGTTGATTACCTAAAAAAAAGGATGGCAAATTCTTTGATTCGTTTGCATCCCCATGCTTGACAATTAGCACATAATTTTTTTACATATTTAGAAATACTGTTAACATGATATTAATATTTTGAAATTAAAATATATGTGTCTTAACAAATTAAGATGCATATATTTTTTTGGAGCAAATAAATGAACAAAAAGAGATTTAATTTTTTCGATTTTACTAAAGAGGGAAAAGGAATAAAGAAGGAAACATATGTGGAAGAGAAGCCTTTTGCCTTTTCTACATTTTTTAAGATTTTAGGAAGAAATTTCTGGGGCCTAACATGCCTTAATTTTCTTTATCTTTTGATTAACTTTCCGATTTTTTTCGGAATATTTGCTTTGTCTGGAAATTTGAATTTTAATTCAATGGCGCCATCGAATTTATTTTATCCTCAGCTTTTTGGAATGATGAATATAAAGCCTTCTCCAATACTGCAATTTCATTATGGCAGGCTTTATGGACAGACTGAGCTCTCATTGCCTACTACTGCAACGCTTGTGTTTTTTGGAATCACATTTCTTGCAGTTTTTACTTTTGGGATAGCAAACTGCGGAATGGCGAATATACTTAGAGGATATACAAGAAAAGATCCGGTTTTTCTTGCTTCTGATTTTTTTGAAACTATACGTTCAAATTGGAAACAGGCTTTACCTTTGGGTATAATTGATGCACTTTTTATATATATAACGATATTTGTATTTAATTTTTGGCGGACATACGATACTGGATTTGCAAACGATATAATGTTTTATCTTAGCATATTTGTGCTATTTGTTTACTTTTTCATGCGTTTTTATATGTATGTTCTTCTTATAACTTTTGATCTGACTATACCAAAAATATTGAAAAATTCATTTATTTTTGCTTTGCTGGGAATTAAGCGAAACTTTATCGCATTGCTTGGAATAATAGCAGTATTATTAATCAACTTTTATATATTTGTATTATTTATGCCTTTGGGAGTAATACTTCCGTTTATCATAACTATTTCCCTTTGTTCTTTTATCGCAGTATATTGTACATATCCGAATATAAAGAGAATAATGATAGATCCGTATTATGCTGAAAAAGTGTCGGATAAGGATAATGACGATGAAGATCCTATTTTTGAGGATAGGGGATAAAAAAACGCAGGACTTTAAGTCCTGCGGAATTATAAATTTATTTTAGTTTTATTTGTCATTGTCATTTTTAAATTTATTTGGCTTTATGGATGCAAGGGGATTTTGATCAGCAGCTTTCTGCAGCTGTTCGTCACTTACGTGAGTATATATTTGCGTTGTCGACAAATCCTCATGACCGAGTATATCCTTTAACACACGCACATCTGTATGACCATGCCTGTACATAAGCGTTGCGGCAGTATGTCTTAATTTATGTACAGACATTCTACGGTTTTCAAGGCCTGCTTCTTTTAATCTTTTATAAACAAGCCACTGAATGGTTTTAACGTTAAGTCTGTTTCTGTTTCTTGAAACAAATAAGGCATCGCTGTCTTTATTTTTTATGTTTTTGGGTCTGACAGAAATGTATGACTTTATTGCTTCTCTGCATGCGTCATTAAGATAAACAAATCTTTCCTTGCTTCCTTTTCCGGTAATTTTTATACCTGTAAAGTCTGTGTCTATATCACTAAAGGATATACCGGCAAGCTCGGATACTCTGAGTCCGCAATTTAAAAAAAGGGTGATTATTGCGAAATCTCTTTCGTAATTTGGAGGTTTTATTGCAGCAAGAAGCTGTTTTGATTCCTCAAGTGTAAGATACTTTGGAAGACTTTTCTTTTTTTTAGGCGATTCTATTTTGTCGGCAGGATTTTCTTTTATTTCATAATTATTTTTTAAGAATTTATACAGGTTTCTTATTGTGCATAATTTTCTTGCTCGTGCAGCCTCTTTGTTGTCGAGTTCATTTTTTGTATATAACAGAAAGTTATATATATCTTTATTTGTAACTTCTCGCACATCTTCATCGGTGCAGTCTGAAAACTCGATTTCTCCGATTGTTTTTCCTTCGTATTTTTCCGGATATTTGTTTTTTAATAAATATCTGAAAAAATGTTTTATATCATGGTAATATTGAAATACTGTTAAATTTGAACGTCCCTGAATAGAGCCTTTGTATGAAAGAAAATTTAACACAAGTTGAGGGGCGTCTGAATAAAGCATTTAGGTCACCTCATTTTTAACTTAATTTTAAAATATTTCATATTTGTTTAAACCTAATCATAATAATAATTTTTCTTTTAAGATTATAGCACTAATTTATATGTTTAACAATAATTTATATAAGAAAAGGATGTAAAAATGAAAAAATTATTTTCTAATAAAGGTCATCTCATGCTTAAGTACATTGTAAATCAAATTGCTATGTCACTTTTTGGACTTATGATGTCGGCGTCAGCTTTGGCAATTAATGATAATTTGCTATTGCCATTTGGTGTATTTGGACTTTTGTTTTACTATTTTATACTCATTACTTTTATCCGTGAAGATGGTCTTAAAGATGCTATTAAGGTTGATGGCGGAAGAATGAAGATTGATGTATTTATGTCTCTTAAATACTGTGGTATTGCTGCGATTCCAGGATTTTTAATTGCTTTACTCAACATGTTTTTGCATATATTTAATAACGGAGCTATCGCATATGAAGGAGCTGCGGTTGTTTTAAATGCTGTGACACGAATACTTGTTTACGGTATGTATAATACGTTGGACACATACTTTTTCAATAATGACACGGGAATTTTAAGCTCATATAATTATCTTTCATCAAATGGAATAACATATGTTTTATATACTGTATTCACACTTGCAGTTTGTTTTTTGGCATATTATACCGGAGTAAAACAAATGTTTGTGAAAGAAGAAAAAAAATAATTACGATATTGCAAATATTCTCAGCATTACTTCAATATAATTTTTTATAAAGGGGTGATGTTGTGAAAAGTAATGTAAAAACTGAAAATTTTCAAAAATCAGCAGTATATATATTTAAATTTGTTATTTTTGTTTTTTTATTTATTGCATCTGCAATAGCCTTGCTGCTGTTGTCGTCAAACGCTTCATATCCGTGTGGGATTGCCGACATAGTTTTTAAGGCGCCTTTTTCTACAGTTTCCTATGCGGATGATTCATCTTCAGGTGAGCCTTTGTATATAGTTATAGATGCAGGGCATGGGGGAGAAGACGGCGGGGCAGTAAGCGACAGCGGAATAGTAGAGAAAGATATAAATCTTGATATTGCATTTACACTTTACGAATTGCTTAAAACTTCAGACTACATACCGGTAATGATAAGAACCGAAGACCGTTTAATGTATGAAGCCGGACAAGAGAATCAAAAAAAACAAAATGACATAAGTAACAGGATAACTCTTGCAAAGGAGTATAATAATTCGATATTTGTTAGTATTCATCAAAACAAATTCCCTATAAAAAAATATAAAGGATTTCAAGTATATTATTCAAAAAATAATCCCCAAAGCGAAGTTTTGGCAAAAATTGCACAAAACAATATAAAATCATATCTTCAAGAAGACAATAATCGGGAAATAAAGAAAGCTGATAAAAACATAAGAATACTTGACAGTTTAGATATGCCGGCAATACTTGCTGAATGTGGTTTTTTATCTAATAATGAAGAGGCAGAACTGCTAAACACAAAAGAATATAGAAATAAAATAGCGTACTTACTTTATGGATCGATAATTCAGTACGCGAAAGAATATGAGGACGGAAAATTATAATGAAAACACGATCGGAATTTATATGTGCTGAATGCGGATATAAATCCACAAAATGGTATGGAAGGTGCCCCGGATGCGGAAGCTGGAACACACTTGAAGAAACAAGCGAGGAGTATGAAGCGGCGTCTGTTTTAGGTAAAAAGGATATTCACAAGAGACGCACATCTGACTCTTCTTTGTCAGTAAAACTTCGCGATATTTCTGCTTCGGATAATATAAGGATATTGACTGGAATTTCTGAGTTTGACAGAGTGCTTGGAGGAGGTATAGTAAATGGTTCTGCGGTGCTTTTATCCGGAGAACCCGGCATAGGTAAGTCTACTATGCTTTTGCAGGTATGTGCAGCTCTTGGGAATTCTGAAAAGCTGCTTTATGTTTCAGGAGAAGAATCACAAGGACAAATAAAACTGCGCGCAAAGCGTATTAAGGCAGAAACTGACGAACTTTATATTTTTACAGAAACCGAGATAAATAATATTTGTGATGAGATTGATGTTATTAGTCCTGACGTTGTAATAATAGATTCAATACAAACTATGTACGATGACGAATCTGCCTCAGCTCCGGGAACTGTGTCACAAATAAAAAATTGTGCTCAGAAGCTTATAAGATATGCAAAAACCAATAACTGTGCGGTGGTAATAGTCGGTCATGTAAATAAAGACGGAGCTATTGCCGGACCTAAAGTTCTCGAACATATGGTAGATACAGTTTTGTATTTTGAAGGTGAAAAGCAGCACTCATACAGAATATTGCGAGCTGTAAAAAATCGGTTTGGGTCCACTAACGAAATAGGCGTTTTTGAAATGCGTGAAAACGGGTTGTGTGAAGTGGAGAATCCTTCTGAAATGCTTTTGTCTGAACGTTCAGACCAGGTTTCGGGTAATTGTACCCTATGTGTAATGGAAGGTACGCGCCCTATACTTGTGGAAATACAGGCGCTTGTTTCGCCTACTGTGTTTCCTTCGCCAAGAAGAATGGCGTCAGGAATTGACTATAACCGTGTATCGCTTATTACTGCTGTCCTTGAAAAAAGACTTGGATTGAAATTTTCGTCACAGGATGTTTATATAAATGTCGCGGGCGGATTGCACATTGATGAGCCGTCAAGCGATTTGGCAGCGTGTATAGCTCTGATTTCAGGATATAAAGATATTCCTGTACCAGACAATGTTATAGCAATAGGGGAGATAGGACTGTCAGGTGAATGCAGAGGCGTAGGGTATATCGAAAATAGAATAAATGAAGCGGTTCGTCTCGGGTTCACAAAAATATTGATTCCTTACAAAAATTATTTGAAACTTCAAAAAAATAAAAAATACGGTGCAGAAATAATACCTGTAAAGAGTTTGTTCGAGGTATTAAAATTATTTATATGAGAGATATAATAATTGTAAATTGTCTGGCTCCGGATAATGTAGTAAGAAATATACGCAAACTTGGATATGAAGTTTTTTGCTGTGAAAGAAATATGCTGTTTTCTGAACCTGTTTCTGCTCATCCTGATATGAATTTTCTTCAGATAAGAGATAGACTTTACGTTGCAGAGGAACAGAAAAGAAAATTTGAAGAGCTGCCAAATGTTAAAAATTTAACAAATATATTTTTTGCAGGTAAAAATAATATATCCCCAAGGGACAAGCTGCTTTATCCAGCTGACGTATTTTTAAATGCTGTCTGCATTTGCGGAGATTTGATTTGCCGTGTTGGTTCAGTATACAAACCGGCTCTTGAATATGCAAAATCATTGTCAGTGAACATTGTATATGTCAATCAGGGATATACCAAGTGTAATATTGCACCTGTCTCACAACAACATAAGGCAGTGATAACTGAAGATGCTGGTATTGCAAAAATTCTTTACAAATGTGGATATGATGTATTATTGCTTCAAAAACATGAAGTTAAGCTTGATCCATACGACTATGGTTTTATCGGCGGAGCATGTGGTCTTATCGAAAATAAACTTGTTTTTACTGGAAAAATTGAAAACCATTCTGAATTTAAAAAAATTTATTATTTTTGCAAAAAATATAATACGGAAATAATTTCTCTTTCAAATGATCCTTTATATG
Source organism: uncultured Clostridia bacterium (assembly GCA_944375955.1). GTDB lineage: Bacteria > Bacillota > Clostridia > Oscillospirales > CAG-382 > UMGS1052. The sequence continues at coordinate 30,375 of CALWBE010000023.1, read as the reverse complement.
ATTTTGGAAGTATTTTAAAGGTAAGTTTGTAATTTGAGGGAAGTCTTTATAAAAGCATAACCAATTATATAAAATCAGAATTTTATATAATTCGGGGTAGCGCAAATGAAAAGAAAGGTTAATAATTGAAATGTATATAAAGGAAATTAAAGTTAAAAGTTACGATGTTTGCAAAAACAATACAATTAAACTCTCATCAGTAATGCAGTATTTTCAGCAAATTGCGCGAGAAAATCTTGATATGCTTGGTATGACCTATAATTTTTTAAAAGAAAAAAATATAGTTTTTGTTCTTACAAAATATAAAATTAAAATTTTTAAAAGCATGTTTGCTGATGAAAAATATATTTATAAAACATCTCCATGCGCAGTAAGCGGCGTATCTTTTATAAGAGATTTTTTGATTGAAGATAATGGCGGTAACGTTTTTGCTGAGTCTTCTTCAACTTGGATAATAATAGATTTTGACAAGCGTACTATACTTAGACCTAACAGACTTCCTTTTGAAATTGCTCCCGATGCTAAGCTTGTAGATTTTGTGCCTGAACGCATAAGAACATGTGTTCAAGAAACGCCTTCTTATTCTTATAGTACTAAAGTAAAATATAGTCAGTTGGATGCAAACAATCACTTAAATAACTGTCATTACGCTGATATTATTATTGACGGAATCTATGAGAATGGTTTTCTTTTACCGGAAAGTTATGAATTTGACATATCATATGAGCATGAGGCGGCTTTGGGCGCCGAACTAAAGCTTGATTTTTATAACAGCGATAATAAAATTTATGTAGAATGTAATAATTTGACTGACGGCAGTATTTGCTTTTCAGCCTATTTTAGGTATTGAGTGTTGATAAAATATAAAAAATGTGCGCCGATACTTTTGCAGCTTAAATTTTGCTTGCATAATATCGGCGCGTTTTATTTTTATTGAAAACTTCCCATAATCTGTATTACACCAAATTTAGTAGGTTCGATTGTTATACTCTGAGGTAACGTAATTGTAATTAGGTTGTTATTATCTATTGTATAATCTGTGTTTGCATTTAATTCCTCACCATTATAGAAAATTTTTGTAACTTTAAAATTTTCCGCAAGCACATCTGTTACTGTAATATTACACGCCGGAATATTGCCGTTATTTGACAGAGTGATTGTATAAATTGTATCTCCGGAACAACCAGATTCACTCATCACAGCAGTTTTTTCGGCTGATATTTGTGCATATTCAGATGAAAATCTTATAGAATTGGTTTCTGTGCTTATGCCGTAGTCAGCTGAATACACTGAAGCATAGTTAAAAATCGATTGTGTTTGAGGGTTTATTTCTTTAGCTTTTGCAAGAAAACTAAAATATAAAGCGGACCCTGTTTCAAGAGCGACGGGTATAGAAAAATCAGCATCACTCCCCTGCTTCGGTTCAATTGCTGTAGGAGGCTGCCCTTCAATATAGAAAAGAGCGCTGTTCTTTACGTATGTTAGATTTGATGTGCTTAATAAATCAGAAACAACTAAGCCGTCTATAATCTCTTCACCTAAGTTTTCAATGCTTATTATTATCATAACATTGCTGTCAGGCGTTATTTCTGTATTTGGAGAGGACATAACGGCGCTAAGTATAGAATTTTCAGATGGATCTGCAGAGCTGTTTTTTGAAGCCTTAAAGTTTTTCTTATAATACGAAATATCCGATTTTGCTGGTATTTCTGCCATAATATCATTTTCCTTAATAGAAATCTTATTATATTTTATGCAAAATAATATTTTTTGTGAATTTAAAAAAATTTAAGTAAAAAATAAAATCGCTATGTATGTAAATCACAGGCATAGCGATTTGTTTTTAAATTAATCTCTTTTAAAAATATCTCTTGTGTAAACTTTATCTTTTACATCGTCTAGGCATGAGTCATAACGATTTGCAATTATAGCGTCAGACTGTTCTTTAAATTTTTCTATATCGTTGACAACAAGACTGCCGAAAAAGGTTTCTCCATCATCAATAGTAGGTTCATAGATAATAACAGTTGCGCCTTTTGCTTTAATTCGCTTCATCACCCCTTGAATAGATGAGTGACGAAAGTTATCCGAATTTGATTTCATTGTAAGGCGATACACGCCGATTACAACCTTTTTTTCTTTTGCTTCATCCCATGTATCTGAGGCTTCATAATATCCTGTCATTTTAAGAACGCGATCTGCAATAAAGTCCTTTCTGGTACGATTGGATTCAACAATTGCATGAATTAAATTTTCAGGCACATCAGCATAATTTGCAAGTAACTGCTTTGTATCTTTTGGCAGACAATATCCCCCATAACCAAAAGAAGGATTATTATAATGATTTCCTATTCTTGGGTCTAAACATACACCCTCTATAATTTGCTTGCTGTCAAGCCCTTTCATTTCAGCATAAGTATCAAGCTCATTAAAATAGCTGACACGTAGTGCAAGGTAAGTATTTGCAAAGAGTTTAACAGCTTCCGCCTCTGTAAAGCCCATGAACAATGTGGGAATGTCATTTTTTATAGCCCCTTCACGAAGTAAATCGGCAAATTTGTGTGCAGCTTCTATAAGACGAGAGTCATTCATATCTGTTCCAACAATAATTCTTGACGGATAAAGGTTGTCGTAAAGCGCCTTCGATTCTCTCAAGAATTCTGGACTGAAAATAATATTTCTTGAGCCGGTTTTCTCACGTATTGAAGCAGTGTAGCCTACTGGTATTGTAGATTTTATTACCATAACGGCATTAGGGTTATATTTCATAACAAGATTGATAACAGCTTCAACGGCAGAGGTATCAAAAAAGTTTTTTTGACTGTCATAGTTTGTAGGAGCTGCTATAACTACAAAATCTGCATCAGAATATGCTTCTTCTGCGTTAACAGTTGCAGTAAGTTTTAGAGGCTTTTCTGCAAGATATTTTTCAATATATTCGTCAATAATCGGCGATTTCCTATTGTTAATAAGTTCAACCTTAGCAGGTATGATATCGATCGCTTTGACTTCATTTTTCTGTGCCAAAAGAACGGCAACAGAAAGTCCAACATACCCAGTTCCGGCAACCGCTATTTTTATCTTTTTATCCATACTTTTTTACAAAATTATCTCCTTACTTATTTAGATAAGGACTTAAAAATTTATAATTTCACACCGTCAGCAGTGTGACAGATATGAGCTGAAAATTTGCCTTTAAGTTCAGGAAACAGTTCAAGATATTCTCTTTCAACGTTTTCCAAAATGCTTTTTTCATAAAAAGGATTAATAAGCGCCATACAACATCCTTTAAATCCGGCTCCTGAAAAGCGTCCACCATATATTCCTTTAGTATGCGTCATAATTTCATAAAGCTTAACGAGCTCCGGAGAGCCGGTTTCCCAGTTTTCAATAGATGACTTACCGCTAAGAAATGAAAGTCTGCCAAATTCTTTTATATCCCCTTTTCTCCACGCATCAGCGCCTTTTTGTACACGATCAAACTCTGTATACCAATGTTCGGCACGCTTTGCCCAGTTTAACGGAAGCTTATCTTTATATTTTTGATATATTTCAAATGGAACATCGCGAAGATTTGTTTCTTCAAATTTTCCATATTCAATATTTGCAAAAGCTTTAAGTGCATAAGCTGCTGAACGACATTCGTCAACGCGCATGTTGAATTTACTTTCTGCTAGTGAACGTTCTAATCCGCTGAAAAAAATAGCTATTTCAAAAGGCTCCATTGAAGAACTTTGCGGAATCAGCTCATAGGTATTATCCTTTAAATCCATATAAAGAAGTGCGTCTTTTCTGCAATACACTTCACAAGACTGATCAAGCTTTCCGCATGATACTCCTACATATTTATTTTCTGCTTCTTTTGAAATTTCTATAAGCTCATTTGAAGTTAATTTAATGTCGTTTAAATGACAAAGCGCTGACAAGAAGGTTATAATAACAGCCGCAGATGACGATAAACCGCCTATAGGAAGTTCGCCGTCAATAATGGCACATAATCCTACACGAAGCGGATAACGGTTATTTAATGCAATTGTAGCTCCCCTTAAATGATCTGCCCAGTCTCCCTGCTTTTTAGAAGGAGTTAAAGCAACATGCCATTGAGCTCTTTTTGGAAATTGAAGTGATTTAATTTCAATTACCCCATTCATTTTTGGACCATATGCAATATGAATTCCTTTATCTATTGCAAAACCGGTAATTTTGCCAAGCTGATGATCTGAATGTGCGCCTATAGGACAAATTCTGTAAGGCGTAAATGCTGTGTAATCAGGTTTTTTTCTGTATGTAGCTTCAAATTTTTGTACAGCATAAAAATACGCCTTGTTTTCAGAATAATTTAATTTTTCAAATTTTCCATTTGATATTTCCTTTTGCTGTTCGGCGTATTCGATGGTTCTTCCATCCAGTGGCTTTACAGCATTACAAGGAATCATCCAATACTTGCTACCTTTTTTTGCCCCGAGAATCTTCCCTTCCCTGCATAGCTTTGTTATCCTTCGTTCTGTTATTTGCCATTTTTGAGCAGCTTCCTGCACCGTGTTATATTGCATATTTCCACCTTGATTTCACATTTCTTTATTATATATTATCACATTTTTTATTTTAAGTCAATATATATATTGATATAAAATGCTGTATAACAACATATAAATATACAAAAACCGCTCATCAGCACAATTATGAAGCTGTGAACGGTTTTAGTTTTTATTTAATTGTCAGTCCGTAAAACAGAGGTACAAGTATTACAATGATTAAATAGTTTATAATATCTAATAAAAAATTATGTTTGAAATAGTCATTAAATTTATATCCTACAACCATTGACATTCCAAGAGTTGAGCTAGCCAGCGGACAGCTTAAAGCGGCACCGGATGCAATTGTAATTCCTAAAGCAAAGGCATATGTGTTAAGCCCCATATTTGGAGCAATAGCCAAAAGTATTGGCAGAACAATCATAATTGCCGTTGAATTGGAGATAAATTCACTTGTGAACTGAACAAGAAAAACTAAAATACAAAACAAAAGAAATGGGTTTATAGAAGATCCTACAATATTCTGAAATCCTGTAGAAATTAGATTTGTACCACCTGAAGCTTCGAGTGCCTTTGCAATACCGAGGCATCCGGCAAGCCTGCCTACTATATCCCAGTTTACTGCCATGACTGCTTTTTTTTGTGTAATACATCCTGTAATTATACAAAGGAGCGCGGCACAAGTACTGGTAATGGCAAGAGGAAGCCATTCAGTAATATAAAAGACCACTGTTACTAAAAAAATACATGCAACAATAATCATTTTGCTTTTTTTATAATTTTTTATTTCTTGTTTTTCCTCATATTCACCGTTGTCGTCTCTGCTTCCCCAGATTTTTGCTGCAAAATATCTTCCAATTGTAAGGCAGTATATTAGTCCCGCTAAAACAATAATACCGCCAACAAGTGTAAAATCAAAAATCTTAAACAATCTTACGCCGGCATCTTCCAAAAGTCCCTGCGCTGTCATCTGTTGAGTTGAACCGACAAGTGTTGCAGTACCTCCGAGAATACAGCCAATTGCAATAGGCATTATGAGATTTTTTCCTTTAATTTCTCCAGATAGAGACAGTCCCATAATTATCGGAATAAATACTGCCAATACAGCGGAATTTGTAAGAAATGCAGACATTAATGATGATACGATATATGTACCGACAATAAGTTTGGTTTCCGATCCTCTTGAGATTTTAATAATCCAGCCACCAACAGCAGATGCAAGACCGGTCTCAGATATTGCGGCACCAATCATCATAACCCCGATAGTCAAAACTACCGTGCTAGACGCCATCTGGCCAAATGCGGTTTTAAAGTCGCAAACACCGAAAATTACCATTGCCACACATCCGAGAATCGCGGTAGTTCCCATTGGTAGTTTGTCAATTATAAACAATACTATACATGCAGCAAAAATGATTAGAGAAATTACATCAACACCCATTTTATAGTCCTCATTTCAAAATGTATTTAAAAATATTATATAATATATAATATTTATCTTATAATGCAGGAAAAAAGAAATCAGACCGAAGTCATAATTTCTTTAAGCGCAATAAGTGCTTTTGATAAATACTGTCCTTTTCTATAAATTACAGCCATATCTCTGTATGGCAAATCTTGATATAAAGAAAAATATTCAAGATTTGCGGAAGGGCTGTATTTTGACAGGCTTGAAGGAATCAAAGCTAGACCGATTCCTGCTTTTACCATGCTGTACTGTGTCTCAATACTCATACATTCTACAGCGGTTTTAACTGAAAAGTTATATTTTATACATAAATTATTCAGCTGAATTTGAGTAGGTTGAGTTTCTGAAAGAAAAACATAATCGGAACCTGCAATAGTTTGTATATCGATAGCTGGATACTGTTTTTGATCAATAGATTCAGCTGATCGCCTTAACTTTTGACAAATATCCATGCTTTTAGGCACAGCTAAAACTACCTCTTCACGCATCATCAAGTCGTAATTAAATTTGTTCTCATCAACCGGAAGTGTAGCTACACAAAGATCGAATTCTCCGTGTTCTGCATCTTCTACTAAATTTCCAATGAAACGTTCTTCAATTGAAATGTGCATTCCGGGATAGATTTTTTTAAAACGTTTTACAATTTCCGGCATCAAATATTGACATCTTGTCGGCGCAATGCCGACTACAATTGATCCAGCCTGATTTGCTGTTAAGTCAGAAAACTGTTTTTGCATCTGTTTTTCTGTATCAAGAATTTTTCTACCGGCTTCGATATAAACAAGCCCTGCATCTGTCAAACGTACATTTCCGCCCGTACGGTCAAAGAGAATTACACCTAAATCATTTTCAATTCGTTTAATATATTGACTTAATGACGGCTGGGATACATTTAGTTCTTCCGCAGCTTTTGAAAAGCTGCCTTTGTCAGCAAGGATAAGTACATATCTGAATTGTTTCATATTCATTTTAGATACTAGCCTCACACATAATTGTTATAACGCTGATAACAGATTTATTATATCAAAATAACATAGTAATGTCAATAATTTTTTAATAAAGATATTTTTTATTTATCAGTTTTTCCATACTCGATAATATCGGCAATACGCTCGCACGCATGTCCATCTCCATATGGATTTGCAGCATGTGACATTTGCAAATAAACTTCTTCGTTTTCAAGAAGCTCTTTAAAATTATTATATATGGTTTTTTCGTCAGTACCCACAAGCTTTAAAGTACCTGCAGCAATGCCTTCGGGACGTTCGGTAGTGTCGCGCATAACAAGTACAGGTTTGCCAAGAGAAGGAGCTTCTTCCTGAATTCCTCCCGAATCAGTAAGAATCATATATGAACGTGCCATGATATTATGACAGTCAAATACTTCAACCGGATCAATTATGTGAATCCTGTCACAGCTGCCTAATTCATCATCAGCCGCCTGTCTTACAACCGGGTTCATGTGAATTGGGTAAAGCGCTTTAACGTCAGAGTGTTCATCAAGCACACGACGTATTGCACGGAACATATGATGCATTGGTTCTCCAAGATTCTCACGCCTATGTGCCGTTATAAAAATAAGACGGCTTCCCTTTGCCCAATCGAGTTCTGGATGAGTATAATCTTTACGAACAGTTGTTTTCAGCGCATCAATTGCAGTATTTCCTGTTACCCAAATGGTGTCACTTTTTCTTCCTTCATTTATTAGATTATTTTTTGAGCGTTCGGTGGGAGCAAAGTTATACTGAGATATAATTGAAACTGCCTGACGGTTAAATTCCTCAGGATACGGAGAATAAATATTGTATGTACGAAGTCCGGCTTCAACGTGACCAACCGGAATATGCAGATAAAAACAAGCAAGCGCTGTAACAAATGTGGTTGAAGTATCTCCGTGAACTAAAACAACATCAGGCTGCTCTTTTTCTAACACTTCCTTTATACTGCTTAAAATGTTTACAGTAATGTCAAATAATGTTTGTTTGTCTTTCATAATTGAAAGATCGTATTCTGGAACAACATTAAAAGTTTCTAAGACTTGGTCAAGCATTTGACGGTGCTGGCCGGTAACACATACAACAGTTTTTATTTTTTCTCTTGTTTTTAATTCGTTGACAAGTGGACACATTTTTATTGCTTCCGGTCTGGTTCCGAAAACAAGCATTATTTTTTTACACATCTTTTTAAAAGCCCCCTGAAAAACTATTTTCTTATTATTGATAATACACGGTCAAAAGTATTTCGAAATGTATTTGTTTTTATAAAACACGCCAAAACTATTATATTTGTAACTGCAAATGATACAATAGCATGTACGATAAAAGATAAAATAGGTACTGAAATAGTTATTTTTGAATTTATAAATAATGATAAAACTATTGATACGGCAAGTATTGCCAGCCAAACAGCATAATGAAAAAAGAATTTTACAGGACTTTGTTTAAAAGCGTATTTATATACAATATAAGGATCATACCAAACCTGTGTCAGTAGCCTTGAGGCAATAGTTCCTAAAAATACGCCGGGAAGTCCAATCATTTTAACGGAGATAATAGAGATTACTATATTTAAAATTGACATTATAATCGGTCTGTATTGTCCCTGAACAAACAAACCGTTAGCTTCCCTAAAGGAGTTAACAATAGTTACGATACATTTTACATAAAAATCAAGACAAAGAAAAATCACAGCAAGTGGTTCAATCAAGTATTTTTCACCGAGCCAAACACTTCCTACAAACTCGTCAATCAAAGTATATAAAAGTACAGTACAAAGACAAAACAGCCATGAACCCCCAAAATAAATAGTTTTAAAAAGCGGATATTGGGAATCTTTTTTTGCAGAAGCAACTAAATTTCCTATGCTTGCTGTAAGCGATTGAAAAAATTGAAGCAATATACTATAAAGCTCATTTATTATTAACGTATAATTTGAAACGTAGCCTACTGTCGAAACGCCAAGCATAACTGACATAATTATATTATCTGTTCCGCTTAAAACAGTAGCGCTTATTTTATACATAGACAGCGCTTTTATATTTTTAAAAAGGGTGCTTTTTTCTTTTTTTGAAAGAGATTCATTTTTATATAAGGAAATATTCGCAAAACTTTTGTCAGCCCAAATTGATATTATAATATTTTGAATAACAGTAAAAGCAATATCGATTATCAAATATATATAGAATGCGCGAAATAATGCGATAACAATACACTGCACAATTCTTTTGGCTATAACACAGCATACTCTTACTATAGAAATACAATAATTTTTTTGATCTGCAGTAAACAGGGTTGATTTATAAGCAAAAAAATATGAAAAAGCAGTGTTAAAAATATAAAGCAGATAGATAACAGTTATATTTTCTTTTACATCGGGTACATCTTTTATTAGGAATTTTAGAAAAGGAGTAAGACAAATTCCAGCAGCAAAAATCGTACTGCCGGTAATAAAGTAAGCTTTTCTATAAAAAGCCATCAGCTTTGCTAATTGCCTATAATCATTTTGTTCTATAGGCTTATATAGTGCAAAAGTTATTGCAGACTCTATTCCCAATTCCGCAAATGACAGAATTGTAATTATATTTGAAAAAACTGCCGAAACGCCTCTATATTCAATACCAAGATAATAAATGAAAATAGTGCGTATTGCAAAATTGGCAGCTAAAATAACAAACTTAGACAGAATTCCGGAAGCGGAATTTATAATTGTCATTTTTGAACGACTTTTCGCTTTCGGATTAAAATTATTTTGTTCCAACTTGAAGCCTCCGAAACATAATCAGAAATCTGCAATGTCGCCTAATATTTCAACAATTTTAGGCTTTAAGCAAGGTTTTGTTTCGTCATCATACAGCTGCATGATATTACAACCATAGCTGTTGTTTCCTTCAATTATATCAGGACCGTCTTCCGTAACTGCAATATCCCAGGCTACACTTTGTATCTGTGGAATTTTATCTGCTATTTTTAACGTATATTCAATAAGTTCGTTCCAATAAGGAATTTGAAATCCTATTATTTCGAAATCACTGTGTGTAGAAAAAACTTTTTTAGTTGAGGATGAAAAAAACGGCGAGCTTATTTTTCCTGTTTCAATGTCAATTCTTGCAACACTTCCTCCTTGAGAAAGATTGTCTACTTCTTTTCCTTCCGCTCCTATTCTTATTCCTGCAAATACTATATTAATCTTATTATCTTTTCTGAAAGTAACTATTCTTATTGTATTCAGAGAAGATTTGTTTAGCTTTGCAATAACCGGATGATTGACAATTGCTTCCTCAAGCAAAGCATAATTATTTTCCTTCATATATTTGTATATAGATTCGGAAGTATCTTCCGGTTTAATATGATATACACACACCTGTTTTCCGCAATTACCTGTGCGCCCCTTGAGGACTACTTTATCATTTGTTGACATAAGCTCATTGCAGACGTTTCCGTCCCAATTATCGATAGACATCCATTTCCTGTGTATAAATTCAGAAAATGTGGTGTCAAAAAGCACTTTGTCCCAAAAATATTTTCTATATTCTTTTGGATTTATTATATCAAAAAGCTTTAATTCATAGTTAGTTGTAAAAACCGTTTTTCTGAGTTTATGTTTCCTTTTATAAAATAGGAGGTCAAAATAATCTTCTGATGTGGCTCCGTATATCAGATTGCTCATCATCATATCGCAGAGTATAAAAAACCTGTTTTTCTTGCTGTATTCAGACGATATTTTTTTTGATACTTTCAGCATTTCATCTCTTTCATAAGGATTATAAATTGTATACAGCATTTTTTTCAAATACATAAAATAAATTTTGCCTCCTTAAAAATATAAACTGCAATAAATAAAAGTTTTTAATCACTATTTACAAAATTTTTTAAGAAATCCTTCCAGAGCATTCCTTTCTTCCAAAACTGCTTTTTCAATTTTAAATTTATATTCGCCGTTTAATAATTTTTCAAAAAGCATCAAAAATTCAGGCTGTTCTTCGATGGAGAATTTTTTTGCAAACTGCTTGTCATAGTATAACTCCGGCAAAGAGAAACGCGTGACCATTAAATCTTTTAGTTTTGATTCATATTTTCCGTCATACTGTGAATAATCCAGAACAATGACAGGTGTACCATGAACTAAGCTCAACAGTGTACCGTGAAAAAATCTTGTTATAACAGCGGAAGCATGAGCAAGAACTTCAGCCCATTCAAACGGATTTAAGTCATATAAAAATTGTTTATCTTTAGGTGATCCTTCAAAAACATGAATAATTTGATAGTCATAATAATATTTTTTTGATATTTCTTCTGTAAGACGGCTGTCAGGAGCCATTATTACAATATATTTTTTTCTAGCGAAATTTTATATTTTTTTAGGATTCGTTCCCGATAATTCCCAGCCAACTCAGCAATTCGTTTAGTATTGATGAAAACAGTAGGATCGCAGCAATGAAGTGAAGACAATTCGGGAGAACAATATTTTACAAATTCTTCGCTGCATCGGTCACGGACTCCAATAACTTTTATTTTAGATAAGGCATTTTTACATATTTCAATTTTCTGCTTGTCTTCCTCATAAAATTTTAACCCATGTACAGAGGCTGCATATGTATATACAGGAATTTTAAGTGTCCTGTTCGGAATAAACGGTGTAGGAAAACCATTTTGATTCCAGTTAAAAACCGCATCGCTGCCGATAATCAAGCAATCGTAATTATTTTCAATAAAACAGAATAGCTTTTCAAGATTATTTGTGCATAAATATCTTGACGATAACATTAAAAATTTTTGCGAGTTTGAAAAAACTTTGTTTCTTTTTATGCTTCGGCATCCGCCGGTAATGCCTTTATTTTTAAAATCTCTGAGTAAGTTGAAAAAAATATTCTTTTTTTCTTTTGGAGAAACATAGTCAATTATTTCCGTTTGGTCATTCGGAAATAATTCAGAAAACTTATTTGAAAGAGAAAAAGCCTGCAAAAAAGCCCCGTAATTTATTGGTTTATGAAATGTTAAAATACCTATTTTCACGATGCAACCTCGCTTTTAAAACTGTTATCTGCTCTTAAGGCAGAAACAATCAGTAAAATGAAAAGCACATGAGTGCAGTTAAAAAGCATCTCAGTTGATAACCATAAAGCCATCATTATCATTATAAGGCCTTTTACTGCATAGCTTTTAGCCTTAAACAGTGCAAGAAAATGCCGGAAAGCAAAATAAAGGCCTATCAATCCGAAATACATCAACACCATAGAAAATGCTGAAAAATATTCATATATTTTTTCACTGTAATCGTATATCGATACTATATTATGTGCCTGAGAGTATAAGTACATATGTCCGTATCCTACCCCAAACAGCTTTGCATTTAAAGGCATTTTCATGAAAATATCAATTCCTCTATATATTCGGTAATCGGCTTTAGAGTGAACAAATTCGGATCCGGAGTTGTTTACAAACAGTATGTTGAACATGTCGGAAAACCTCGGGATAGAAGAAAGAACAATATAAGCTCCAAGCAAAGCAAGTATTCCTATAATTCCGATAAAAATTTTGCTGCTTAATTTTTTGATATTTCCAAATATCAAAAAAAACATCAGCCATTCCAAAAAAACAATAACAAGTCCATTTCCTGAAACAGTAGAAATTACAATTATAGTGCATATAACAGCATTTCGTATCCTGTTTTTAATTAAATTTTTGCTGTACAGACAAAGAGCAATATACGGAACGATAAATTCGCATATGTGCGATCTTTCTGAAAAAAGAGACGTGGGATATGAATTCATGCCAAAATATCTATGCGAATTCAAATACGACCAACCGCTGTTAAAATCAAAAGGCAGTTTAAAACTGATTTTTATATTTCCAAGCATTAAAAGCCATTGAAATAAATATATGGCTATAACAAATACGATAAAGCAGTGATAGACGGAGATACATTTAGAGGTATTTATATACCCACCTACAATAAAAAATATCAATACCGCAAACAACATTTTTACTAACAATGACATTGCGTTATAATTAGCATTGGGATTACTGAGGCTAATGTTTGTAAAAAGTTCATATCCAAGAGTAACAATAAAACACCAAAATAAAAATACAGCATACCATGCCCTCGATTTTTTAAGTTCTTTTTCAACACGCATGTTGTATCTTACTAAAAAAAGCAAAAAGCATAAAAAAATTACTGTAACAGCAAATAAACTATCAAAACTTACATTTACAATTGGAACATCGTAATATCTCAGAAATGAAGCAAGGAAAATCAATATAATAATTAAATTATCCAGCCAGTCATCGCGGCGAGTCTTAATCATAATTTAGTCGTCCTTTTCTAAATTAAAAACGTATATATTTTTTAAATTGTTTTTCCATGCATTTAACATGATAATCTCTTGAGTAGTATTCTTTAAATAAGTCTTTATAATCTTTTAATACTTGTGCCGGGTCGATTTGTAAATTGCAAAGCTCTATTATTTTAGAATAATCAGAAAGAGTACCGTTCAACGGAACACAAAGACAGTATTTGCTGTTTTTTGTCAACTTTGCAAAATCATATACATACTCTGTAAAAATAGGCATTACGCCGTAAGAAACATAATTTGAAAATTTTGTAGGAGTTGCAACTCTGTTTACTAAATTGTCCTGTCTGAGACAAAAACCAAATTTGGCTTTCTGCATTTCTTCACCTATTTTTTCAGGAGGAACAAAGCCTAAGGAATAATTTTTTACTCCGTATTTTTCGAGTATTTGTTTAGCAAGCTCATGATCTCCTTTTACTAAAACTCTGAATGATGCATTATCAACGGCTTTTTCTATCTTGCTGTATAATGCCGCTGTTTCTTCGAAACACTGCCATTTGTCAAGCCCTCCGGCATAAATAAAAACATTGTTTTTATATTTGTCAGGAACTTTAAAAAAGCTGTTTTCATCTAATTCATTATTAAAACAAGGCATTATATAACTGTTGTTAAATTTCATTCCGAACTTTTTTGAGTAGTACTCCTTCATATATTCCGAGCAAAACAAAATAAAGTCAGACTTTTTCATTGCCTGTTTATTTCGATACAGCAATATAAAATAACGTATCCAACTATGATGACGCATAAAAGATTCTGCTTCCGGAGAACCTTGAACCCAACGGATAATTATCCCATAACCGGCTTTAACTGCTTTTCTTACATCTGATTGTTGAATTACAGCAATTCCCTTTTGAGAATTATTTGTATTATGATTAAGCTCTGAAATATATTCGGTAGAAAAACCGGCGTTTTCAAGAGCAAGCCTTATTGTTTCGACATAATATGACGTAACGTCTTGGTTTACATGTGGATTGTATATATCAATGGCAGTATTTTTCATTTTTTACAGTCCTTTCAATTTTTGATTTGTTTTTATATATTTTAAAAATATCATGTTTAGTGATGTCGTACATTACTGTAAACTGATCAATATGCAGTTTGTGATAAAAAGGAGCAGCTATTCTGTCCGAGTAATCGTATCTTGTCCAATAACCTAAATCATAGTGAGGAATGTAACGTTCAAGTGTGGCAAGCGATTTTTCATAAGCTGCGCCGATTTTCGGATCGTTTACAGCTTTAACATAATCAAACAATCCCCAAACAGCAAAAATCCATCCATTCATCACAATAGGTCTTTCCGTATATTCTTTAAAAATCAGATCCTTGTCATTTGAAATGCAAACTCCACCCTGATCTGTGGGCACAAGCATAAAATATACAGCTTTATTTGCTGCAGAAAGATATTTCTCATTTTTGCTTTCTTTGTGGGCGCGCAGAAGAAGAGAAACTCCTTCTCCCTGAGCCATAGCAGAATATGGATGATTCGGATAAAGATGAGAAAAAGTTTCCCATCCCCCATTTTCTTTTTGATTTGAAACAGCCCAGTCGGCGCATAAAAACATTTTATTCAAATGTTTTTGCTCACCTGTTTCCAAAAACAAATCGTATGAAGCAAGACCATATTGCATTACTCCGATAGAAAAAGTAAATTTTTCTCCGTTGTCCTTATAATATTGCGGTATTTCATAATCAGCCAAGGACGGACCATTTACAACTTTTTCCCTTAGGTCATTATAATAGCCTTTTATTTCATTAACGCTGTAAAATTGTCCGACACCCTGCATAAGCGCTTTTTTGTTTTTTAAAAGGTAGCGCTTAATCCATTTTTTCCATTGATATATTGAAGGCATTTTTTCTCCTGTTAAAATGAAGCAAGAATCTTAATTGCTTCTTCGGAATCAAACTCTTTTGCTTTCTTTAGGCAGTTTTCTTTCATTTTATTCATTATGCTCGGATCGTCTGCGATTTCAAGTAATATATTTATCAGTGCCTGCTGATTATCAATTTCATAACCTAATCCGGTAACATGTTCGTCGACAACATCCGTAAAGCTTTCCCACTTCGCTGAAATTACAGGTATACCTGCCGAATAAGCATCAATCAGCGTGCCAGGAATCCCTTCCGTATAATAGTGAGTCGGAAACACAAGTGAATAATATTTTTTGAGAGTTTGTACGCTTTGATCTGGAGGAACAGTACCCAAATACCTGACGGAACTATCAAATCCGGATTTTAGATTTTCAAACCATTCTACTTGATTTTTGTCAACCTTTCCGTATATATCGAGTGTAAAAGCCGTTCTGCCGAGCCGGCGATTTACAGTCATTACAGCATCAGATATATCGCCGATCCCTTTTTCCTTGAGAACTCGTGAGAACGTGCAGAGCGGTAAAGGCTCGCTTTCAATGTATGATAATTCATCAGGTGTAAGAGGATTTATTTTTTTAAAGTTAGGCAATATTGCCACATTTGTAAATCCCTGAGATTCGAGAGCTTTTTTCATAGTGCTTGTTTCTACATATATTCCGTGCATTTTTTTCATTGCAGACGCAAGGCATTTGCTTTTTTCTACAAATCCTGGAAGGAATCCTCCGATTACGACATAATGCACCTTAATTGGTTTTCTGCCGGCAAGAAAAAGGACTAACTTGGGTATTACATATACTCCCCTGTTGGCAGGCAGTATGACAATTTCATCACTGCTTCTAATAGCCTTATTTATATTAAAAACTAATCTTAAGGGATGCTTTTTCCAACCGTATGTATCAACTGTCAAAACACTTTCTTTCCCACAATGCTCTTTCAGCGCGTCAGCAAAAGTTCTTGTTTTGATAGATTGACCTCCGAAACTGGGCTTGTTTTTTAAAAAGCTTCCGATGACACAGTAACTATATTTTTTCATATTGTTTTATTACCTCGCTTGTTGTAATAGTTATACCGTCATCTTCAAAATAATTGTTATATTTGCCTGAAATAAAAAGCTCATAGAAAATAAGTAAATATAATTTTTTTATCAATAATGAGTTTTGTCCTGAAGCAGATTTTTTTACTTTTTTAAATCCGTTAATTAAACCGTTGTCTTTTATTTCAGAAATTAAACGACTGAACCCTTGTTTTCTACGGAGCTTTTTCGTCCTTTTGCAAGTAAAAATCGGATATTCCAGCCTGTCAATATTTTTAATAAGCTGGCAAGACTCCAAAATGGGTTTAATTTTTTCTTGTTTGTCATCAGTAATCGCAGCGTTTGCGTTTGTTGTGCCGCCTGTCGTTTTAATATTTTTTAATATTTTCGGGTCAAATATTTTTGCGCACTGTGATTTATAATACTTTTTATCACTGCCGTTTAATGAGTAAAGGCTGCTCGCTAATTCAACAAAATTTTTTGATTTAAAAGGATAACGTCCTGTAATTCCGAAAGAGTTAAGCATAACAGAACTTTTCTTAAGTACGACCATGTTTGTACCTATAAATGGATCTGCATACACATAGTATTTTTCATTTTCTTTTGCCTTATGGTTCAATACACGGTTCAGACTGTCATAATAATACTCACTTTGTACTTCATCTGAGCTTTCCCCGCATATCATGTATTCAGCTCCGGCAGAAGCTGCAGTGCTTGCAAGCGCATACTGCAAAAAAACTCCCGATTCATATACGCTGCCGTCAAGTCTCCAGACAATATCGGAAAATTTATCGAAGAATGACTCATCAACAAGCGAGGTGTGCAGTATAGTGTTTGACATATTAGAAACATTTTCTTCAACTGCACTTATTTCATTTTTTCCTGTCTTACCGCCTACAGTAAAAGCATGTATAGTACGTTCTGTTGCTTTTCTGACAGAGAATGCAATCATATTTGAATCATATCCGCCGGATAACGGCATATATATATCACCGTCTGCGTTCATTAAATTTTGTGTGCATTTCTGAATGGTATCAATTAATTTTTCTTTTCCTTTTTCTGCAGAGACAGTTCTAATTTGATAAAAATATTCTTTTTGCTCTACATTGCCATCAGAAGCTACTAATTCACTTCCAAAATTCAGCTTATATACGTTTTGAACTAAAGTATTTTCACCGAAGACATATCCATTTGCTAAAAAAGCCTTTGCTGCAGGTAGGTTTATTTTCCTTATGATTTCGCTTTTTTTCAGAAGCCATTTTAATGACGTAGAATAATAAAGCTGATTTTTATATACCGTGTAATATAAATTAAGAGGCGACGTAGTAATGTCGGCAAAAATATGTAAAGACATATTTTCTTTTTCATATACGGCCGCTAAAAACAAACAATTTATATCATTTACGCAATTACTGTGTTTATTTTTATATAAATCCGCAAATTTTTTCGCCCAGGGACAGCTATCGTCACTGATTAAGCAAATATCAAGCAGACTGTCATTGTAAAGTTCTGCTTCACAATATTCAAAGGTATTTTGCTTTGTTTCTAAATTATAAACGCCGGATATTCTCATTTTATTTCCTCTTTATCATAATAGAGTTTCTTTTTCAGCGAACCCCAGAACAAATTTCGAACGGTTCTGTATGAAGCTTTAATAGGTCCCATATGTTCCCCTTTTCTGTATAGTATATAAAAATGCTTCATCAAAACGCTTTTTTTCGAGCTTGAAATTGATCCCTTTCTTCTTCTGTGCACACCGAGAGTTTCATCTAAATAATAGCAATTAGCTTTTTCAATTACCTTAAGCCATATAGCGTAATCGTTTCTTTTTTTTAAGTCTTCAATTTGAATTAAGCCTATAAAATCAGCATCGTACATTACAGTAATTGCTCCGCACCAGCAATAATCATGCATCTTGCGTTTAGTAATCACTTTCGGACTTGACACAAAAATTCCTGTAGGAGTGCCATCTTCTTCGCATATTGTTCTCTTGTGACAGGAAAAATGATAGTTATTATCCTCCATAAAATGTATTTGATGCTCTAACTTATTTGGCATCCATAAATCATCAGAATCCAAAAATGCGATCCAGCGGCCTTTTGCCTCTCGCAAAGCTCTGTTTCGTGAAATAGCGGCACCGCTGTTTTTTTCATTACAGAAATATTTGATTCTGCTATCATTAAAAGATTCTACTATGCTTTTTGTATTGTCGGTAGAACAGTCATCCACGATCAGCATTTCCCAGTTTGAATAGGTCTGTGAAATAACACTTTTTATTGTTTCACCGATAAATGCCGCACAGTTATATGTTGGAGTTATAATTGAAACCAAATCATTCATAATTGACTTCTGCTCACCTTTTCCTTTTATTCATTTCAGTATTATATTTTTTTGTACAGCCGATTGAATAAGCAAACCAAGGCCATGGATCAGAAAATGAGAAGACAAAATCATGTGTTCTTTTAAAACAAGACAGTCCGTCTCTAAATCTGTCAGGAGACTTTAAAAACCACATCATGCTTGCCTGTGCATGTCTTACACGTATACCGGGTTTATAATTTTCCATATACGCGGTAACATCTTGTCCGTATGCTCGTTCAAGAATCTGACGCACAATATGTGCGCCGCAGCAGTAACTCATTTTAAGGCTTGCTGAAATACGTCCGTTTATTTCCATTACCTTAGGAATATGATCAATTTCATTTTCAATAAAGCAGACAGACGCATATCCATGCCAATTCATGAGTTTTAATAGCTTTTCTGCCTGAAGAGCTACTTCCGGCATTAAACAGCTCTCAAACAAAGAATTTGTTCCTATTCCAAGAGGATATGGCCTTGTAGATTTTGCTAAAATGGATGTTTTTGTAACATTGTTATTATCTATAAAAGTATAAGAGACCCTGTGGGCTTCTGCACTTTCTATAAATTCCTGAATTACATATTCTTCTATTTTTACTTTTCCGCTGTCCAGCAAATTATATAGTTCTTCCTTGTTATTTGCTTTATAAAATCCTCGTGAACCAGATCCTTTTCTTGGCTTTAATGCGAGAGGAAACTTGACTTTTGCTAAAAACTCATCAATAGATTCATCATCCATTTTAGTTGTAGGACAATTAATGCCGTTTTTCATGCATAATTCCATTGTAAGCTGCTTATCGTAAGCTTTCATAAAGCCTTCTTCATCTGCTGCAGCATATTTTACATGTTTTAAATATATATCTTTATTAGCCCATAAAAGATCCGTGGCAGGCTCAAGCATTGGAAAAACGACATCATATTTGTCAGAAAGAATTTCTCTGTCTAAAACCTTTTTAAGCTTGTCCATATCATAGCGAGTCTGGGGTTCAAGTATTTTGTGCTTTGGATATCTGGAAGCATAACCTACATCCCATTTAGATGTATTAAGAGTGGTAATATCACATCCTAAGTTATGAAGCTCCTTTAATACAATAGCACATTGACGCCCATATCCGTCAAGAACTAATACGCGAACGCCTTTAAAATCCATTTCAATTCTCCTTATTTGCTTCTTAAAGGATGTACTGCTTTGTTAAGCAGGTATGTCTTTTCATTTTCTCCCCAAATTCGAGTCAATAAAATATATCCCAAATTAACCATCCAATGCGGGAAATGCAGCACTATATTCGCTCTGCCTGCATTTTTTTCCGAACGTATATATTCGGCAGTTTTCATGTTTTCAGGATCCTTTAATATTTTTATATCATTCTTAGGTTCTTCAGAACACCAGTCAACCATTGCTTTTACAGCACTGTTAACATTAAGAATCTCATATTCGCTGCCTTTACCTATTGTATAGGCAATTTTGGGATATTTCAGATAATACCTTTTCTGGATATCACGCTTTATTGTATCTGTATATACTGGCGAAAATCTGAAAATTGTATAATGAGGAATTTTTCTGCACTCGTCTTCAGCCATTTTTTTGCTTTTTCCATATTTTGATACAGGCTTTAACTGACTGTTGACGTCAACAGGTTGATTCCCGTCAAAGAAACCAAAAACATCGACGGTACTAATAAAAAGCAAAGGTCGATTACCTGCTATTTCAAACACATTTCTGGCACAGTCCACATTAATGTGTTTATATTTTTCCCATGACAAAACATTCTTGTTATCTGTGTGTGCAAGAGCTGCTAAATGTATGATTTTATCTGCGTCTTTTGCAATTTCCGATAATTTATCTTTATCTGCTAAGTCAACAACATACTGGCAGTATTGTTCGGTAATACTTTCTTCGCCTGCTATATCTGCTCCTGTAACGGAATATCCCGAATTTATTAAAGCTTGAACAAGCTTTGAACCAATCATTCCTTTTGACCCGGTAACAAGTATTTTCATAATACTGTCTCCGCTTTTTTAACGTTTTGTACGTTAACATAATTTATAAGAGTGTTATAAATGTTAGGAGTTTTTATATGAAAAACTTCAGCGAGCACACAAATTGCAGTCCACCATATCATTTTTAAATCTATTAAAGCGCCCATATTTTTTACATACCATACGTCAAGAGCGAGGCGCGTTGGAAGGACTTTTATTCTATATTCTTCCTCATTTTCTATGCTGTCTCCAAATATGTAATCGTACAGTGCTGATGGTCCGGTAAGTCCCGGAATAACTTCAGCGGTTATAGAATTCTCTCCAGAGCGGACTTCATCCACCTGATCTATAGAGGCAGGCCTTGGTCCTACTATGCTCATATTGCCGAAAAGGATATTTAAAAGCTGAGGCAGTTCATCAATTTTTGTTGCCCTGATAAAACGTCCAAAAGGAAAGATACGATTTGTATCTGCCTTGAAATTACTCTCGTCAGCATTTTTTGCAATTTTCATTGATCGAAATTTAAACATTTTAAATTCGCAGTTGTTTTTTCCGATTCGTCTTGCAATATAAAATACTGGTCCGGGATCTGAAAATTCAATTCCTAAAACAGCAATCAGCCAAAACGGTGAGGTTACAATAATTCCAAGCAAAGAGCACACAATATCAAAAAGTCTTTTAAAAAACCTGTACATCACAGCCTCCTAAAAACACATTCGAATGCTTCGGCATAATTACATCCTGCCTGGGCACCTCGGTATGCAGCAAGACCTTCAATAGCTTCGCAAGAGCGTGGATGAGGATATGATCTCATTACGCCTTTATATGCTGAAAGAGCCTTTATTTTCAAATTCACCCCATCTTTGCCTATTTCAACAAACAGATTTGGAGTAAATCTATTAGAGGATGAATCTAATGACCATTCTGTAGAAGAAGGCACTTCCATATAAATAAATTCTTTTAGAGGAACAATTCCGCTTTTGCGCTGGAAAAGCCGTGAAGCCGCCTGAGCAGCATAAGAAGTCATAACATGGTCGTTATTAGTGTCAGAAGGATGGTGTGTAAATATAGATTCGGCGTTAAAATCCTCGATACAGCTTTCAATAAACTGAACTAAATTTAAATGCGGTTCGGTATTCATTTTTATATTTGGAAAATCTCCGTGATAAACATTCGTTACACCGAGAATTGACATTGCGCTATTTTGATCAGAAGCCAAAGTATCGGATATATTTGCTCTTGCAGCGGCATGATTAGCCATAGTGCAAACAGCTACTCGATTACCGTCTTTTATGAGTTTATGAATAGTTGATCCTGCGCCGAGAACTTCGTCGTCCGGATGCGCAACAACAAATAAGTAATTCATTTTGACCACCTTAAATAAAATATTAATTATCACCTATAAAAAGCATAACAAAATCACGCATTTTTTTGTTAATTTGTCAACATTATAAAAATAAGTGCATATTTTTTTCGGTTGTAAATTATGTTAAAAAAAAATTTATATTTCATATAAAATTCTTTATATAGTATAGCACTTAATGCTTGAAAAGTCAACGTACGAAAACAAAATACATAATTATATATTTATTCAAATAAAAAAATCTTAAACCATATATTTTATGATTTAAGATTTTTTATCTATATATTATCTATATAAATTTGTATTTAATTATTCTTTTTGCCTTTAAATATAAAAGAAGCTATAAGAGAAAATAAAATAACAGCACAAATTCCTGCTGCCGCACCGGTCAAGCCTCCTGTAATAATACCGATAGCCCCGTCTTTGTCTATTGCTTTTTCAACTCCCTTTGCAAGTAAATGCCCGAAGCCAGTCAATGGTACAGTTGCCCCTGCACCTGCAAAATCCACAAAAGGCTGATAAAATCCAATTGCTGATAAGATCACTCCTATCACGACATACGATACAAGAATTCTAGCCGGAGTTAATTTTGTTTTATTTATTAGTATTTGAGCTATAGCGCATATTAATCCGCCGCATAAAAAGCTGTATACATATATCATATTTTTACCTGCTTTCAAGTTTTACAAGATGTGCAACTGCGGGAATTGATTGCCCCTGCAGCAGACTTTGAGGACTCATCATTGCTCCCGTTCCGACAACAATACATTTTTTCATTGATTTGTTATAAAGACTGCTGTATATATAGCCTGCAGTGACTAAAGCCGAGCATCCGCAGCCTGATCCGCCGCATCCTACACTTTGATTGTTTATATCATATATCATTACTCCGCAATCATCATAAACGTCTTTAATTTCTGGAAGTTTTTCCTGCATTATTTCAAGTGCAATGCTTTTTCCTTCTTGTCCCAAATCTCCGGTTGCAATTATGTCAAAATCTTTTGGAGAGTCTAATGATTTTTCAAAGTATCTTATAATTGTATCTGCTGCCGCTGTACACATAGCTGCTCCCATATTTGAAGCATCACGTATGCCTCGGTCTGTTACAATACCGGGAAGTGCGCCTGTAATATAAACTCCGTGTTCTTTATTTTCTGCTTTTCTCAGAACAACACAACCGGCACCAGTTACTGTATTTTGTGCGGTAGATTCAGCAAACGATCCATATTCCAATGGAAATCTGAACTGCCTTTCAGCTGTGCAAAAGTGTGAAGAAACTACGGCGGCAACGCATTCAGCTGCACCTGATTCTATGATCAGTGAACCGAGTATAACAGCTTCTGCAAAAGTGGAGCAGGCTCCGTAAAGCCCAAAATACGGTATGTCAAAATAATCCAGCCCGTATGTTGAGCCGGTGCATTGATTTAACAGATCTCCTGCTAATAAATAATCGACGTTTTCCTGAGTAATTTTTCCCTTTGAAAGAGCCATATTGAGAGCCATTCTACACATTTCACTTTCGGCGCTTTCCCATGTTTTCTGCGAGAGCTTTTCATCTTCGCAATAGATGTCCAGGTATTTTCCCAGAGGCCCGTTTTTTTCTAAGTTCCCGCCTATCGTAGCTGCTGAATGTATAATTATATCTTTTTTAAATGCTATAGGCTCCCTTGATGATTTATACTTTATATCAGACAACGCTTTCTCCCTCAAGGTCCTGCGGATCTATGCGCAGTGCCTCCCCTTTCTTAATAATTTTCCCATAATCGTTTTTTATAATTTGACTTTTGCCTGAGTGATATACTGCTCCGTAACCGTTATTGGGAATATCGCAAAGAGCTATTATTTCTATACTATTTTTTCTCAGTTTTTTTATTTTATTCCAAAAAAACAAAGCTGCGGAAAATGTACAGTAAATTATGGCAGATAATGAAATAAAGAATATACACTGAATAAATACATCGTATATAAATTCAGAGATAAGTATGCATACAGATCCTGAAAGTGCAATTGATAAAAAAAGTTTTTGTCGATAAGGAACATAAAGCTCACACAGTAAAATCGTAACAGCAAGCAGCATCCACATAAACTGCACGTAGTCATAGAACATAAAAAAACCGCCTCCGGAATTATTATTCACAAAAAGCGGTTTTATTATTCTTTTATTATTTTAAAGATAAGTTTTCAAGAAACCTAAGTATAACAGTTGCAGCTTCAGCTCTTGTAAGATTATTTTCCGGACGTAAAGTCCCGTCTTCATATCCAGTAAATATTCCGGCGGCTAAAGCGTTATTTATAAAGTCATAGTATTGCACGTCAGCAATTGTTTCTCCGTCTACGAATGACAATACAAAATCAGCTTTTGCCTCGTCACATAAAGCGCCTAAAATTACAAGAACTTCTCTTCTTGTTATATATTCGCCTGGACATAAAGTTTTATTGCCGTACTCGTCTTGCTTAGCTAAAAGTTCCAAAAGACCACTTTCGGAAAGAGCATCAAAGTATTTTCTTGACCACTCAGGAATGCTTGAATCGTCTACAAATCCCAACGCGGCAACTCCGGTGGTACTAAGTGATTCTTCGGCCTTTTCATCTTCATATTGTTCTTCTGTCTCTTCGGAGGTTCCTGGAGAAACAGAGTTTTCATCATCTATATCAGGATAAAGCATACGTGCAATTATTGTCATAAATTCCGCTTTTGAAAGATTACGTTCAGGGTTAAAAGCAAGTTCTTCACCTGAAGGCTCTCCCTGCATCAGATTAAAACTGTATACGTCACAAACGCTTTTTGCAGACCAGTGTGTAAAACAGTCGTTAAAAGGAAATTTGTCAATGTTTACAATAACGCTTTTTTCAATACTCCCTAATTTTACTTTTAAAATGACGGTTTCATCCTGAACTTTAGGAGTAAAATTCAGGTCGCTGTCAATAGATCCTACATCATTTTCAAGTTTATCTTCTTTTGGTATTATATAATAGTCAACCACCGGATCTTCATCTTCTTCAGCATCAAAGATTAGAGGATATCCCCACCTGAGAGATGAAGAATCATAATATATTTTTGCAGTATGGTATTCTGCCGAAAAAGATAATTTTAAAGTATCAAAAGGAGATATTGTGTATTCTGGATCACCCACGGTGAAATCTGCTGGTTCTCCCAGCACAAAAATACTGCCTACGCGGTATTCTCTTAAATTTTCTCCCTCGCCTACTCTCATATATATATCTACAGATCCTGTTTTTTCACCGGAAACAAAAATGTTTCCTTCTATGATCTTTGAGTCAGTTCTTATAGGAGATACAAAATATTCATATTCAAAATTATCAGGCAGCGATATCGGATACAGGTTTTCATCAGTACCTATAGGTTTGCTTAGCTGATATGTGCTTCCTCCGGCAAGGACGTAAGGACTTTCAGGATATATTGAAAACTTTGTTGGCTCCGATCCAATACGCTCTGCAGTATTTACAAATAAAAGGGAATTTGCTGTTTTCCGCTCAGGATTAACAGAAGGTGAATTTTTTAACGTTGAGAAGAATTCTCCGGGCAAAGCCGCATATGCCGTTGTGGAGCCTCCTCCGTCTAAATTCATAGCGATTACGCATCCGAGTTCTTTCATCTCATGTGACAACTGATCTATTCTTAAACCGGCACTTGATTCTTGACGTCCGTCTACACAATAGAAAATTACTCTGCCGTCAGCAGTAATCCCGGCTGCGGTTCGCGGCTGTGCGTATGGATAATGATCGACTTCTACATCGTCGCAGTATTCCCCGTCTTTTAATATAAGGCCTCCGGCGTTGCCTATTGCATTGACTGCCGAATACCATTCGTCGTTAGCTGTTACAGATAATCTCAATTCGTCGCCTTCAGAAATATTTTTTACACGATCAAGCTGTAAAGTATTCTCTGCACATAAAACGAAGCATCCTTCGGGAATTTCAGTATTCATTGTATCTTTGCGTATTTCTGTGACGACAACTGGGATATCACACCCGATACTAAGTTTTTCATCAGCAAAAGTGTATTTCTTGGCGTAGTACTCTTCAGTTTCGGTTTCTTCAGATTCAGGTTCTTCAGTTTCGGTTTTAGCAGTATCAGATTTATCGGATTCCGAATCAGTACCCTCTATTATACCTTCATCTGAAATGTCTTTGTCTGCTTCTTCCTCGAAGTGCTCTTCCTGATCCTGCTGGGATTTTTCACTGTATATGTATATATACTTTTCTCCATTTTCATCATCGGAAATATCAGGCATTTCGGAAGCGTTTTTTATAATTTCTACATTACTGTATGGCATTAAGACTATCTCTGAAGATTCTTTACTTGATCTTGTTGTTGGATAAAATTTATCGGTGAGCAAATACAAGCAGTATTCAAGCGGATATTTGTTAATATGCTCAATGGTAATGTCATTTTCATCGTTTGTAAGCTTTGTTATCATCTGCGGCTTTGAAATAAAAGCATTTCCGTCAGCGTCAAATCCCATTGCTGTACGATCATTGTCTGAAGATATTATTTCTCCGTCAACAATCATTCCGCCGATAGGTACGCCGGTTGTCATACTGTAAAAGTCACCATTAATTCCGCCTACAACTCTTTTCCCTTCAGATTCCAATTCTTTTGTAAGCGTTGCAAGATCGACATTAGTACACACATAATCGCCATATGCCGGAATTATTTCTGTTCCCTGCATAGGTGTATATTCGTATACGTATGAACGTTCATATCCGTATTTTTCATTTTCAGTCAAAACTTCGGTATATTTTAATCCCGGAGACAATTCATATGTGGCTGATGTATATTCATTTCTTCCTGCCATGTATTCATCATAAGGTATTGCAGAAACTGATAAAGGATGTACTGCAGTCGGAAAAACAAGCAATAATGCAAGAGAAAGAGACAGGGCTTTTTTTATCACATTTTCCACT
Source organism: uncultured Clostridia bacterium (assembly GCA_944375955.1). Classification (GTDB taxonomy): domain Bacteria; phylum Bacillota; class Clostridia; order Oscillospirales; family CAG-382; genus UMGS1052. Next base: position 3,492 of record CALWBE010000023.1, on the reverse strand, counting down.
CCTTTTTATATCTTTATTTTTTATTCATTTCAATTATATATATTTTATCACAATTATATATATTTTATCACAATGTATTGTTATATGCAAATAAAAATTAATACTTTTGAAGTAAATTTTTTATTTAAATAAATTTTTTGTGTTTACTTTTTGTTTCAAAAGATGTAAAATATATATAATTTATAAAAATATTTATCGAGGATTGTAAAAAAAATGAGTTTTTTAAGACAATTTGACGATATAAATAAGGACATGTGGCAAATATTATCTGAAAGCTCATGTAAAAGACCAATTGTTCTTTACGGAATGGGAGATGGCGCAGAAAAGATTATTGATATTTTAAGCGGAAAAGGCATTAAAGTCGACGCCATATTTGCAAGCGATTCATTTGTTAGAAAGAAACTTTTTCGCAATTACAGCATAGAGTATTACACTGATGTTAAAAGCAGGCTTGAAAATTTTATTGTACTTGTATCATTTGGTACAAACAGAAGCGAAGTAATTGAAAATATAATTAAAATTTCAAGAGAAAATGAACTGTATGCTCCAGACGTTCCGGTTTTCGGCCAAGGACTTTTTGATATGGAATACTTTAAAAGTAATTTTTCGAGACTGGAATATATATATAACCGTTTAAGCGATGATATTTCGAAAAAGACTTTTGTATGTTCTATAAAGTATCGTCTGACTGGAAAAATAAGTTATCTTTTTGAAGGAGAGACAGATGTGTCGGAAAGTTATAACAAAATTTTCCGTCCTTTCCCTGAATCAACATACATAGATGTTGGTGCATACAACGGAGATACAATTTCAGAATTTACAAATTATTCCGGGAAAGATGTCTCGGTATATGCCTTAGAACCTGATAAAAGAAATTTTAAAAAGTTAAGTTTATTTGCTGAAACATGCGGCATAAAAAATATTAAGCTGTATAATTTCGCAGCTTGGAAAAACAGTGGCGATATTTCTTTTTATTCCAGATCCGGAAGAAACAGCGCAAACAGTTCCGCTCATTTTGGGGTCAAAGAGCAGACAGTTCCTGCGATTGATATAGACAGCATAACTGACTATGCTGATTTTATAAAAATAGATGCTGAAGGCGCAGAAAAAGAAGTTATAGCCGGAGCTGAAAATATAATTCGCAGCAGTTCTGTGCAGCCATCTCTTAAAATTGCCGCATATCACAGGACTGAGGATTACTTTGCAATACCTGAACAAGTATTAAATATTAGAGACGATTATGATTTGTATTTTAGACATTTTCGGTATATTCCCTGCTGGGATACAAATTTTTATTTTATAAAAAGGTCATAGATTTATCTGAGGTATTAAACTGAAATGGAAAATCTAAAATTAAATAAGCAAACTTTTTCAATAACTTTAAAAATGGCAGTTCCTTCTATAGTCGAATCTTTTTTTACAGCGTTTGCAGGACTTGTCGACGCACTTATGGTAAGTTCGCTTGGATCGAACGCAGTTGCGGCGGTCGGTCTTACAACACAGCCGAAATTTATAGGCCTTGCCGTTTTTCTTGCGCTTAACGTTGCTCTTTCGGCTCTTGTAGCACGTAGATACGGTGAGGGAAAAAAAGATAAGGCAAATTCAATCGTAAGCACTGCTATGATAATTACACTTGTTTTAGCAGTTATTATAAGTATTATATTTATATTTTTTTCGGATGATATAGTAAAAATGTGCGGCTCAAATGACGATACCCATGACGCTGCCGCGGCATATCTGCGTATTATAATGGGCGGGATGATATTTAACTGTGTGCAGATGGGAATAAACGCTGCTCAGCGAGGGGCTGGAAATACAAAAATTACAATGCGCACAAATGTTACGTCGAACGTAATAAATATAATATTTAATTATTTTCTTATAGGAGGTAATTGCGGATTTCCGGCGCTTGGTATACACGGAGCGGCTATCGCTACGGTTTTAGGGACAGTTGTCGCTTCGGTAATGAGCATACTTTCAATAGCAAAAAAAGATAGTTTTATAAGTATAAAATATATAATTAATGAAAAAGTCAAGCCATCTTTTGAAGCTCTTAGAAGTATTACAAAAATAGGATACAGTGTATTTTTTGAGCAGCTGCTGTTGCGTGTAGGTTTTCTTGCAACGGCGCTTATGGCGGCTGATCAGGGAAATGACGCTATGGCGGCACATCAGGTTGCGATGAATATTATGAGTCTGTCATTTGCTTTCGGAGACGGGCTTCAGGCTGCCGCAGTCGCTCTGATAGGAAGGTCTTTGGGTGAAGATAAACCAGAGCTTGCCAAACTGTATGGAAAAACATGTCAGGTTACTGGAGCTGCGATTTCACTTGTGCTTGCAGTATTATATTTCTTCGGTGCCGACTTTATGATGACAATGTTTTTCAAAGAAGAAGCGCACATAATCAAAATTGGAGTAGGAATTGTACGTGTAATTATAGTAGTTGTGCTGTTCCAGATACAGCAGGTAATTTATATGGGATGTCTGCGAGGAGCCGGCGACACTCTCTTTACGGCTGTCGTTTCTGCATTAAGTGTAACTGTCATAAGAACTGCTGTTTCTTATTTAGCCTGCTACACCCTTGGGTTTGGAATATACGGAATTTGGTTTGGAGTAGCCGCAGACCAGATTTCAAGATATTTTATGGTAATGCCGAGATTTAAAATGGGCAAATGGGCTCTTATAAAGATATAAAAGATATAACAAAAAACGCCTGCAGGGAAATGCCCCGTGCTAATAAGGCAGTAAAAAGTAGCGAAAATGGTGTAACCCGATTTTTGCGGGTTACACCGTTTTCTTTTTATGCGGTGAGCTGTTTTGGGATCTGTGATGTACTTCGTATCTGTTCCATTATCCTCCGGATTTCCTGCTCGTCCGGCAAGCTTACTAAGCCTACCGCCGTGAAATAGATATCCACCTTTACTGACTTATGAGCGTGCTTCTTCTCAGGATTATGCACCTCAATGCGACGGATCAGCTTGTTGACGATCGTCGGCGTCAGCTCGTTCATGTCGGTAAACTCCCGCAGCCCCTGTAAAAGCAGACGCATATCCACCGATTTCTGCTCCATTTCAGATAGCTGTTTTTCTTCCTCTTTGACCTTTTCCAGCAGTTCTTTCTGCTCGGATTCATACTCCGCCGCCATCCTTGCATAGCGTTCGTCCGACAGCTTCCCAATCACATTGTCCTCGTAAATCCGGCTGAACAGCTTGTCCAGATCGGCGATCCGCTTTCTGCTGCTTTCAATAGAAAGCTTCAATTCCTGTTGCCGTTTCTTCTGGAACTCCCCGCATTTCTGCTTCTGCATATAGAGAAATACCGACTCATAGCAGCGCACAAAATCCGCCAAACCCGCAACCGCTTCCTTCACAATCATTTCTAACACCACATCCCGAATGAAATGGATCGTGCAGCTTCCTCTGCCGTCCTTGTAGTTGGCGCAGCGGAAGAACTCCTGATTGCGTTTGAGCGATTTAGCAGCGCAGAAGTGCA
>CALWBE010000022.1 GCA_944375955.1 uncultured Clostridia bacterium | reverse complement strand
GTCAAGTAAATATTGGAACGATGTATATGATACTTGGTATCACTATTTTGGTATTGATTGGAATTTATATTTTGTTAAACAAATCAAAAAAATATAACTGTTAATTTAGTAGCTGCAAATGATTATGTAGTTAAATATAAATTTATATTTATACTTTGACGCGTAAACGGTTTTGCATATACGAATTTAATAAGAAGGCAGAAAAACGCCGGAACTGATTTTTTAAATCAGTTCCGGCGTTTTTATAATCATTTAAAATAATTTAAAAATCACTTTGCTCTTAAAGCCGCCTGTTGCTGGGCGGTTACAAGATGATAATAAATTCCTTTTTTCTCCAGCAGTTCCTTATGAGTTCCGAATTCAACAAGTCTTCCGTGGTCAAGCACTACAAGCTTGTCGGCGTTTCGCAGAGTTGAGAGACGATGAGCAATAGCAAAAGTTGTGCGGTTTTTTACAACCTTGTTTATTGCGTCCTGTATAAGCTTTTCCGTTTCTGTATCAAGTGCCGCGGTCGCTTCGTCAAGAATAAGTATTCTCGGGTTATGGATAAGGGCTCTTGCAATGGCTATTCTCTGCCTTTCTCCTCCGGACAGGGAAAATCCTTTTTCTCCTACCATCGTATTATATCCTTCGGGAAGATCAAGAATAAACTCATGAGCATTTGCGAGTTTTGCCGCAGCTATTATTTCTTCATTTGTGGCATATGGCTTTGCATAGCGGATGTTGTCTCTTACGGATCCTGAGAATAAATGAGTTTCCTGGAGAACGACGCCCATTTGCGAACGAAGGGCGTTTTGAGAGATGTCTTTGATATTAACTCCGTCTATTGTTATTTTACCGGCAGTGACATCATAAAGACGCATTATAAGGTTGATAAGCGTAGTTTTTCCACATCCGGAATGACCGACTATACCTATCATTTCGCCTTGTTTTATATCAATATTGATATTTTCAAGTACGGGATTGTATGAGTCATATCCAAAGGTTACATTGCTTATTTTAACATCGCCTTCAATTTTTATATCTATGGGAAGACTGATATCTGAAACTTCCGGTTCTTCTTCAAGAATTTCAAAGATTTTATTGAGAGAGGTTTTAAATTCCGAAATATTTCTCGGAATATTGGTTATCTGCATAAGCGGTTCGTAAATAATATTCGAATAGCTTGTAAACTGGTTCAGATCACCGACTTTCATGGTTCCGCCGAACAGCAGAAGGTTTCCATAAAGTATAATAAGATAGCTGCCGAAACGGACGGCAAAACCTATAATGGGAAAGAAGGTGTCAAACAATTTTGTATTTGATTCGTCCTGTACAGCCTGATTTTTAGTGCATTCTGTAAATTCATTTACAGCGGCGCGCTCATTTCCGTATGCTTTTACCACTCTGACACCGTTTAATATATCCTGCAGCTTTCTGTTCGTGCGCTGACCGAGTATCCATGCATGTATATTGCGGCGTGTCATAACATTTCGGAAAAGAAAAATTGCAGCTATTGCAAAAGGAAGCGGTATAAATACAAACAGGCACATATACGGATCCATAAAAATAAGCAGCGCCAGCGCGAGTAAAAATGAGAAAAACTGAGCGAAGTATGTAGGAAGAAGGGATGTTACAAAGTTTTGCACAATAGTAACGTCGTTATTTATTCTTCCCATAAGATCGCCGGTAGATTTTTTTTGAATTGATGCCATTGACAGCATTTGTATTTTTTCAAATAAAACTTTGCGCAGCATTTTTGTAAACCGGTTGCCTGATACTGCGGCTATTCGGTTTTGCATTACAGAAGTAAGCCTTTGACATATATCAAGGAAAACAATACAGACAATAATAGTAACGAAATGTATAAAAGTATCCTTATTTCCGATATCTACCGAAGGATTGACTATAAAGTTGTTTATTGCAATCTTTTGAATTGCCGGAAGAATAAATCTGAAAGCAACCGAAATCATTGCGGCGAAAAGAGGAAACAGCATCATAAGCCGAAGTCCCTTTGTCATTGCCCATAATTTTTTATATACTATTTTTTTATCCTGACAGAAAGGACAGAAGTGAGTGTTTGCTATATACGGCCTTGAACATATCGGACAGAACTTTTCAGGTTCACTGTCGGTGATAGGTTCTTTTGATACATTTTCGGCGAGCAGTTCACACGCTTTGGCAATAACGCTGTATCTCGGCATATGCCGGGCGGTTACAAAACGGCAAAGCAGTGTTGTGTTGCCGTCTATCTTTGCAAAAAAACCGCATGACCCGTATAATATTTCGGTTGTAAAATCACTCATATGTGACAAATCATACTTTGCTACAAGACGTTTGCCGAGAATTTTATAAATATATGAATCAGTAAAGACCATATATCCGTCTTTTACAAAACTTTTATCGGATATATTGAAAGGAAGACAGTACATAAGTTTTTCATCTTTAGATTTGCTGTCTTCGAAAATCTTTTTTTCCGCGTCAGGAAGCTCATATAGCAGTTTCATACCGTCACCGTGCCTTTCGGTAGAAATTATAAGAATTAGAGATAAATTTCGATTTTTCTGTAACTGTTTTTATCAAGTGCATCTGGATCCGGAATAATGAAGCAGTTTCCGTCCATATCTGAAATAAGGATACTACCGTTTTCAAGCTTTCTGAAATTCGAATACGGATTATTAAGGACAAAGGTAATTTTTCCGGCGCTTGTCAGCGCATCACAGTATGAATATCCGAATTTTTCTTTCATAGAATAAATTTTCTTTATTTCAGGAGTAAAATATCTGCGTTCAAGCTCCTCGCACAAAAGGGCGACAGTTTCCCCGTCAAAATCCTTTATATTGCGTATCATGCCGATTTCCGCACCGTTTCCGCGGCGTTTAGTTGAAGGTTCCCTTATAGATATGTACTCATCGGGATCTGAAACGGGAAACGAACGGATTACGACTACTCGTTCAAAAATTTCATCCTCAGCGTCTTCATGTGAAAGACGCAGGGATATAAGACCTCCCTTTGAACGGTAAAAATGCGCATTTTCCGGAGTAAGAGGCACACTTTCGCGTTTGTTAAACAGCGCTTCGATCTCTTCATCGGTATATTCAAGGTCTACTGATGCCTTTGTATTTTCTTTTTTTGTTTCGGATGCTGTCGGCATTGCATACACTCCTTTCAGGGCAGTTATGACAGATAGTCAAAAAATACGCCATAAAATTATTATTTTTAAAAATCGACAAGAACAGCTTTTTATAAACCTTGCATTACTTGATTCATTTGCTCGTTCTGCAGAGTATAAAGATTGTAATATACTCCTTTTTTCTCAAGCAGTTCCTCGGCAGTACCGATCTCAGCGAGTTCGCCGTGCTCTATTGCCATTATGTAATTGCAGTTTTTAAGAGTCGACAGCCTGTGCGCGATTGATATTGTGGTTTTTCCTTCGATAAGGCGGTCGATTGCGTCGCTGATCTGCTTTTCGGTTTCGTTGTCCATTGCCGCCGTTGCCTCGTCAAGAATAAGTATTGAAGGAGACAATAGCAGCGCTCTTGCAATTGAAACTCTCTGTCTTTCTCCGCCGGAAAGAGAACGGTTTCCGATTCCGACCATTGTTTCATATCCTTCTGGAAGGCGCATGATAAAGTCGTGTGCGTTTGCCGCTTTTGCGGCGTTTATCACATCGTCTATCGTAGCGTCGGGTTTTGCATATCTTATATTGTCGGCGATTGTTCCGCCGAAAATAAAGACTTCCTGAGAAACTATCGCTACATTTTTCCTTAAAACGTCAAGAGATATATCCTTGACATTTATTCCGTCTATTGTAACGCTTCCCGAAATGACATCATACATTCTGGTTATCAGATTTGCGACTGTGGATTTGCCTGAACCTGTATGCCCGACAAGTCCGACATGATCCCCTTTATGTATCTCAAAAGAAATATTGTTAAGTATCGGTCTATTAGGAGAGTAGTGGAAACATACTCTGTCAAACTTTATTTCACCTGAGAGCTTATCGGGTTTTTTCGGGTTTTTGCTGTCGGCGATTTCCGGTATCATATCAAGGATTTCAAACATTCTCTGAGCGGAATTTATCGTATCGGTTATAAGGTTTGTGAAGGTAGAAAAGAAATCGAGCGGACCAAATATCATCCAGAGATATCCGATATAGGTAGCAAGCTGACCGTAAGTCATTTTGCCGCCCATTACGTTTATTCCTCCGAATCCCCAGATAGCCTGAGAAGTCATACCAATAAGAAGACTTACGACAGGGAAAAGAAATATTATTATAAGATTTGTTTTTAAATTTGCTTCAGAGAGTCTGTCGGTATATTTTGCAAAACGGTGTGTTTCGTCCGATTCTTTTGCAAAAGCTTTAACCACGCGTTCGCCGTTAAGAACATCGCCCAGCATTGAATTAAGCGAAGATGAGCGGCGCCACTGACGGGAATATGACCTCCAAAGTTTAGGAAGCATCAGCCTGAAAAGGCAAATTATTATAGGTATAGGAATAAAAACGATAAGCGTAAGTTTTACGTTAATTGAGAAAAGAAAAATCGTAAGACCGACAAAATTCATTAAGTTTACTATAAGATAAGGAACGCCTCCTATATAGAAGTTTCTTATCTTTATAGCGTCATAATTTACACGAGTTATAAGTCTTCCGGTCGGATTTTTATTGAAATATGAAAGAGAAAGAGCTGACATAGCTTTAAAAATGTCATCTTTCATGTTTTTTGTTACTCTGTTTGACATAAGGGCATTTGCTCTGTTGGTAATTATGCTTATTACCAGTGAAAGAACGGCAAACAACAGGATTACAAGAACCACGGCATATACGTTTATGATATTATGCAGCCTGCCGGTTACCTGTACTGTTCCGGGCGCCTCATTTTTATTGTCGGTAACGATAAGTTCATATAATACGCTGCCTTCGGGAGTATCCGAATCGGCATAAACATAAGAATTATCTTTTTCCGAGAAAACGAATTTTCCATTTGGAGATTCCTTGTAATAATAGTACTTTTTGTCTGTAAGAGCGGTTATAAGATCTCCAGCTTTACCTAATATTCCTTTGCTGTCAAGAATAAGCTCGCTGTGTTCGGAAAATACGTTAGCAGCGGTATTGTTTACAACCTGGTCATAAAGAAGCTGACCTGACAGTATAGGGGACAGCAGAGAAATCAAGGAAGAAAGGATAAGACATATAACAACCGTAAAAAGCTGAAGCTTAAAAGGCTTAAAGTACGCTAACAGGCGTATGAGAAGACCTTTTTTATTTACGCATGACGTGCATATACGACGGTTTTGATCCTCATAGACTTTTCCGCATTTAGGACATTTTGCATAAAACTGTTCAAATATCGGATCGTCTTCGGTTACTTCCTCACCTACGGAAAAGCGTTCCCAAATATGAACAAAAGCAAAGAGCCTGCACTTGCAAGCGTTCGTACAATAGCCGATAATTTTTGTAACTCCGAGTTTAGCGGCGTTTTCACATTTTATTTCAAATTCACGCTCGCTTGTGCCTTCTTCAAAGATAATGGGTTCAGGCACACCGTATGCAAGCAATGCATTTGAGGTGTTGAAATTATCTATGTACGGATTTATGAGCAAGTCAAGCTCAAATTCATCATATAAATTATTATTTTCATCAAGGCGGCAAAGCCGTTTTCGTTTTTTGTCAATTGCAAGCCATGTTATGCCGAAATTTCCGTTTGTGTCAAGATCGAAACGAATTGCGGCAAGAATATTCTCGGCGGGAACTCCGTGCGATTTGAATATTTCAGCTTCCTTTTCAGACATAAAATTTACAGGCAGCATTAAGGATCACTCCCTCTTACTGTATTCACTTGAAAATGTTTTCTGTTTCGGGTATTATATCATTATGTTTTGACAAGTTCAATCGTTAAAACAGACAAAAATAACAATTTTTTTTGTCTGTTTTAACGATAGCATTGATAAACGGTATAAAAATATATTTTTGCTGAAGAAAAATTATACCAATAAATTAAAATGACAATTTTAAGCCATAAATATGGCGCATTTATAAAATTAAAGCGGAAAAGTAAAAAAAATAAGCAAAAAAACACTTGACTGTATTGCGTCTAATTGTTATAATCATAAAACAATAGTTTTTGCCGGAGGAAATAGGAAAAATGCTAAACGAAAAAAGCGAGATTTTTCGTTCGGACAGGTTGGCTGTATCTATACAGCACAGTATAGATGTCAATCAGTTTATAACTGTTCCGCATCTTCATTGTCATTATGAAATATATTACAACATAAACGGCGGTAAAAGTTTTCTTATAGAAAGCGAGTTTTATGAATGCGAGCCGCACGCTCTTTTTGTGATTCCGAAAACCCATATTCATAAGGTAGTTGCTGATAAAAACAGACCGTATGAAAGGTGCGTTATACATGTTGACGATGAAATAATAGCTTCGGTAAACGCTATGCCTCAAATGAATTCATGCCTTTCGTGGCTTGATGAAGTGGGAAAGAAATATCCGCGCAAAGTAAAGCTTTCTAAAGAAAAGCATGAAAAATTTATGATGCATATACGGGAATATGAAAGGCTTGAAGATACTCGAAACGAGCTTCTACTGTATTCAAAACTGTTTGAAATACTTGCTTTTGTACGGTCGGAGTTCAGTGAAAGCGATGGAAGCGACGATAAAAGTGCCGTACCGGAAAGCTGGTCTGACAAAGCACTCGGATACATAGAAAAAAATTTCCGCAAAATATCAGTGCTTGGAATAGCCTCAAGCCTTTATGTAAATGAGGATTACTTAAACAAAGTTTTCAAGACTGAAACGGGAATCACTCTTAACAATTACATAATTTTAAGAAAGATAGCGGAAGCGAAAAAACTGCTTTATCTCGGATATTCTGTAAAAGAGACATGTGTGCTTTCAGGATTTAACGACTATGCGAATTTTATTAGAACATTTAAAAGAATAGAAGGATGTTCGCCCGGAAATTTTGAAATAAGAAAATGCTCTTCAGAGGTTATGGGAAAAAAGTAATTTGCATATTTAATTTGAAAATTTTGGAAATTCAGTAAAATGTTATTTTAATAATTTTTAATATAAACTAAGTTATCAGCAAAAAAAACTTCATATTATATATTATTGCAAAAAGAAATAAAGTAAAAATTTTCCAATTTTTTGCAGGAACAAAACTTTAAAAACTACGTCATATTATGCGTGACCGCGCGAAAGCGAAGGTCTACGTCACAACCGGAGATATACGGGAGGGGGGTAGTCGCGATTGATAAAAACAGTCTCATGTTACAGTTACGTTACAAACTTCGAAAAGGTATTGCAAAAATCCGGTTTGTGTATTATCATATCAGTGTAAGCAGGATGCATGACTAAAAAATTCGCAGCCGTGCTTCAGAAAAAAATTTAACAGGAGGATTTCCAAATGAGAAAATTTACAAAACTTCTCACCCTTGCGCTCGCAGCTCTTATGATTATCGGCGCAATGCCGGCAAGCGCAGCGTTCACCGACGTGGCGTATGAAGATGAAGCTCTCTATGATGCAGTTGAGCTCCTCACGACTCTCGGCGTAGCAAAGGGTACATCAGAAACTACTTTTGGTCCCGACGAGCTTGTAACCCGTCAGCAGATGGCTGCTTTCGTTTACAGACTCATGAAGGCCGGAAGATCGTCTGAAGGCGGAACAAATACAACTCCCTTCACCGATCTTGTTGATTCCACATACTTCAACATGGTTTCTTGGGCAAGCAGCTCAGGAATTATCAAGGGAAGAAGTGCAACAGAGTTTGATCCTACAGGCAACATAGTTCTCCAGGATGCTTATACAATGCTCGTTCGTGCACTCGGTTATGAAAAAGACGGCGCTCTCAACTATCCTTTTGATTTCATCGACACAGCTGAATCAATCGGACTTGATGAAGACATTCCTTCAACAGTAGACTATACTGACAAGCTTACCCGCGGTCAGGTTGCTATTCTTCTTGCTAACGCTTTCTATGCAGATATGAACGAAACCGTTATCAAGTATGAGTGGGTTGAGAACCCCAACGGCACAGATACAGCATACGTTCCGGTTGAAAAGAACGAAACTGTAGCTCACAAAATCTTCGGTGTTGAAGAAGAAAAATTCATAGTTACAGCTACAACTCATTACGGCTTTGACGATCCTTCCCTTTACAATGAGAACACAGACGTTGATCTCATCAGGGGTAACAGATACGATGAAAACGGTGAGCAGATCGTAAAAGGCGAAGAAATCGATATGGATGACCTCGGACTTTCCGGAACTTCTGACGATTACTTCCTCGCAGAACTCACACTCTTCGTTAAGAAAGACGCAAGCGATCCTAAGAAGGATGAATTCATCGCAGCAAAATCCAACCTTATCAAGAAGACTGTAACCGCTGAAGATGTTGCTCTTGAAACTTCCAGCAAGACTGACAAGGAATACTATGTTGGTGCTGACAAGACAAACGGCGACAAGGTTATCACCGGTTATATGACTCTCGGCGGAATCAAGGCTTACCTTGATATCGAAAACGCTCCTTACTCTTATAAGAAACTCGGCCAGACAGGCGAAAATGAAAAAGGTTCTGTTCAGTTCATCAAAATGAGCTCGGGTGCTTACGATGAAGAAGATTCAACATTTGAGTTTGAACTTGTTGGCGTAAACTTTGACGGCGATTACAAGCAGACCGGCGAAAGCGGCGCTTATGATGTTCTTACAACACACTTTGACGGCGCTTTCCCGACAGTTTACAATGACGGTCTCTATGAAGCAGACGTTTATGATGTAAACGGCGACGGATATGCTGAGTATATCTTCGTTAAGGATTATGAATTCACACAGATCATCGACAAGAAGAATAAGTCTCTCGGCGACAAGTTTGCTACTTCTGACGGTCACAACCTGATCTATACAGAAGACGCTACAATCGAAGGCGACTATGCTTCTGAAGATTACATCCTTGCATATGTAAACTTTGATGCAAGCTATGTAAAGATTGCTGAAACTATCACTCCTATCGAGTCTATGGTTTCTTCTAAGGTTTCTTCTGATGACAGCAAGGCTATCACATTCAAGTCCGGCGAAGTTGTAGAATTTATTGACGCTGGCAAGAAGTTTGTAGGCTTCAAGGATTACACAATTGACGGATTTACACCCGGTAAGACCTATAAGGCATTTATAAAAGACGGCGTGCTTCTTTACAGAGACACACTTTCATCCGGTGACTTTGACGCTGATGCTGACTATGCACTCGTTCTCGTTTATGATGACGAGCAGACCAGCTACAGAATTCCTGATAAAGCAGGTACAATTAAAGACGACAGAGTAGTATTTACAGCTACCGGTGTTGTTGACGGCGTATTCAAGACATACTATTATGTAAACGCAGTAATCGGCGGCGCAGTTAAGGCTGTTAAGCTTTCTGACTATGCTAATACCCACTACAGCTGGGACGGCAATGACTTCACAACAAACGAAAACAACGATGTAGAATCTCAGAAGATCACTGACAAGACAGTTGCAGAGTCTATAATGTATCATGACTTCCTCAACAAGTTCAGCACATACACAATTGACTCTGAGGGCGGATATGTATTCACAGCTCTTGACTTCTCAACAGATACAGCTGATCTCAATGATTCTGACAATGAAAATGCAGTATACCTTACATCTGATGCAGCTTCTATCAAGAACTACACAGGCTCTATCTATTCTGCAAGCGGTATCACAGGTATTTCTAAGTTCAAGTTCAATGTAAAAGATTACTCACAGCTCATTATCAAGACAGTTGATGACGACGGCGAAGATGTATATACACTTTACACACTTGATACACTTCCTAAGTTCGATACAACAAAATTCAACAATGTAAAGGCAGTATTTGTAAACAACAAGAATTCTAATATCGAAAACCTCGGTATCCTCTATGCTGAAATCGACGAGTTCGGTTCAAAGGCTACAAAGGATTACAGAATCGTTGTTGGATCCGCTGAAATTGCAGACGCAAGCGGCAAGGCAGAAACTGTTATCAACGTTCTTAACATCAAGGATGCAACAGTTACTTCTAACGTTGAGCTTGTAAGCGGCGTAACCGCTCCTGCAACAGGCACCTATGTTGCTATCACTGAAGACGGCAAGGCAGACACTGTAAAAGTAGGTGCCGACTATAAGGAAAACGAGCTCTTCGAGAAGACATTCGACAGCAACGGCAGCTACGATGCAGACAACAAGTTCCTGTCATTCTCAGGTGATACAAACACTTACCTGCTCACAGAAGATACAACAATTCTCTACTACACTTCAACAAGCATTTATTCAATGGTAGAAGACGATATCCTTACAGTAGAGGATAACTCTTATGAAGGACTTGAAGATTTGACATCCTTCAAAGTACAGCTTGTTGCAGAAGATAATGACGACAACGACAGCGACGACTCTATCAAGATCGTTAAGACTATCGTTGTAAGAAAATAAGTTGTATCAAATCAACAAAATAGCCGTATAAAAACGGTTTTGACTCCCGGCAGAAATGCCGGGAGTTTTTTTAAACTAAAAAACTTAATATATTTGTTTCAGTAACAAAAAAATCCATTTTTATGCAAAATACACTAAACATAGACATTTAAAATAGCTTATTGTTACAAATGTGTTACATTACGAATTTTACTGTTGATATTTCAGCTGTTTATTGTTATAATATATATTGTCAAATGGAATATGGGGCATTTTAATATGCACCTCTCTATTTACTGACTGTTTATGTTGCAGTCTGAAATATATTTTACAGGAGGACAAAAGTTTATGAAAAAAATTGCAAAATTTTTGTCAGTGGTTATTGTCGCCGCAACTCTTGCTGCTGTTTGCACTATTTCCGCTTCCGCAGCATTCAGAGATGTGTCCGCAAAGGATGAAGCGCTTTATGAAGCTGTTCAGCTGCTTAATTCGCTTGGCATTGCAAAAGGACAAAGCGATACTACTTATGGCGTAAATAACCCTGTCACTCGTGAACAGATGGCTGCTTTCATCTATCGTTTGATGAAAGAAGGCAGATCGCTCGAGGGCGGCGAAAATACTACACCTTTTACCGATCTCACGGATTCAACGTTCTTTGGGATGGTTTCATGGGCAAGTTCAAATGGAATTATTGTAGGACGTTCTGAGACAGAATTTGATCCTAAGGGTGAAATAAGTCTTCAGGATTGCTATGTAATGATTACAAGAGCTCTCGGATATGAAAAAGACGGTGCTCTTAATTATCCAAATGAATACATAGATACGGCAGAACGAATCGGACTTGCAGAGAATATTGATACTGATATTCAGTATACTGATTCTCTTACGCGCGGTCAGGTAGCTATTATTCTTTACAACGCATTTTACGCTGATATGAATGAAACTTATCAGGAAGTATTTATTCCTTCTTTTGAGGATCCGAATGCGGCTCAGGAATTTGTTTATATTGAACGCAATGAGACAGTGTGCCATAAGATTTACGGAGTTGAAAAAGTTGTGCGCAGAGTTGTTGCAACTCCGAGCTACGGCCTTGATATAACAGCTCTCGGCGATACTGCCGAATATCAGGATTATCGTCCTACTGGCGGCGATACTGTTGATGAAGATCTTATTATAACGGCTGCTATTGTTCCTGACGAGAACTCAAATAGACTTTCTGAAGAGGAATCTTTAATCAGCTTTGAGGACCTTGGGCTTTCAGGAGAGGCTGATGATTATTTCCTTTGCGATTTAGTTATGTATATAAAAGAGGACGGTACTATAATTGCAGCATCATCCAGCGGAAAAATGGTAGCTGAATCTACTGCAAGTATAGAAAATCGTGCCGGCACAGATCTCGACAGAGATTACTACTATTCCGGGGAATCTGATAAACTCGCGACTAATAAAACAAAGCTTCGTTCAGGTATAGTATCTTTCGGAGCAGATAAAGCTTATTTCTACAACAAGCCGTCAAGCGTTTCGAATTATGCTGTTTCGATATATCCGTACGATTCAGATGAAGACGGAAGAATAAGCTTTAAGGCTGGTTATACTTGGAGCGGTGCAGCGTCCCCTGAATTTGTAGAACCCGATTTTACTTTTGGTCAGAATCCGGTGGCTTATATTGAAATCCAGCGTAAAAACCACGATAAAATTCCTCAGGTAATGTCAGTTGCAGCTTCCAGCGGAAGATACAATATTCAGTATTACGACAGCAACATTGACGGAGTAGTTGATTATTTCTGGATGCAGCCCTTTACTTTTGGTACTATCGTTGACAAGAGCGGTGATTCAAATACAACAAAAGCAAAGCATACAGGTGATTCTGCTAACCGAGCTTACTTTAACAGCTCTAAGAGCATGCCTGAAATATATGTTCGCGGCGCGACGGTTGTCGGCGGAACATGCACAAACGGCGCGTATGCGTTCGCATATGTTTCCGGCCCCGGCAACTATGTAAGAATTGCTCCTGACGATCTCAACAACTCAATAACAACATTTACTTCAAAAGTTATAAGATACAACACAGAGGGAGGAAACGAAAAGAATTCCTCTAACTGGGAAAACGGTTCAGTAATCCACGCATGGAATTCCGGTAATACTATCGTAGGACATGTTGCACACAGCGGCGGTAAGATCACAGGCCTTGTACCGCTTTCATCCGACAACACCAACTCTGAGGCATTTGCAAAAGTATGGAGAGACCAGCTTTTTATCGGCGATACATGGGAGATAGTTCAGTGCGGCGGACGTGCGCTGCTTCCCAAAAAGCTTTCAAACAGCGTCAATATAGCGAGCGAGTATGCTATAATTCAGTATGTTGACGAAGATAAGCTTCAGGTTGTATTCCAGGCAGGCGGAATAGACAAAGACGGCAGCCTCATAGTTGAAAACTATGTAAACGCATATATAGGCGGAACTATGCAGACTGTTAAGATTGCTAAGCTTAATGACCATTCAGCTTCCGGCAATCAGGATGATAACTACTTTGTAGATGAAGGACTTGTAAATAATATTTGCTCGTTTACTGTAAGCAGCGATGAGTATTATACATTTAATCCTTACACGACAGGTTCAGAGGACGCAAAAGCTTCTGATCTTGCGGATAAAGATAACGCTTCGCTCACCTACAGCGTACGCGTAAATAATATCTCTCTTGATAAGGTTCAGGATAAGCTTTACAAGTTTGTTCCCGGTGCTTCCGTAGCGTCACTTCCTTCATCCCTTACTCCTAACGGAATGAAGTATGTTAACTTTACAGAAGATACAAAGATGGTAGTAAATTACGTTGATGAAGACGGATATTCAGACTTCATAGTTTACGATATCAATAATATGCCTAATTTCGATGCTACAGATCCTGCGATGGAATTTACAAATGCTGTAATAGTGCTCCGTAACAATCCTAACGGTACAACAACAGAGGATTTAGGATTCCTTTACTGTGAAATAGGCGGAGAAATTGTTGATGACTCTAAGTCTGCTGAAGATTACGTAATTATACTCGGCAATATTCAGACAGTTGATGAAGACAATAAGCTTATAAACGCTTATAAGGTTGTTGATCCCAGAACAGGTATCGTTGTAGATATGAAGGAAACAGCAAAAGCTTCATCTGCAATACTCAATAACTTCGATTTGTATGAGCTTACTGAGACAGGAGATATCAAGAATACAACAGGCGGTAAAGTTGCAAGCCTTGCAAAAGGAAGTTCAGATCTTGTGACGATCGATTCGTTCGAGGCTGATTCTAATCTTCTCTTTGTAACAGGTGCTGAGGATGCGCTCATTGTTGATGAAGATACTGTATATGTACTCTTTGACAGAGCTACAAGCACTTTAACGGTTGAAGATTCCGAAATGCTTTCAATAACTGCAGAAGATGACGAAGATGATGTATATTATAATGAAGGCGAAGATAAGCTTACGGCGTATATAATAACAGAAAAGATGTCTGACGAAGACTTCAAATATGCAAATCTCGTTATAGTTGTAAGAGGCTAATATAACAAAACAAACACGAAAGCGTTTGAATATAAAAAGAAGTCCCGAAAATCGGGACTTCTTTATTTTTATAAATGCTTTTTGAAAAATATTGAAGCACTTGTCAAACATGTGCTTTTATATATTCAGAAGGCGTATAAGAGGTTATTCTTTTAAATTCGGTACTGAAAAAACTTGCGTCATTAAAGCCGCATATTTGCGAAATTTCGCTTATTTTAAATTCCTGTGATAAAATGAGTTCTTTTGACTTTTCTATTCTCTTGTTTACAATATATTTTTTTGGGGATATGTTATATACTTCTCTAAATATTTTTCTAAAATATTCCGGAGATATACCTAATGCATCGGCAATTGAATGTACGGTCAAAAAAGGGTCAGACAGATTTTCAAGAATGTACTGTTTCCCGTCATCTGCTATTTTTCTTTTTTTAGGAGGAGCGTAATGCTGATTTTTTTCCTGCTGTATGCCACAGATAATATTATAAATAATTTTAAAACATTGATTCATATAACCGGATTTTTGCAATTCCCATATTTTTAAGAATTTTTCAAAATCATTTATATAGTTTTCATAATATTTTGAATATACTTTAAAATGCGGATATGTTATCAAACTGTCATTCAGTTCAAAATTTATGGCAATGCAGTCTCCGTCTTCAACGTTTACTACCTCATAGCTTGAAAATTTCGGAAGATAAAACAGTTCTCCGGGCATCACGGTCATAACTTCATTCGTCGAAAACAAATATTTTTTTACACCGCTTTTCTGGATTACAAGTCCGTGATATGGTCTGTTATTATGTATATTCTGGCCTATCCCGGCCTTTACCAGAACACACATATTTATTTTTGAAATATTAAAATTATCAGTAAAAAAAGTATTCATAAAATCACCGTAATTATTATATAATATAAATTTTTGCATGTCAAATATTGTTTTGAAAATTAAATATATTTTGATTTTTTTATTGAAATAAAATCAAGGTATTGTTATACTAAAAATGAGGTGATCACATTGAAAACGTTTGAAAAAGACAGAAAGTTTATAGAAAATAAATATCATAAGACAGATGAGCCGTTTAATCCGTATAACAGAATGGCATATCATGGCTGGGAATGCGATATATCTACAGGAAAATCGGATGAAGAAATAAAAGAAGGGCTGAGAAGTTTAAGCAAAGGGGAAAAAAGTATTTCGCATCCCGAAGCCAAAGCAAAGGCAGTAGAATATGTGCTTGAAAATATAAGAATAGATGTAAATGAGCATGATTGGTTTGTAGGATTTTACAGTCTCAATAGACTTATTTGCGAAACTACAAAAAACAAGTGGGATGAAGAAGTATTTAAAAAGATAATTCCCGAGACAGGTGATAAAATGGCAGTTTTTAATGAATCGGGAGCGGTTGCTATATGGCCTGATTACGATCATGTTGTACCAGACTGGAACTCATTGCTTACACTAGGATTCCCGGGAATTTTGAAGCGTGCTGAAGAATACAGAAAAAAACATGAAAAAGCAGGAGACATTACTGATGAAATGGCAGCATATTTTAGGGGCATAGAAATTGAATATAAAGCTATCATATCAATAGTTGACAGACTGTATAGACTTGCACTGAGAAAAAAACATGAAAAAGCGGCAGCAATTGCCGCATGTTTGAAAAGCCTGCATGACGGAGCACCGAAAAACATATATGAAGCGATGCAGCTTATTTATATTTATTTTATAATATCAGAATCAATTGATACCTATCAGGTGAGATCGCTTGGCAGCGGGTTAGATAATACGCTTTATAATTTTTATATAAAAGACCTTAAAGAGGGCACATTTACAAGAAATGAAATAAAAGAATTTTTAGCGTACTTTTTTATGCAGTGGTCAGCTATAGGCAATTATTGGGGACAGCCGTTTTATCTGGGCGGAACAAAAGAAAACGGCGATACAAAGGTAAACGATTTGACCTATGATATACTTGAAGTTTATGACAAATTAGATATATATAATCCTAAAATCCAGATAAAAGTAAGCAGGAATACTCCGGAAAGTTTTTTGAATAAAGTTTTTAATATAATAAGGAAAGGTCATAATAGCTTTGTATTTTGCTGTGAGCCGGGAATGATCAAGGCAGTAATGAGTTATGGTGCCACATATGAAGAAGCGCTAAATATGGATATAAGGGGTTGTTATGAGACTGGAGTTAGGGCGAATGAGGTTGTTACGACAACCGGATATGTAAATGCGCTGAAAGCAGTGGAGTATGCATTGTATGATGGATATGACAAGAGAATAAAAAAGCAAATCGGTATTAAGACAGGGGATTCCGGCAGCTTTAAAACATTTGAGCAGTTTTACTTTGCAGTTTTGCAGCAATGGTCATATCTTATTGAAAGCTCAATTGAGATGGCAAATATATATGAAAAATATCTCGGTTATGTAAGTCCGTCGTCAATGTATTCGGCTACAATTGAGACAAGTCTTGAAAAGGGTTTTGACGCATATCAGGGAGGGGTAAAATTTAATAATTCATCTGTATTGAACTGCGGATTTGCAAGTCTTGTAGATGCGGTTATGGCGGTTAAGGAATTTGTTTTTGACAAAAAAGAAATAAATTTAAATGAATTAAAAAAGGTGCTTGACTCAGACTGGAACGGTTATGAAACGCTGCGTATGAAAATTAAAAATTCAAAACGAAAATACGGAAACGGAGACGAACAAACGGACAAATATACGCAGGCAATGGCGGAATATTTTGCGATGAAAGTAAATAACAGACCTAACGCGCGGGGAGGGGTATATAAAGCCATAATGCATTCGGCAATGCAGTTTATATGGCAGGGTTGGAAGACATCTGCGACGCCGGGCGGCAGAAAAAGCGGAGAAGAGATTTCAAAAAATGCATCGCCGGCTCCGGGAGCAGATAAAAACGGAGTAACATCCCTTATAAATTCGGTTTTAAAAATCAGACCGAGCATATATCCCGAATCATTTTGTCTTGACTTAATGCTTCATCCTTCTGCTGTATCAGGAGAGGAAGGCTTAGGGGTTATGAAGTCGCTTCTAGGCGTGTATATGGAGAACGGAGGAATGAGCCTGCAAATGAATGTTTTTGATACAGAGACATTAAGGGACGCGCAGAAGAATCCTGAAAATTATCAGAATCTTCAAATAAGGGTATGTGGATGGAACGTGCTCTGGAATAATTTAAGCAGAGCCGAACAGGACGCATATATTGAGAGATGTGAAAATATAAAGTAGGAGAGTTTTCATGTTGGTTTCGATAACAGGCATAAAAAAATTTGCGGTACATGACGGCGATGGGATAAGGACGACAGTATTTTTTAAGGGATGTACACTTAAATGCAAATGGTGCCATAATCCTGAAACAATATCATTTTTACCTCAAATAGGGTATTACAGCCATAAATGTATTTTATGTGGCGCATGTGCGGATATTTGTGAAAATCATAAAATCATTGATGGAAAACATATTTTTGACAGAAAGAACTGTACGGCATGCAAAAAGTGCGTGAAAGTCTGTTTGCCGCATGCTTTGGAATTTTACGGAGAAAATGCTGATACTGATGAAATAATCAAAATTTTGTTTGAAGATAAAGAATTTTATGAAGCGAGCGGCGGAGGCATAACTATTTCGGGAGGCGAATGCCTTATGCAGCCTGAGGCATGCTCAGTAATTTTAAAAAGAATGAAAAACGGCGGCATAAATACTGCCGTTGACACCTGCGGTATGGTTCCTTTTGAGAATATAGAAAAAGTAATTGATTATACGGATGTTTTCCTTTATGATATTAAAGCGATAGACGACAGCGTACATAAAAAATGCACCGGAAGTTCGAATAAAATTATTTTGCAAAATTTAAAAAAAATAGATGAATACGGTAAAAGCATAGAAATACGAATTCCTTTTGTTCCTGATTACAATGATCAAGAAATAGAAAAAATAGCGTATTTTATTTCAAATCTTAAAAATATCGTAAAAATACGTATACTGCCGTATCATGATTATGCCCATTCAAAATATTCTGCCATTGATATGCAGGATACTTTGCCCTGTAAAATACCCGATTTCGAGTCGATTGAAAACGCAAAAAAGACATTTTTAAAATATGGAGTTTTGTGTCCTATCCTATAAAAATTCAAAAAAATTAATTAAGTGCAGGTTTTAATATAATGAACATATAAAGGTTAATATTTGACAAATTGCCGGTTTGCATATATAATTATATATGTAATGACCGGCTTTTTTTAATAAAGCAGCGGCAAAAAGCATTATAAGTGTGAAAATCGAGAAAAAAACGGAATCAGATAATGGATGGAATTATAAATTTATATAAACCTCGGGGATATACGTCGCATGATGCGGTTGCCCGGATAAAACGCTTTTGCGGAACGAAAAGAGTAGGGCATGCCGGAACGCTTGATCCGATGGCAGACGGAGTTTTGCCAATACTTGTAGGACGAGCGGCTGCAGCTCAGGAATATCTTATGAACCATGACAAGAGATATCTTGCGGGCATGAGATTCGGATTAGTTACGGATACGGGGGATATTACAGGCAGAGTTATTTCGCAGACTGCCGTAAAGCTTAACTGTGAGGATATAGGACTTGCGGCTGAAAATTTCACAGGAAAAATACGGCAGATACCGCCGATGTATTCAGCAATAAAAATAAACGGCAAAAAGCTTTATGAGCTTGCCAGAGAAGGCATCACCGTGGAACGCCGAGACAGAGAGATAGAAATATATAAAATAGAAGTTTTAAAAGCGGTGACGGATACAGATTTTCTTGTCAGGGTTGAATGTTCTAAGGGAACATATATAAGAACGCTCTGCGAGGATATAGGTGAAATGCTGGGATGCGGAGGAACGCTTTACAGTCTGACGCGAGAGGCATGCGGAGAGTTTGACATATCGGATACGGTAACGCTTGATGAAATTGAACGGATTTATTGTGAAGGCGGCAGCAGTGCGGTAGAACGGTTTTTAATTTCTCCAGAGAAAGTATTTACTGAACTTAAGAGCATAAAACTTACTGATTTTTATTCAAGGCTTTGCAAAAACGGTTGTGAGATATATTTAAAAAAGCTGGGACTTGACGAAAAAGCTTTTTCGGAAGATCAGACAGTGCGCCTTTACGATAATGAAGGAACATTTTTTGCGATAGGTAAAATAGGAATATTTGACGGAAAAACTGCGGTCAAAGCTGCCGCGAGGTTTGCTGAATAACTTTTACGAGGGATATTATGGCTGAAAAGAGAAATAATAAAACAGTGAAAACAAAAAAAACTGCCGGGAGGAAGAAGGTACTTTTAACAGCGGTTATATTAGCGGCTGTATTGCTTGCTGCCGTTGCTGTTGCCGCAGAAGTTATAATACCGGCAATGAGCGAGAACGCGGATAAATCTGAAGATACGTACTTCGGCACGGGAGCGTTTTATGATCCGGAAAAACTTACCGAAGAGATGCTTGAGGGTTATGACGAGTGCATAAAGCAGATTTATTATAAAAAAGACGGAGTAGAATCGCTTATAACCGACGGCAACTATTATGAAATAGGCGGAAACGCAGCAGTGTTTTTTTCGAAGTATATAGAAGCGATAAAAAACGGCGACAGCAAAGCGTATTCGGAGTGTTTTTCGGACAAATATGATTTTGAAAACAAGATTGATCCGTATGCATCAGGCGAGATAGAATTTCCTCCGCAGAGGCTTCATGACATACACATAGAGTCGCTTGAGGAACGTGTAGATCCGGAAACCGGTTTGATAAACGGAAAATTTGTCGTAACATACCGAATATACTGCAACGAAGGAAATTTCAGAAGAGATATGGATATTTATAATGAGACTGCTCCGCTGCTTGTGTCTACCGAAGAAGCGGACGGAGAAGTAAAAATAACTGAAGTTTCGTATTTATACAGCTGAAATATATTATTTTACGGAGGTATGTCAATATGTGCGAAATAGGTGAAATATTGAACCGTACAAAGAAATGTGCGTACAAGGCAATAGGAAATCTGTCTGAGATAACAAAGCTGACGCTTGCTGTCGAAACTCATAAAAGCAAGCTTTCCGGCATTTATGAAAAAATAGGCGAATCAGTAGTAAGCGGAAGCTTGTCATCGAAAAGCGGAGAGGAAAAAATATTTAAATATATAGACGAAGCAAAGATGGAAAAACAAACTATTAAGGAACTTTGTGAAAAGAGAAGAAACGTCTATGCTAAAAGCACGTGTCCTTCGTGCGGCAAATCCGCTAAAAAGAACACATATTGTTCTTTCTGCGGTAAATTTGTCAAATGATTATTTTGATGTGATTCAAAATATTTTTGCTTAAAAGAATTTCGGAGATATATCCGAAATACAGTTAGATAAAAAACAAGGTATAATATATCAAGGAGCATTTTAGAGTGATAGTTCTTAATCTGTCGGAGGTATCGATGTCCTTCGGCACGGATGTCATATTGAATAAAATCACATTCGGATTGAACGGCGGCGACAGACTCGGCGTTGTAGGAGTCAACGGAGCGGGAAAGTCGCTGCTTTTTAAAATAATATCCGGCAAGGTAAGATGTGACAGCGGAAGCGTAAATTTTTCAAAAGACCTAAAGGTGGCATATCTTGAGCAAAACGCATCTTTTGAATCAAAAAATCCTATTTTTGACGAAATGCTGCTGGCTTTTCCACAGCTTGTAAAAGATGAAGAGAGACTCGAATGGCTTCAGAATGAAATGCTTTCGTTCAGCGAAGAAAATGAAGAGACGCATATGCGTCTTGCAGCGGAATATGCAAGACTTGAGGAGAGTTTTAGAAAAAACGGAGGCTATGAGTATAAAAGCCGTATACAAAGTATGCTGTGTGCGATAGGCTTTGAAAAAGAACGGCAGAATCTTTCTATAGATACATTGTCCGGAGGTCAGAAGACAAGGCTTGCACTGGTAAGGACATTGCTTTCCGAACCAGATATACTTATGCTTGATGAGCCGACTAACCATCTGGATATACCGTCGGTAGAATGGCTTGAGAATTATCTTGCAGGATATAAGAAGACACTGCTTGTAATTTCTCATGACAGATATTTTCTTGATAAAGTTACAAATAAGACCTTTGAGATAGAGAATACCGAAGGAAAACTTTACAATCTGCCGTACAGCGGATTTGTAAAACAGAAGGAAAAGGACAGAGAGATAGACGAGCGGCATTATAAGAATCAGCGGCGAGAAATAGAGAGGATGGAAGCATTTATAGAGAATCAACGCCGTTGGAACCGAGAACGCAATATAATTGCTGCAGAAAGCCGTATGAAAGCGATAGAACGGATGGATAAACTTGAAAAGCCGAAGGATTTGCCGGAAAGCATAAAAATGAGTTTTTCCGCAGGCGCACACGAGCTTTTATCTGATAATATACTTGATGTTAAAGGGCTTTCTAAGTCGTATGGAAAAAAGACTTTGTTTAAAGATATATCGTTTATTTTGCACAGCAGAGAGCGAATGTTTATTTTCGGTGAAAACGGCGTAGGCAAATCGACTTTGCTGAAGATATTATGCGGAAAGCTTATGCAGGACAGCGGATCTTTTGAATACATAAATAAGATAAAGATCGGCTATTATGATCAGGAACATCAGGGGCTTAATCCGTCAAATACGGTGCTGGACGAGCTTTGGAACGAGTATCCTGACAAAAAACAGTCAGAGATACGCGGTGCACTTGCACGTTTTTTATTTAAAGCTGAAGATGTTTTTAAAGAGGTATCGGTGCTGTCCGGAGGAGAAAAGGCAAGACTTACATTTGCGAAGATGATGCTTGAAGACCTTAATCTTCTGATACTTGACGAGCCGACAAACCACCTTGACGCCGCGACGCGCGAAGTGTTGGAAGATGCCATACTCGGATATAACGGAACTGTTATCGCGGTATCACATGACAGATATTTTATAAAAAAGCTTGCGACAAGGATACTTGAGCTTAGGACCGACGGATATATGGATTACCGGGGCGGATATGAGGATTTTTGCGAGTACAGAAAAAAAACGGCAGCGGAAGCTGTCACGGGGAATTCCGGCAATGAGGCCGGAAATAGCATTACAGATAATCAAGGTTCGGGAAAAGCCGAATATATAAGGACAAAGCAGGAGAAAAGCCGGCGCAGAAAAGCGGAAAAACAGCAAGCGGAAGCTGAAAAGGCTATTGCTGAGTGCGAAGAAAGACTAAAGGAAATCGATGCGGAGATGGAAAAAGCCGGATCGGATTATGTAAAGACTGAAAAGCTTTATGAGGAGCAGAACAGCCTTCATGCAAGGCTTGACGAGTTGTACTTGCAATGGGATGAGGCTACTGCAGACCTGTCTGACGAATGAGAATCTAAAAAACAATTTTCGGATTGATATTCGGCAGATATCCCCAAAAATTTCCGCAGTTCAGCAGATAGAAAGGGAAAAATCCGTGCATGGATTTTTTGTACCGAATCACAAAAAAAGCGAGAAAAGACGGAACGCGAAACGGCGTTTCGTCATTTTTAACAAGGCGTAGAAATTTTGATTAAGTTTTTGTTGAATATGTCCAAATTTAACTTGTAAATAATGTAAAATCTTGCCATATAATAGTTAGCATGTCAAAATTTATCTTTACTATTATAAATTTATGATTAAAAAAAACAATATTTAAAAATTATATATAAAATTATAAAAACTCGAAAAATTGTTGAAAATTCAATGAAAATTAAGTGATAAATATATGAATTTAAATTGTAAATATATATTTTGTATAGTTTTAAGATGGCTTAAAAAATATCGAACACTTTTTCGAACGAAATCGGCTGAAATTAGACTGCAAAAATTGAAATAAAAGCATAAGTTGAGCAAAAAGTGTAACTCTTGACAAAAAAAGCGTTGTATGATATTCTATTTCAGTAATAAAGGCATTATTGCGCCTTCTTTACCTGTTTTGCGGAGCTTCAAGTGTGCGCTGCCGTGCGGAAGCTTATGTATAAACGGGTTAAATTTTGCGTATATTGTCTGTTTATAAAAGAGATTTCCGTGAAAAGATGCGATCTTTTCGAGATAAAATTATTAAGACAAGGTAATTTACGGAGATTTTCTACAATATGATTATATCAGCGGGGCATATCGCATAATATCGGAGATAAGCACTGCTGTATAAGCAAAGCATAGGAGGAATTTTGCGAATGAACAAAAAAGCAAAGGGTTTTAAAAAGCTCGTTTCACTGCTGTTGCTGGCTGCTATGGTGTCACAGGCAGTGCCTGCGGTATATGCAGACGAAGCTGAAGCAAACTCAGATCAGAATTTAGCAATTCCGCCGCTGAACTCACTCGACGAGATGGAAGAGCTTTTGAATTCTACTACTTACGAGGAATATCTTTTGCTTCATGAGGCTGACGGTGTTCAAGAATTTACCGAGGCAAACAAGCCTGAGCCTATAATTATCTCTGCTGCATCTGCAGATACCGAGCTGAGTCAGGGTACCGTTATGGTACTTAAGGACAGCAACGGAGTTCTTAAAGGCGAAGATAAGGATCCTGATGGCATATCTGAAGGCGTTAGCGAATATCTTCTGACAGAGGACGGAAGCACGGCGGTTTATAAGATTAATATTGAAAAATCGGGATTTTACAATGTACGCATGTCATACTTCCCCTTTTCAAATCTGTATTATGACGATGACGGCAATATAATAGCTGCGCCTACAGAGATCGAGCTTGATGAGGATGAAGGCAAATATTCCGAATATAACTACATAGAGGGCAATACCGTTGCTATTGAAAGAATAATAAAGATAGACGGAGAGGTACCCTTTAAAGAAGCGCGCAATATCGCATTCACCCGTATATGGAAAGACAGAGCACCTACCGATAAGGATGGCAACGTCATAGAAAAGGACGAATTGGGCAGAGCTTTCCGCGTGGATATATCCGGAAATGAGATCCGTTCAAAGAAATATGAGGATCCCGTATGGAGCGAACAGGTGCTGCGCGATTCTAACGCGTTTTACAATGACAGTTTTCTGTTCTATTTCAGCGAAGGCGAGCAGACATTTGAGGTTTATTCTTCAAGAGAGCCCGCACTTTTCGGAGAAATAGAAATTTTCGTGGAGGATAAGCTTCCTTCATATGAAGAATATCATGCCGCAGCAGAAAAGCTCGGAGCTAATACAATAACATCTGAACATACTGTTAAAATTCAGGCTGAAATGCCTGTGTCAACGTCAGATCAGGTAATATATCCTGTAAGCGACAAGACATCTTCCATAAATGAGCCGAGCTCTACAAGCAAAACTCTTGTCAACACTATAGGCGGAGAAAAATGGCAGATAGCCGGACAATGGATCCGTTATGATTATGAATGTCCTGAAAGCGGATTCTATTATATAGTTCCGAGAGCAAAACAGTCTCTGTATGCCGGAATATTTGCATCGCGCTCTCTCAAAATAAACGGAGAATATCCTTTTGAAGAAGCAAAATACCTCCAGTTCAACTATTCCGATGACTGGCAGACTCTGCCTCTCAACAATGACGTAACACAATTTGAGTTTTACTTTGAAAAGGGCAAGACATATACTCTTGAGTTTGAGTGCGTACTCGGAAATCTTTCTGAAAAGCTGCGTGAGGTGGACGAAAGTCTTGTCCGCATGAATGAGTATTACAGACAGATACTTATGATTACGGGACCCGAGCCGGATGCATACACAGATTACGGCTTTACAAAGCTCATACCTGACGTGTTGCGCGGCATGCGTCTTGAAGCTGAAAACCTCAGAAGCGTTCTTGCGGATTTTGAGGAGATAATAGGAGAAAAAGGCGAGCATTCGGTACTTCTTGAAAGAGTTGCGTACACTCTTGAAGTAATGGGCAACAACGAGTCAAAGATAGCCGATAACCTTTCGGTACTCAAATCTTATATAGGAAGTATAGGAACGTGGTTGCTCCAGTCAAGAAATCAGCCGCTGCTTGTTGACTATATCAGCATTCAGGGAGTAAATGAGCCGCTTCCTAAGGACGAGGCGAATTTCTTCAGCACAATAGGTTTTGAAGTCGGTTCATTTGTAATGTCTTTCTTTACAGATTACAATACATACGGAGCCATGAGCGACTTCAGCGACTACGAAGGTGAGAGCGTTGAGGTATGGCTTACGACCGGACGTGACCAGGCGCAGATAATGCGAGAGATGGTTGACGACTTTACCGAAGAAACGGGTATCGCAGTAAACTACAAGCTTGTTGCTACCGGAACGCTTCTGCCTGCAACTCTTGCCGGAATAGGTCCCGATGTATCTACTGACGCTGACGCCACCGGATTCGGTGTAAGGGCTGCTGTAAAAAACCTTGCCGAAAAGAACGAAGACGGTACATATGTATATGAAGGCTTCGATGAGATGCGCGGCTGGGGCGAGTATGAAGGTCAGGGCTGGTTTAACGACGAGGCATGGACCGGTCTTACTGTTTACAATCCGGATGACGCTGAGAACAATCC
>CALWBE010000021.1 GCA_944375955.1 uncultured Clostridia bacterium | reverse complement strand
GTAATATGAATTTACATATGTTTTAATATAGCCTTGTAGCAGCATATTAACTCCGGTTCTAAAGGCATATTTTTATATTCATAAGGATGTCGCTTTGTTTCCCATAATTGATAAAAATCGTTGGCGTGTCCCATATATACAGGTATATCGTTATATAGAAAGATTTCCTTATCTTTAAACGGGTCTCCAGTTATATCGATTATAAACTGCATTCTGACAAGCCATGTGGGCTATTGTTATCTAAAATCTCAAGCCATGCATGTGTTTGCAAATCTCTTTTTATCTAGAATTCACCGATGACATAATAAATCGATATATTTAAGTTGGTGTCTGCTGATAAATACTTTGCCAGCATATAACATGTATCACCATATGTGCCTTCAGGAAAGTGCGGGAAGTCGGATATTTTCTTGTTCTAAGGTATGTTGTATGAAAAAAGTGAGAGTATCCAAAGCAAGCAGGGTACGGCGTTAGACGGTCCTTAAGAGCGGCAGTAAAAGACAATATAAGCTATAGAGGACACAAAGCTTATATCTGCGTAATTCATACCATAGCTATTGCCCCACTCTACGAGCTTCAGTTCTGCTGTTTATGGAAAAAGGGCTAATTTTATTATTTAAAGCCGAAATTTAAAGAACATTATAGCTAAATTTTTCCTGAAATACATTACTGTGAATTCACAGGTATTTCCCCAATCGTGTTATACTAGGCTATTAACATAAAAATATAGAAACAATGGTAATTTACCATTAGCGATTGTTTCTGGGAAATGTTAAAGTGTTGTAAGGAAGGTTTTATAAAGCAGATGAATACAGATAAGGTTGGCTATAACTTGACTAGCCCAATCCATAAGTTTCCTGTCAAGATGCCACCTCTTACATAGATTTTATAATAGTTGAATATCAAATTTTGAGATGGAGCGGTGGGATTGTAAATGATAAAATCAAGAAACGATATATTATTTTTGTTAAACGAATATATTAACACTAAACATGAGATAAATTATCAATGGTTTAGTGCGGATGCGGAAAAATCGAGTGCAGAAAAACAAACAAAATATAGATACGATATTGTCCTTGGTAAACTCCAAGAAAGAGATATTTCTACTATTCAAACACTAAAAATGGGGGTTTCTGATGTAGCCTTACGTGACGAAATTAACCAGTACTATGCGCGCGAAATCAAAGCCCAAAAGGAATTAGAGCATCATGATATTATAAAACAAAGAAAGTTAGAAAATCTTGAAAAAGAATTCCAAGGCCTTAGGGCGCTCCCGATTGATGAATGGATTAAACAATACGATTCGTGGATACGTGAACTAAAAGAAGTTGATAATTTGCCAGATCATGAAGTAAAAGTTTTATTATTTTTATACTATGCTTTTGAAAATTATAGTGCTATACAGCAAAGCCCTTATAGTTCTGATATAAACTATTTAACAGAAACTTATAAGAGTATTTTTGATAAACAAAGCCAATTTTGTAAGTATGGCCTTGTCCCCATAGATTGTCACAGAATGTTACTTCTTCTTAATCCCCCTCGGATTTATGATCACGCAATAAACAAAACATTCTTTACAAAAAACATTCCCGTTCATTTATTGAAAATTTTTTCCTGCATGATGTCTCATGGAATGATAAACAGCCTGGCAGTACGGCTCTTGAACAAGCCTGGTTATGAAGGATGTATGTCCGGCACATATCTTATGGAAGCAGTAGAGAGAGGTAAACCATTTGATTTAGCTAATTTAGGTAGCTATTCTGTAAGCAAACTATATTCAACACAATACGAAGATTGCTTGTGGATAAATATTGATCCCCAAAATATAACTTTTGAGGAATTGTGCAGTGATTTTGACAATTACGAGGAAATGATTGTTACACAAGTTGTACATTTACAGTACGCGAACTTTGATGGCGATATTTACATTACACACTTAGATCATGAATACATTTTCTATTCTCTTAATGAATACACTAAGCGATTGGATGATATAAATCAAAAAGGTACAGCCAAACAACGGATGAAGTCTTTCAAGATCGATAATTCAAAAATCCCATTTACTTTTAGATGTGAGATTTCTAGGAAAGACGAAAACGGCAAGGACTTGCCCGTTGAACAAGAACAATTCTTGTGTTATGTGTTGGATTGTTATTTCAAACATAAGGATTTGTTAAGCGAGTACTTCCAAAAAGTTATTTCGTAACTCACTCACAAGTGTGGTGCAAAAATCACCGTCTATATGGTAGTCTCCTTCAATATAGTAAACTGGTATATTTAATTCGGTATTCTCTGAAAAATACTTTGGCAGCATATAGCATGTATCGCCGCAGGTTCCTATTGGAAAGAGCTGGAAGTAGGGATACTTCTTGTTATTGGAATCTTGCCGAGCATGCTCTATAGCACGCCTAAAACTTTCGGCTATTTTGTAAAGTTGCGTATTCATTCTAACTCATCTGTTTTCCTTTATATTTTGACATGCCTAATGCAGGCATATTATAATTCTGTATTGGAAGCTGTGTAATAGGAGGAACGGGAAGTGTTATCAGATATCATCAGCTCGATTATAATGCCTCCCGGACTATTTATTATTATTTTACTTATTTTATCTCTACATGCTTTAAAAAAACCTCGGCGTGTTATCCTTTCATCACTTTTATTTCTAACCGCAATTGGTATGTATATTACAAGCATTCCTATTACTACCTTTTATTTGAACAAATGGTTTATTGACGTATATAAACCGCAGCTTCCTCCTGATAATGCTCAAGCAGCAGTTATAGTGTTAGGCGGAGGAACTTCAAATGATGAAGATAACAAACCCATTCAGCCTAATATTGCTACTATCGAAAGACTTTATGTTGCTGTTAAGCTAACTAAAGAACATCCATCTTTTTCTTATCTTATACTTTCTGCTGGAGATACATTTCAGCGCAGTGGCATTACGGGGGCTGAAATTATGGCTTATGCCGCTGAAACAATGGGCTGCAAAGCAAAAATTATACTTGAGTCTAAGGCACGAAATACGGATGAGAATCTGAAATATTGTTCTGAAATAGTAAAGAAATTAGGTGTTAAAAATGTTATAATTGTCACTAATAATTTCCATATTAGGCGTTCAATGGATTTTGCATATTTATACATGCCTACTGAAGTAAATATATTTCCATACCCTAGCGGAGGACAACAACCCAGAAAAATTTCTTTATCACCAGAAGTTTTTTTGCCTGATACAAGAGTTCTCAGGATTATGCAATTGAGAATAAAAGAAATCATCGGTCTATTGTTAACTTAACTTGACATCTTTTAGCTTCCTTAGCTTATCCATAAAACTCCACACAATCTAGCGTGCAATAAGTTCATATGAATAGCTTAATGAAATAGCATACATTAATAGTTAGCATTCAGTTAATATCGTTTCATATCATTTTTATTAAGTCTGTGAGAACACCCATTCGCGTGTAATTCATGCAAACTAGCGCAGCATGAATTACGGCGAAGGCTTGGACTTCTGGCTCAAAACTTCGTGGACAATCGCGAGAGAAGACGCAGTCAGCAATGGCAAAGTCTCTGTAGAGAAAATAACTGTCCCGAGGACGATGCTGGATATGTTCCCGGAACTGCGCAAGGTGGTTTGTAAAGCATGCAGTAATGCTCAGCTTGCACATGAGAAGCACATAAAGGCTGCGCTCGCCGAGTGGAAACAGAGCGACTGTAATAGCCCCAAGCCATATATACCGCCCGGTAAAAGGTGGTGACGCTTCCAGTATCAAGTCGTGGGAGGCTCAATTGCAATTAGTACTATCATTTGGATCCCCGAATTTGTACGTAGCCATAATGGAAGATTTGTATTACTTGATTCTTAAATGTAAAGAATAACGCTAGGAATAATAAAATATAATAGTAATATTTACTATTGCCAAGCGCAATCAAGTTTAAGCACGCCATAATAAACAAAATAAGAATGGCTAGCGTCATAGGTATAAATGACTGAACTGATTGATAATATTTATTTGATATTATTGATGCACTATATACACCTATAATAGAAGAGAAGACCGTACTCAGTGCTGCGCCAATAATTGAATATTTAGGTATTAATATAAAGCATAACAATACGTTTATTCCGACACTACATACTGACACTAATAATTCATAATATGTTTTTTGTGCAATTCGTATCCCAATTCTTGTTGTTTCAGCAAACGTATATATCGCAGGGACTATGATAAGAAGAGGAAATATTAGCTGGCTTTCACGAAAATTATTTCCTACAAAAATATAGAGAATACCCTGTCCAGCAATAGCAAGCATAGCAAAAAAAGTAATGGCCCAAACGACAAATTTGTGTATGTGCTGTATATTCTTCTGTTCCGTTTTATAATTGGCAAATACAAAAGCA
Organism: uncultured Clostridia bacterium; assembly: GCA_944375955.1. GTDB lineage: Bacteria > Bacillota > Clostridia > Oscillospirales > CAG-382 > UMGS1052. Next base: position 1,370 of record CALWBE010000021.1, on the reverse strand, counting down.
GGCCAATATGCGTTAAATCCAGATTGAACAATAGATAATACATTAGCGACCGACACTGCATTGGCATAAATACCAACAGCCTCGAAGCCGACATATTTTCTTAAAATAAGTTGAGATAAATACAAGTTAGCTGTAGATATAAAAAAAGTCGGAACAAAAGGCAACGAATATTTTGTTAACTTACCTATAAGACGCTTGTCAACGCCTACAAAAACAGCAAAAAATTTCTTGCTCTTAAAATATAATAAGAATGCAATCGCGAGAAGTAAATTAGAGTATACCATGATCTTCACTGCAATTACAAATGTTGGATCCCAAAAGGCGGCAACTATAAATATAATCTTTGTTGTAATTGTTATTATAATTGTTTGAATCGAGTATTCTATAACATTTTGGCTCATTCGCGAAATTAAAGTCGTATATTGTGTAATTACCCTTGCCAATAAAAAGAGGTCTATGGCAATAATGCACCATATTGAAATATCTCCATAGATTGCCAAAGAAATCTCCTTAAAAAAGATTAAGGTTCCGAACACGACAAACGTAGTAAAGATTAATGATATCCCCATACACAACGAGGCCCAGCTGCCAATGGAGTTATGACTCTTATCTTCATTGCAAAAGCGAACAAAAGCCTGCTCATATCCCATATTGCAAAACACCAATAATATATTGGAATAAGCAATGAACATATTAATCTTTCCCATTTCTTCTGTTGAGAACAATCTGGTAAGAATTGGGATAGAAAATAAACTTATCGCAGCTCCTATATATGACGGCACTGAGTACCCAACTAAGCTTTTGAAAAAATCTTTTTTCCCCATTTATATCTCTCGAAAATATATATTATATCGTAAATATTACTGTACAAATTTCAAATAACTTATTCTGTATCATGATATATGATATCTTCTGTCTGTGCGATCGCAATAATTATTGCGAAATATAGCCACATAATATCTTTGCCCACTAGCGGTGAACTTTACACAGATACAATTGTAAATGCGGAAATAATCATCTCTATAATCTATTATACTTTTATTATCTGTTTGGCAATTAGCTGTAGAGAACAAATTACAGTCTGCCAACGATAAAATTCACGATCTATGATATTTTTTTGTTTTTCCGACTTACCAGTGATTTATACTCGTCAACCGCCTGCATAATTTATAAATGACTTAATCAACACTAAGTGGTGTCAGACATGCCGCCATATTTTGTCGCTATTCCTTCAAATGCAATGATAATAGCAAAATAGGTCCATATTATGTCCGCCCCCATAATAGAAGAACTTGATATGGATGCAATCGGAAACGCCGTCAGGAATCCAACCATAACCATACCTAAGTTACTTACATCACGTTCGTTAG